>CAKMKF010000064.1 GCA_927439925.1 uncultured Acholeplasmataceae bacterium | reverse complement strand
CTTGTTTTAACATCATACTTCCTCCTTCATGGAAATATACAAGACAAACCCACCTCTTGTAGTAAGTTCAGTATATTCTTATATTTTCATATTGTCAACATTATTTGCCTATACTTTATTCTATATATCATTCTTTTCATATTGTGGTTGTTATTTATACGATATTATTATTATTTTCATCTTTTTTCATAAAAATCCAATCATTAAATGGCAAATATCAAACTTATGTGAGAATAAACATATTTGTGAAAATTAAAAAAATCACCAATCAAGATACTAATCTTGTTCGTGATTATTTTGATGTTTAATCTAAAAAAATTTGTAGATTTAATATTAAATTATCTATTATAATGGTGATTTTAGGCTAAAAAGACAAGATTCGTCTTAAATATTTAATCAACTAACGCTTTCAACCGAGCTACCCTACTAAACTTAGGTTGATCGATGTATCTATTTAAATAATCACTAGCACTTTGTATATTACATTGGTTTTTCGCAACTAAAGGCATTACATGTCCAATGTAATCAGCAACTTCTTTAGCCAGTTCAACTAAACTTGGGACATGTAATCCGGCCATGACAACTGCATTGTTCATAGCGTTTTGTATCGTTAGTGGTTCATTTCCAAGATTCTTTTTAATCATTTTTAAAGCTTTGACAGCTAAATCAGATTGAAGCGTTTCAAGTGGTTCTAGCCTATAGTAGCTAGATAACATACTATAACCACCATAGCGTATGTCTTCATCTTGATCAACTAGAAATACATTTAACCATTGATGTCTTTCTGGATGTTGAATTAACAATATCGATAACGCTTGATCTACTATTGAAGTTGATTGTGCTTTTTTTAACCAAATTCTTGCTGTTTTTTCATTAACCATCATTGGATCTGCTATGATTGAACCTAGCATCAAGTATTCATATATGCTGTATTCAAAAAGTTCTTCTGCAAGACTATGGTTCACACCTATCTGTTTGCCTAAATTCCTAATATCTTTCATCGTTAATCCAATAACATCAAGAGAACCTGTTTTCTTCTCTTGTATTTTTTTAACATTTGGTTGTGCATTTTCTTGCATATATTTTTTTATGTTCATTAATTCTTGGTCATGTTTACTTGTCATATGAATTTCCTTTTTTTATTTTGATTGTTGATAAGCTTCATATAGCCAACCTATTAATTCTTGGTCTACATCTTTCAAATCAGTAATTTTTACAATGTATTGACACATACTTCCCTTTGGTTGTTCCTCTAATCTTTGGGAGCTCTTAAGATTTTTACCATTTATTCCGATTTCCATTCTATTATTTGTCTTTGGACCAATCATTGCAAACTGTCTTTTTTGCTTTAGACTCATGTATCCCTTTTTTGGAATCATCTCAAAATCACCAAATTTTTTGATTTCTGATATTAGCTCTTCATGTATAGGTCTAAACTTTGCTTTGTCTTTGGAGTATATTTCATCAAGCAATTCGTCCATTGTTTTCCCTTCAGATAAACTTGTTCCATCAGTTTTTGACACATAGTGAGCGAGTGTATTCGCAAACCCATAACTAAGCTCGAGTTTCTCAATAAAGAATGTACGAATTTCACTATGTTTTTCAAAATGACTGTCCAGATACATTTGATAGATTTCTCTTTCATTTTTTCCTGTCATTTCGGTTATTTTTTTAAAGAAAGTTTGTTTTTCATCCATTTGATTTCCTCCAAAAAGATTAAAAAATTTGTTGGTTCTTTTCTTTATTATACCACTACAATTAAAAGCAGAATTGGTAACACTTTCTATATAAGTAAAAAACGTGTCTAGTTGACACGTTTAGAATAAATCAATTTTCAAAATTTTCTTCAGTCAATATTTTACGAATAAATATCGAAGCTATCTCTGGATCAAATTGAGTACCAGAACATCTTTTTATCTCTTGTATCGCATCATCAACACTCATACCTTTTCGGTAGGGTCTATCTGCAGTCATTGCTTCAAATGAATCTGCTATACAAATGATTCTAGAAAACAATGGTATATCTGTACCTTTCAATCCTTTCGGATACCCTCTTCCATCCCAACGCTCGTGATGGGACAAAGCATATTCTGCAAGACCTGAATATTCATCAGCAGCTTTTAGTATTTGATATCCTATTTGAGTGTGTGTCTTAATAATTTCATACTCTTCATTGGTTAATTTTGCAGGTTTATTGAGTATAGCATCTGGTATTGATATTTTACCGATGTCATGATACATACCAGCAAGTTCAAGTAGATCGACTTCTTCTTTACTAATGCCTAGTTCAATACCAATTCTTTTACAAAAATTACTAACTCTCTCAGAATGTATCTTTTCTTCTTCATATTTATCTGTCAAAGTATTTAATATTGCTTTAATCGCATGATTTCTAACACTTGTCCCAACAGTTACTTTATGTCGATATAGATAATTTTCTGCTGTACTTAATATTTCATCAATATCTCTATCTGCATCCATAATAACATCATAGCCAATAGCAAGAGATATTTCAATATTACCTACATTAATGTCTTGAACTAGTTCAATAATTTTTTCTTTATACTCTTGCATTTGTAGAGAGTCTTTATCTGGCACTAAAACTGCAAACTCATCTCCACCAATTCTTGCTACAACTTCTTCATCCTTAAAAACTTTCATGAATAATTTCGATACTAGTTTGATTGCGATATCTCCTTGGGTATGCCCATAGGCATCATTGATAATCTTCAATCCATTAATATCAATCATCATAATCCCCAGTGGAAACCGAGACTTAGATACAAGTCTATGAAATGATCTTACAAAAAATCTACGGTTATAGAGATTTGTTAAGTAATCATGATAGCTTAAGTATTCAATTTCTTTTTGTTTTTGTCGCTCTAGTGTTATATCTTCCGAATGTAGAATATAACCATTCAGTTCTTTATTTTTGATTAGTGGAGTTATGGACAATTTCAATATTCTTTTACCTGATTTAGTTGTCTGGTATAGATTATGTTCTTTAACCTTTTCAAAATCATATTCTATTTCTATACTAACATTCTCGAAATTAGCTATTTTTTCAACTAGTTCAGGGTTTAAATTTGGATTATCAAAAAGTTTTAATCCTTTGAGTTCTTCGGGATATATTACGCCAAACAATTCGTTTGCTGCATCATTAGCGTAAGTATGTTTTCCGTTTGCATCAAAGAATTCGATGGCTACTGGTGATTTTTCGAAAATTGCGATAAACTTTTGATGGCTTTCATAAAGTTCTTGTTCTAAAAGTTTTCTTTGTGTGATGTCTTGAGCTGCACCTGAAATAGCGATTATTTGATTATGTCTATCTCTTTCTGCTTCTCCCTTTACCCACATCCATCCTCTAGTGCCATCTTTTCTAATCATTTCCAACTCTAATTCGTAAGGAGTTCCTTTTGTACTAGCAAGTGAAAGTGCAGATGAAAGTTTTTCCCAACTTGATTTCGAGAAATATTTCAAATGCTCTGGATATGGTGGTGCTGGTTCGTTAGGTTCTAATCCGTAAATATTTCTGAGCTCATCAGACCAAATAACTTCATTCGTTTCAATATTTAATCTCCAAGTTCCTAAATGAGCTATTTTTTGAGATGTCAATAAGTCTTTTTCTCTCTCTTTTCGCTCTTCTTCTAATTTTTTTCGATCTGTTATATCATCAACTAAGACAGCAAATTGTCCCTTTTGAGGAGAATATGCAGATACACTGTAATATTTACCTATTGATTTGGAATAGTTTTCAAATTGAATAGGATTACCAGACTGTGCAACCGTATGAAAGGTATCAATCCAATATTTTTCTGTTTCAGGCATAACTTCCAATACTGTTTTTCCAATTAAATCTTCTCTCTTAAGTCCAGTAACACGCTCATAACTATCATTGATGCTCAAAAACATATAATCAATAGGTTTTCCTAGTTCATCATAGATCATTTCATGAAGTGCTAATCCCATATACATTTGAGTCGTTAAAAGTTTATATTGTTGTTCACTTGATTTTAGAGACTCCGTTAGAAGATCTTTTTCTAAATTTATTTTTTGTAATATTTCATTTTCTTTGATTGATTTTTCTAATTGCTCTAATTGACTATTTTTTTCTTCATATTGTAATTTTAACGATTCATTAAACTGAGTAATATGTATTGAATTCAAATATTGTTTTCTATTCATTTTTTCGATATTATAGACTCCAACCATCCCAATGACTATAGCACCTGCAAAAAATAATAAGCTATAAAAAAATGACTCAGAAATCTGTCCGTTCAATATGACATAACCAACGAGCAAAAATAAAAATATCATCCAACCAGCAACAGTAGCGTAAATGAATCTAAGCTTGCATAATAAAAAGCCTGAAAAAAGAACCATAAAGAGCCCACCATTATAAATGACATTTCCAGGTTCTAAAATAAGCATATGTGCGATTCCAATCCCACCAACAAGAAAACCAAATGAAACGACAATTTGATTCAATTTGTAGAAGTGTTTAGTGAATGTCAAACTGACAACTATACACAAAACGGGAATAACGATTAGAAATCGAATAATGATGAGAGTATTGATCATATTTGGGAAGTATACCATGTCCATAAAGCCGAATAAGGCATATAAAATAATGAACAAAATAAAAATTCCTCTTATATAGAGAGGATCAGTAAATTCGCTGGAGTGCAAAAATGTTTTTTCAGTTTTTTGATCGAAGCCTTTTCTCACAAACATAGTCTACCTCTTGTATCTGACTTTATTTCATTAACATTTCCAAAATTAAGCAAAAAGAAGTATATCGAACTACATTTATTATACATTATAGTATATACACACAATAGTAACTTAAGGTATTCTTAATATCTTTTTTTTAATTTACTTCGGTATGATTAATTATTAAACAAAGAAAGATGAACCAGGTATGCATCCATCTTTCGATATTTTCTCTATAAATTGATACCCTTCATTAAACTCTCATCTCTAAATGCCTGATATATTCTATATAACTGAAAGTCATTATATACAGTTTTTGTCGTTCTCAAGTGTTCCATGAACTCAGGTTCTGAATATATGGAAGAAATAGTTTTTGGAAAATTTTCTTCACCCATGAGCATTTCAGGAGAAAAAACTAGAGCATTCTCAAATTCTACACCATATTTAGACTTTAAAATATCTATCTTTCTTTGGTTCAATGAAAGTGGGTTATGTGTTGTATTGGATCTTATCCATTTTTCATATTGTCTGACTCTTTCCAATTTGTGCATATTGAAGAGATTGTAATCCTTAACTTTTTCAAATTTCAAATCATCTAGTTCTTTTGCCTTAAGCTTTGTTATAGAATTCATTGTTAAATTCATTGTTTCAATAACATATATTCCTGATGTATGAAATAGCAAAAGATCAATACTTATCGTAGATAATGAATCTTTACTTTTTTGGACTTGATGTTGATGTAGCAAGTAATATCTTTTACCGATAGTTTCTCTAATAGAGTTATATACTGATATTTCAAAATTAAGTTCTCTTGATAGTATATCTTTTGTAAAAGGTCTTTGGGTCTCTTTATAATAATATGTTGTCAAATAATCACTTTTGTTCTTATTATAGCGTATACGTTTTATGCATAAATTAGTTATTAGATAAGCTATAAAGCCAATGGATATAGCAATAAAAAAGATTAATAAAACCTTTCCGTATTCAATAAAGAACAAAACCAAAATCATCACGATAACCGCGATAACAGGCATTAATATTTCCATCAACATTTCTTCATCACTTAATTGATGAAACCGATAATATCTTCGATAAAAGAAGCGTCTAGGTCGCATAATATTCCACCCCCGGAAATTTGAATCTATCTATTCTTATTATATCTTATTTTTCTTTAAATTACCTAATATTTTTGTAGCCGTTTCTTGATACCAAGGCATTTGATGTTTTAGTATAGATTTCTCAATTAAATCATTGTATTGTGAGTTCTTTTGTTTATTGAGTATCGTTAATGCATTTCTCATTAATATAGTTTTACCTTTCCATAGGTAAGACATGTCATTATATTTTTCTTTGAAAACTTTTTCGGAATCAGTAAATAGATCAACAATAGAAACCATTTCTTTACCTGACAGCTCAAATTCAGGATGTATATTGGTCTTTACGTTTATATTTTTAGGACATACCATCTGACAGATATCACATCCAAATAAAGAGTAATTTAAATCGATTTCTTGATCAGTTAGGACACGTTTTGTTTGATTAAAATGACTCATACATTTGTTAATATCAAATCCACCTTCATAAAGTGCACTTGGAGGGCATGCATCAATGCATTTTCTACATGTACCACAGTCATCAGTAACCTCCAAAATGAACTCTTGATCGAGTTTAACATCGATAAAAACAATCCCTAAAAACATATAAGTTCCTAAATCTTTATTGATAATCAACTGATTTTTCCCAAAGTAACCAACTCCAGAAAGAACCGCTGCTAAGCGTTCATTGTGTGGATGATTATCGACACCCAATTGATAAGAATAAGGAAGATTACTCATCACAACTTCGATTCTTTTTTTTAGTACACTATGATAATCACTACCAAAAGTATAAAAAGATGGTGCTAAATGCGTTTTCGTATGTTTAATAGTACGAAAAGGGTAAGAAAGTCCTACAGTAACTATCGTTGGATAGTCAACATGTGGAACATCTTTACCCATTTTTTTCGCTTCATCCAAATACTTTTTTGTATGAATGATGCCTACAACATCAAATTGTGACTCAAATAATTTTTTTAACTCTAAATTCGTCAAAACGCACTTCCTCTATCAAATTAGTATTTGTGACCCTCTTTAGGTACGATACAAATGAACTTAAAAGTATTAACTCCTTTATTTCTAAACTGGTGGAGTGTATTTCCAGGGACGAATGCGTAGTTACCTGCAGAGACCGGTGTAACAATACCATCAATTTCTAATTCACCATTTCCTTCTAGAAAATAGTTGATATGTGGCCATGGATGTTGATGCTTTGGTGAATAACCATTTTCATTTAATTCAACGACTCTCATCACATGGTTGTCCCATCCATCACTATCTGAGACAAGCACTTTCATACTTGCTTCATGAACAAGTGGTCCTGTAAAATCAATTTTTTTTAAATCTTTAACATTTCCAATCATATGCTCACCTACTGATGATCAAACCAAAGTTTGAGTTCTCTTTCTACGCTTTCAATAGAATCTGATGCGTGAATTAAATTATTTACCATTCTCTTTTCAATCACTGCTTTTTCAATCGAATCTACACCAAACCGACCTCTAATACATGTAGGAAGTGCTTTTGATGGATCGGTTGCTCCAATCAAATCACGCACTTCATGAACAACATCAATAGAATCTTTTGATATTTCATAAGCTAGAACTCTTTTTCCTAAAAATGCAGTTAAAACTCCATTTTTAAAATAGTCCTTATTGACTGCTTTAATCACTTCTTCATAATGTGTCAATATCAATTTTTCATCGACAATAACTTCTTTACTTCTTTCAATATAATATCCTTGTTCGATAAAGATATTTATAATATCATTTTCTAAATGTCTTTCTATTGTATCTGGTTTAAACATAATAAATGTTGATTGTTTCATAATCGTCTCCGTTTTTTTAATCTATATCTCTATTATATCTTAAACTGCATAGGTTCTTTGACTTTTTGACACAGTTATAATGTAAATCAATTCAAATCTATATTTATATAGTTTCATTTTTGAATTGAATATCATATAATAAATGAGGTGACTAGGAGAATTTACATGAATAAAAATTTAGCAAGAATTATTTTAATCTCTGCAGGATTCATTTGGGGATTTGGTTTTATAGTCAATAAATATATTTTAGACAATGGTTGGAATTACTCACAACTTCTATTCATTAGATTTTTGGTAGCCACTATTTCGATATTTATTATTTTCAACAAGCGAATTAGAAACACCGATAAAGAGACCATCAAAGCTGGGTTTTTTTTGGGCATTTTTCTATTTTTAGGGTACTTTTTTCAAACCTGGGGTTTAGCGAATACGACTGCATCCAATAATGCATTAATTACTGCAGCTTATATATTTATGATGCCAATCATCATCTATATATTCGATAAAAAAAGAGTTGGAAACCAAACAGTTATTGCAGGTATCATTGTGATGTTAGGAATATCTTTAATTTCTGTGGATTTCAAAGAACTGACTGTAGCAAGCGGTGATATTTTGACATTTATAGGAGCATTCTTCTATGCTTTTCATATCTTCTTTTTAGGGAAGAAAGCAAAACAAAAAGACCCTTATGTTTTAATGGCATTTCAACTACTCATTTTCACCGTGTTCGCAACCATTAATATGGCATTTTCTGGTGGTTTACCTAAAGATGTGTTGTCATCTAGTTTAAATATAAAAGTGCTTATTGCAGCGATTAGCATCGGGTTTTTAGGAAGCTTTATCGGTTTTGTTTTACAAAGTGTTGGTCAAAAATATGCGAATGAGGCTGAAGCAGCCATTTTAATATCAACTGAAAGTTTATTCGGTCCTGTCCTTGCGATTCTTTTTTATAATGACCCCTTTAATATTTATATATTATTAGGTATTATCTTTGTATTCTTTGGAATTATCTTAAGTGAGACGGATTTAAAAAAAATGAAGTCAAAAAGAAAAAATACTCAATTAAAATATGAAAAATAACGGCCAATAGACCGTTATTTTTTTTATCTAAAATTTAATTAATTATCAACTTATGAATGATCCTTTTTTTCATCTTCTCGATGAATAACTAATTGTGGGAAAGGAATATTTATTGAATTCTTTTCAAATATTAAAATCAATTCTCTATTCAAAGCTCTTCTCACTTTGTTTTTATAGAGTTCATCTGTTTTAGCACTAACTCTAATTACAATCGAGGAATCTGCGAGTGATTCTAATCCGTCATAATATGGTCCTTCGATTATTTCTGGGATATTTTTTTTAATAGACTCAAGGTTTTCAATAATAATTTTTTCTATTTTTTTAAGATCTGATCCATACTCAATTGATATCATACACATCGACACAGAAGGATTAACCGATGTATTGATTGCTCCTCTAACATCAGAATTGTTTATTATCAAGACATCACCATTCATGTCTTCTACCTTTGTTATACGAATCCCAATTTCTTTGACAATACCCCGATGACTTCCTATTTGAATGATATCACCAACAACGAACTGCTTTTCAAATATGATGAATAATCCTGCAAATATATCTTCAATTAGTGATTGTGCACCAAAACTAATTGCCAGCCCCAAAATACCAGCACCTGCAAGTAATGTCGGCGTTTGAACTCCCCAAGCAAAAAGAATTAGGAACACGGCTATAATGAAGCTTAAATATCTCACAATTGAACCAAACAATTTCCCTAGGGTCATACTTCTATTCTTCTTATTTGTCATTAAAACGATTAAGAACTGTAATACTTTGTTTAAAACCCATACGAAGATAACGATTGTTATACTTTCTAGGATTGTTACATAATGGTTGGTAATGAAATTGATAATATTAAAGAACTTACCAATCGAGTTTTCGATAATCAGTGCAAATGTTGTTCCAGGAAACAAGATACTTGCTAAACTTCCTATAAGAATTAAAACAAAGACAACGCTGCTAACAATTAATAACTTCATTTTTTCATTTTTTTGATTCATGATATTGCCTCCTAAGGTTTAATGGTTTCATCGAACACTATATGATATATCATATATTCCGAATTATTGAATACTCGAATCATCATTTGATAACTTGAAACATTTGGTGCATTGAAACTAAAACTTTGATACTTCCCATCTCCATCAGGAATAAATCCATAGCTCATCGATTCAATATATGAGGGAAATTCTCCTGTCATATCATATAATATATAACTCACGTTTTGAAAATAATGATTGGGATCATTTAAATAGACATAAACTTCATAGGAATCTAAGACTTTTGTTATTTGAAAATCAATTTCATAGTCACCTAAAGTTTGTACATCTTCTTCAAGTAAGACGATGGATTCCCTTCTTAAGGTTATTGGATTTTGATAACTTGCAGAAACAATAACATGATAAAGGCTTGCTTCTCTTAGTTTCTCAAATGAAACATAAGTACTTGATGTATGCATCACATTTTCATCTCTACTATAAATGATTTCTTTAGTATCTACTTTTTGCTTTCCATAATAAAGATCAAATGTGTAAGTCACTATTTGTTCACTAGAATAATCTGGATAAAATGAGTATTCAATAATATTTTGATCGATGTGCTCTAGATAAATAGAAGTTTCCAATTGAAATGGTACTGCGAAGTAGAGTTCATCTAAAACAACAAATCCTCCAGATAACAGTTCAGCTTCTAAATAGAGGTGGACTATATTGTTATAAATAGGAACATCTAATAACTCAATAATTTCTCTTTCGTTTAGTATCAAGGTGCTCACATAAACCGGATCTAATTCTTCTTCATATAGGTATGCATAATATAGATAAATGTCACCATATAAGTTTTCTTGATCTTTAACTAAAACTTCAATGCTATAATGATGATTCCATTCAAATGTTTCAACCAGTGTTTGCGAGATAATCGCTCCACCAGAGCGATCCTCGGTTTTAATTGTTATGATATCAAGTCTTTCATTACCAAACCCTTTTGAGCCATATACTGATAGACTATAAAGAGTATTAGGACTTAATTGATCAAACATTCCAACATTCATTCCAAACTCTAAAGGTTTTGATATTTCTACGAATTGATTTGATAAGACAATGGTGAGTGAATCTAGATCTAATGATTCATCTTGATCCGTGATTTCGACTTGATAGACGACTTCAGTTTGAAATATAGTCACATTCAAGATAGATGCTTTGGGACTTGATGGAATTAAAATAATTGCCATAACAATAGCAGCAGTTCCCATAACAAAAGAGGACATCCATGTTTTTAGGATCTCCAATCTAGATTTTATTTTCTTTTGCTCAGATAGCTTATCCCCTATTGGCATCTATACCCCTTTAGAAATAAAAAACCATCAAAATCAATCGTTGTTGCTATTTAAATCTATTATAACTTTAAATTTATCTATTTTAATCAATTTTTTGTTTTTTTTCATTAAAAAACTCCTTCCATTTGGAAAGAGTAGTTTAGTTTATTACTTATTTAGTCCGATTCTTAATGCGAGTAATAATGTACCTGTAGTATCTGTTCCATTCTCCCAAAACATCATCCCACCAAGTTCATTTTCTAATATATAAGAACTCTTATCTGCAATTGATCTTGGATCATCATAAGAGATGAATTCTGTTCCATCATTTTTAACAATAAATGGAACACCTGCACTTGCATCATAATACCTTGTATAATTACTATTTCCTAAATAATTATTGACTATACTTGCGTAGTAGACTGATCCATCTCCTGTCCAAGTTGACCAAGTTTGAGTAGATTCATTATAACTTCTAACTTGTCTCATTCCATAAAAAGCGACGCCTACAATAATTTTACTATAAGGAATATTGAAAGTTTCATTATAGATTTGAACACTTTCTTCAATCGAACAACTTGTCAAAGTTCTTCCAACATTGAAAGTTGTATTGTGATATGTAGTATCTTTAAACAATGCATTTTGATAATAGCCATTACTAGATGTCATTCCATAAGTCATCATATTGATGTAATCTAGATATTGTTGCGAGTTGATTAAATCATACATAGGAGGTTGCCACATTCCTCCTGCAATCGCTGCAGTGACTAAATGATTTGGATTATTGGCTTTTACTTTTGTATAAACAACACGCATCAACTCTGTAAATCTTGTTTGTTCACCAGATCTAGGTGTTTCCCAATCTATATCGACTCCATCAAATCCATAAGTGTTGATCATTTCAACGATATTATCCGCAAATTGATTAACGAGTGTAGGACTTGCTGCGATTGTAGACCATTTAGATTCAGGAGCAACTGACATGATTACCCAGCTTCCATGTAATCTAGCTCGAGGTATGATATAAGTCTCAACATTAGATAAATAAGTTGTACCAATTAAAGATGCATCTTCTGTTGCTATAATAAATGCTGTATTGATAATATCAAGTGTTTCGAAAAATTCATTATTTAATAAGTGATAATTTCTATAGATATAACTAGACGCGATACCAGTAGATAACTCTTTATATCCATCAACTTCAATTTCATAGTTTTTAATAACTACTCCATCATCTGATGTAATGGTTGCTGTTAGTGTAACTATTTTATCTTGATAAGGTCTTCTATAAAGTCCTGTCGAACTAATGGCTTCTTCTTCATTTGATTCCCAAACAATTTGATATTGACTATAGCTTATTGGTAATTCAATATTGGTTGTAGCTTTTGTTGGAATAAAACCATTTAAGTAAGATTCAAGAGCTTCCATTGTATATCCCTCCCAAACTGCTTGATAGATAATACTTTCTATTTGATCTTTAGCTTGATATCTTGGAAAAGTGGTGAATGTATTGGTTCCATCACTCCAACCTATAAAACTAAACTCATTTCGAATTGGAACTGGTAATGCCTCGCTTTGATTCATTAATTTCATGTAATCAAATGTAATTGACTCTTCTGGATAAAATGATACCTTTAAATCCCCTGAAACATAACTATCTAATTCTTGATCAAATAGGAGAAACAACTCTTCATCATTACCTACATAGCTTATGAATATATCTTTAGTCTCTTGATCTACTAGATTGTCGTGAAGAGCTAAAACGTAGTCATAATCAGGCAAATCTAGATTGGCAACTGAAGCAGTTGCTAAATCTTTTCCTACTACTTCATATGCATCATATGCATCGTTGTAGACAATAAACACCTTATAAAACCATCTTAGGGAAACATCTTTTGAATCAATTAATGTAAATACCGTACCTGTAGTATTGTTAATATCGGTTATGATTAATTCGTCTTTTGGTTCTAAAGATGTAAAAATACTTTTATCCCAATGTCCACCTTCTAGCTTAAAAGTAACATCGACATCGACATATCCATCAGGATTAGACAATACTGGTTCGGTTTCATCTATAGGATCTGTGCATCCACAAAGAATAAGGATAAACATGGATAACCAAATCGTTTTTAATATTTTTTTCATAATTTCTCACTTTCATTGCTGTGATTTAGTTTAAGTATAGTCGAAGACTACTGCATGTGCAAGTTAAAATCTTCTTGTTTATTTGTTTATTCTTATTATGTAAGAAACTTTCATTATCACTTAAATGATATTTAAAATTGAGGATAATCAATTATACTTATATTAGGTATATCAAATGAAATATAATAGAGGTAACAGATGACAAGAATTTTAAAACACACGGACTTAGAGAAACTATATCGTTATTATCAAGAAAAAACGCTTTTCGATAAAACGTTTGTTTTACTTGAAAAATCTTCGTTTTTTAAAATAGTTGAACAAGGTTTTCTAGCAATAGAGGAAAATGATTCTCAAATTTCAGGTTTCATATTGAGTCATATAAAAGATGAAAAAAGTTATATTACCATCCTATATGGCGAATCAATATATATAAAGAGTACTCTTTTGGATTTTTATGATCATCAAATGATCATGAAAGGTGTTAAAGAGTCACTCATTCATTTTTTTAATCCTATATCTCTTTCTTGGTATCCACTTGAAGGTATTACCCACCCTTGTTATCAAGGAGTTTTGCTAGATAGTGAAATGTATGATTTTTATCTAGAAAACCATTATATATCTAACAGTATTCAAGATACCTATTATCTTGACTTAAATACTTTTAAAATGCCAGAGAATATAATCAATCAAATCAAAATGAATCAAAGTGAAGGATTTGAAATAGCTTTTTATGATCCAAAAAAACATACAAAAATCAATGAATTTACAGATGATATCAATGCACCACATTGGAAAAGTGTCATTCTAAATAACTTGAATCAAGAAAATCCATTACCACTTCTTGTCGCCTTGAAACATAATCAAGTCATCGGTTTTACAGGACCTCTTAAAGTCGAAGAAAGCAAAAGAGGTTTTTTTTGCTGGAATCGGAGTGCTTGAAACAGAAAGAGGTAAAAAAATAGGAAAAACCTTGTTTTTTATGCTTTGCCAAACATTAAAAGACATCCTTTTTCTATAATATATTTATAGTATACCATGTGCTAAAAAGAAAA
>CAKMKF010000063.1 GCA_927439925.1 uncultured Acholeplasmataceae bacterium | reverse complement strand
AAATTGAACGCTTGATCTGCATTAAGTCCTTTAAGGTCATCAACCGTGATTCCAATTTGAGCAAGACTTTCAGCTACCTTATCACCGTTGCCAGTTGCGATATCGCCAAGTATTCCGTTTATCTTGATAAAGGCCTTATTTAGGCTTTCTGTCGAACTTCCTGAAATCTTTGCAACGTAGTTCCACTCTTGTAAACTCTCGGCACTTAGGCCAAGTTTAGCGGCTGTATCAGCAATATTATCCGCAGCAACAGCAGTCTTAACAGCTAGTACACTGAGTGCAGATATAGCACCTAGAACTGGCATAGTAATAGACTTTGTTAAGGTTGAACCTAATTTACCTATCTTTTCAAAATTGGCATTGGATAGTTCTGTGATTTTGGTTCTTGTGTTTTGAAGCTCCTTATTGAGTTTGGAAACTTCTGCTTCAGTATAAGCAACATTTCGAGCGAGTTTATTAAATTCAGTTTCACTCATTTGCCCCAGTTTGACTGCTTGCTTTGCTTTTTCAAGTTCTTGATTCTGTGTTTCTAGCTTCTTTTTAGTCGTTTGAAGGATATCGTTGAGTTTAGATTGCTTCTGTTTCCAAAGTTCAACATTTGAGCTGTCATACTTGAGGTTGGCATTGATGGCTTTGAGATCCTTTTGTTGTTCTTTGAGATCTGATTGAATCTCTTTAAGTTCGTTCTCTAAATCTCTACCATCAAGACTTAATTTTATATTTAACCCTTTGATTGTTTCTGCCATCTTTACTCACCTCCATTGTAATAAAAAAAGCACATCATTTTATGACATGCTTTACTGAAAAAACTCAACGAATCACTTGAATAACTTATCAAAGAAAACCTTATTTCTTTTTTCTGAATTATCAATAACAGTTTTGTATGGTGTTATTTCAATATATAAATTGTACTGTGGAACAAGTCCAAAGTATGACTCACCATCCGATGCGGGATATATTGAATACTGCTTGAATAGTTGCAAAAGAGAGTTTGTTATATCCGCAATTATATATGCAACAAATTTAGTATTTGAATCAATAGCTATGATATCTCCATTTTGCCCTTTGTTTGTTTTACCTCTAATCTCATCAATGTATTGGAAAACTTGAATGAATGGGTTATCTGTATAAGTATAATCATCTCTTCCTGGACGTTTAAATTCAACAATAATAACGTTTGTTGCTTTGCCTGTAGTTGAATCAGTCATTGCAACGGCATCAAGAAACAAGCCATCAGGTCGTTGCTTACTTTCGGAGTCTTTAAATATTTTTCTAATTGGGATATCTGAGAAGAAACTATATGAATATGCTAGTCTTTCATCAATTAACCATAGATTATGCTGATTATAGTCGATTTTGATGTCATCTGACTTCATTGGGAAAAACAAACGATGTAATTTTTGTTCTTTAAAGTATTTTGCTGAATCTTCATATCTAATCATTTTACCAAGTAACTCAAGAACATGTTTTCTTTTCAAAATATAGCCGGCAAGTTCAGATTTTGCTTCATCAGTAAAACTCTCAATCAAACTGTTTAGAGACTCATCAGTCACTTGATCAATTTCGTCAAGTTCATTGAGTTTTTTCAAAGAATTAGTCATTTGCTTATATCGGATTTTATATAATTCAACATCAATCTTTTCTTTATTCTTACTTTTAACAACAGAATAGCTAATTCTCTCTAAATCATCGCGATTGTTTTTAAATAAATATCTATACATTGGAGCTGTTTCATCAACATATGCTTTAAGTAATTCCATTTTCTCAATTTTTATGGGTTCTAGATGCTTATCTAAATATATAGAAACAGATTTTAATATAGTTTCAAGAATTGTTTTTTCCGCAAAAAAATTCTCATTATCATTTTTTTCGAATGAGATTGAGTTAAACTCACTTCTTTCTTGATTTACATCTTTGTCAAGCAGCTCACTGGACACAAAACATTGATATATTGCCTTCTGATTTTCAATACTAAAAGATGAAGGTAAATCTTCAACAGAAGGAATATTGATAGCTTTTACAACTCTTTTGTGTGCACAAATAAAGATTTTATGAGAACCATAATGTGATGATTTCATAAAAACATGCTTGATTTCAAATTTATTACCTTCAATTTCGATATCTTGGGAATCATCCTTTACAAATTTCTCGTTTTTAAAATAATCATTGATTGAAACTGATTTGTTTCCTTCAATAAGTAGTATTTTGGTCTGGGATCCTATTACTAAAAAACTGGTAAAATGTTCAATTAATCTGTCAATTAATTCATTAAACTGAATTTCCATTTTTTTCTTGTATTCATTTTTAACGCTTATAAGTGTGATTGACGTAAATCTATTTGAAACAGTGGGCTTTTCAACCACATTATGAATACCTTCATTTGCTGAAAAATCAAAAGATATGTATTTGTTTCCTTCTAAAGTTTCATATATACTATCCACGGATACTTTATCAAATACTTTCAACCAATTCAATCTACCGATACCTTTGCCACCGTGACTCAGTTTATACAAAGAATCAAATGTTTTGAAAGAGTCAAAATTTTGGTTGTTAAAACCTGTTCCGTTATCAGTTATAGATATTGAAAATATCGGAGCGGTTGGTCCTTCTACTAGGTTTGATGAGCTTCGATTAATCGTGATATTTATCTCACCTTTATCGACAGATCCTTCATCAATAGATTGAATAGAATTACTTATGGCTTCAAAAAGTGGTGTTAATGAATCTTTAGGTGCTTTAAAATTTCTTAATCTACCAACAAAACTATGTATCATTGCATGATTCATACATTGCCTCCCCAATAATCAACTATTATATATATAGTAAACAATCAACATATAATCATTTTACCACACGATGAATTTGAAGACAATCTATCCTATCAAATACCAATCAATGTCGGATTGTGAGGCTTTTCTAACTGTATCTTTTCCTGATATAACTTTCATCTCAAGTTGAACCAACTCAAAGTATGTCGTTAAATCAAAATATTTCGAATCTTCAATTGAGAGTCCTAGATGAGCCAAGTTAAAGATAATGTTTGAGGTTGCACCAAACTCGGGCTCATCATTTGGACTGTGGGGATGGTTTGGTGCCTTTTTGGAGAGTACCCAACATCTCCCCGATGGTTTGAGATAAAATACCTAGTTCTTCTGTATCACTTAAGATGCCAAAATCAAGTGCCATCAAGAAATCATTATAGGATGTTTTACTGAATGGACGATGAAGAACGTAGATGATTCGGAAGATAGTATCGATCACAAGCGAGAAATCTTCTTCCTTTATGTTCTTACCCTTTTCTAGTTTTTTGATGTCACTGAAAAGTTCAGAACCGAATACATTTCGATAATCGATGATCGTAAAAAGTGACGAATGGAGTTTATACTCCTGGTCACCGAGTTTAATAACTTTTACATTGTATAAATCAGCTGAATTATAACTTAAAATTAAATGTATAAATCCAACAGCTGCAGCACTTATAATCAATGC
>CAKMKF010000062.1 GCA_927439925.1 uncultured Acholeplasmataceae bacterium | reverse complement strand
AGAATCGAACTGTCTAATAAGACATTAGCAGCTGTTTCTCTTTGAAATTTTTGAATCCAAGCATTCTTAATATTCTTCTTTAGAAGACTTCCTAAAGGACCGTAGTCCCAAGTATTTGCAAGTCCTCCATAGAGCTCGCTGCCCTGATATATAAATCCGGAGGTTTTTGCATATTGAACAATCATATCTAATGTAACCATGTGAACACATCCTTTAATGTCTATTGTAGATTTTTTAATGTAATTTGTAAATGAAACTGGTAATATTTTAAAATAAATTCCTTTATTTTATAAAGAACTTCTTTTTCTAGTAATTCAAGTTCAGTATAAGGCATTAATGATAGTTTGAGAAGTATTATGGCATCTTTCACATCAAGGTCTAATAAATCTAGTTCTCCTTGATAGACTAAACCACCTTTTTCAATATTGATTCCTTTAATTTTTCTACCATCACCTGATAAATCTAAGGGATAGCCTAAAGGTTTTAAAATCTTTAATGCAAAACTAATTGAAGCTTCATGAATATTTTTACTATTTAAGGCTAACATCATTTCATTGAAGATCAATTGATGACTATAATTTTCAACAATTAAGTGATCAATAATCTCTAGGATTAGTGCTGCACTCTTTGTCTGATGAAAATCATTTTTTATTGCAGAAAAATCGTTAACTATCTTTGATTCCGATAATGTAACAAACGTTTTTTCTGATTCTTTAAACTCAATATGAGTCAAAAACTGAGAAAGCACTCTTGAGACTTGATTCATCTTTTGAGAACCTTGTGCTAATAATGTTTTCTTACCTTTTGGCGTATAAACAAATAGTAGTCTAGCATTTTCCTGATAGGGTTGTACCCGGTAAATGAGCCCTTCCATCAATTACTCACCATAGCCAAATGCCTTTAAGTCATTCGGTCTATTTCTCCAATCTTTTTTTATCTTAACCCAAAGGGTGAGATGAATTTTCGTATTGAGTAATGAATTGATTTCTTTTCTAGCTTCTGTACCAATTTTTTTAATCTTTTCTCCTGCTTTACCAATTAAGATCTGTTTTTGTGTCGCACGTTCAACAATAATTAACGCGGTCACATCTAAAGTATTTAATTCCGCATTCTCTTCTAGTGATTCAATCACTACAGCAACTGCATGAGGAACTTCTTGTTCGGTATGGAATAAAATCTTTTCACGAATCAGTTCAGACATAAGCATCTCTTCACTTTGATCGCTTTTCATGTCAACAGGGAAAAATTGTGGACCTTCTTCTAGTAATGGGACTAATGTTTCAATCAGTCTATTCAAATGTGTTTTTTCCTTAGCTGATATCGGAATGACACCTTCAAAAGGATAAGCATCTAAATAACTAATAATCACTTCATCAATTGCTGATCTGTTTTTCAGTTCATCAATTTTGTTAATGACTAAAAAGACTGGAATTTTTAAATCTCTAAAGTATTGAATGATATGATCTTCAGCTGCACCTTTAATAGAGTCGACGACAAATAAAACAATATCTACATCATTAATTGATGACACAGCAACCTTATCAATCGATTTATTTAATAAATCTCTTCCTTTATGCATGCCTGGAGTATCAACAAAGATCATTTGATATTCATCCGTTGATAAAACTCCTAATATTCTATTTCTAGTGGTTTGAGGTTTTGGACTCATAATCGCAATCTTCTCACCAATCAGTTGATTGATTAATGTTGATTTCCCAACATTTGGGCGACCAACAATCGCGATAAATCCAGACTTATGACTACTCATCTTTAGGCTTTTCATCTAAAACGAATGCGTAAGGTAGAAGTTCATCAGTAGTTGTTTCCTTAGTTTCACCTTTTGTATTCGCGAGAATGACTTTAGCATTTTTTGGCAGAAGTTCATGCATCACCTGTCTGCATGCTCCACATGGAGACACAGGTGAGTGATCGTTTGCGATAATGGTAATAGATTCAATATCTTCTTTTTTATAACCTTGGCTATATAGAGAAAATAAAGCACTTCTTTCTGCACAATTTGATAATCCATAAGATGCATTCTCAATGTTTGCTCCATGAATATAGGTACCATCTTTTAAAAGAATGGCAGCTCCAACTTTAAAATCAGAATATGGGGTATACGCTTTACTTCTTGCAATTAGCGCTTCATTTATATTTTTCATGTTATTTCCTTTCTAACTTCGCTTTTCTTAATATTTTTTCTTGAGCTTCTGTCATGAATTCTTCTTCTGGTTTGGTGTGATGATCAAATCCTAAAAGATGAAGGTAACCATGAACTGCTAGAAACCCGATTTCTCGTTCAAATGAATGTCCGTAGTCTTTAGCTTGTAATCTCGCTTGTTCTATCGATATAAAAATATCACCTATAGAAGTATCTGTTTCATCATCATTTGGAAAAGATAGAACATCTGTTGATTTATCGATATGACGGTAATTCTTATTTAACTCTTTAATCTCTTCTTGAGATACAAAAATGATTTGCATGTTTTTCTTATTTTTAATGGGACGAAAAACCTTTTTCAAAAGTTTTTTTATATCCTTTATATCTTCACTTGTTTGATTATGTAGATTGATTTTCACTAGTCTCATACCTTTCAAGTATTCTTTGGACAAGTGGATGTCTGACGACATCAATCTTGTCAAATGTAATGATTTGAATATCCTCTAAGCCTTGTAAAAGTGATAATGCTTGATTCAGTCCTGAAGGGGTTCCCTTCGGTAAGTCAGATTGTGAAGGGTCTCCTGTAATTACCATCTTTGATGCGAATCCAAGACGTGTTAAAAACATTTTCATTTGAACCTTCGTTGTATTTTGTGCTTCATCTAAAATTACAAATGCATTTTCTAATGTTCTCCCTCTCATATAAGCGAGAGGTGCTATTTCAATAACTCCCTTTTCAAGAAGACTTAAGGTTGTCTGCACTCCTAGCATCTCATAGAGCGCGTCATACAAAGGTACTAAATAAGGATCAACCTTATCCTTTAAATCACCAGGAAGAAATCCTAGATTCTCACCAGCTTCAACAACCGGTCTTGTAAGTATTAATTTTTTGACTTTATTATTTTTTAAATCAGCTACTGCCTGAGCCACCGCTAAATAGGTTTTCCCTGTTCCAGCAGGTCCGACACCAAAAACTAAATCATAATTGGTAATCGCTTCAACATAGCTTTTTTGATTAAACGTTTTGGGATAAATAGATTTACCTTGATCATTAACTAAAATCTTTTTTCTATTCCGATATAATTCAAAAACATCTTCGAGTTCATTCTTTTCAGCAAGCTTAATGATATACATAACATCGCGTTCAGTTAACTGTACTTGATGTTCTGCAAGTTCTATTAAAACAGCAAAAATAGCCTCCAACAATTCTAAATACTCTTTCTTAGCGTCTGTAACAATTTCAGAACCTAAGATCGATACATTAATACCTAGATATTGCTTGAAAACTAATAAATTACGATCTTGTATGCCTACCAGTCTTGCGATTGCTTCAGCATGATGAATTTGTCGATTTAATTTCATTAAATCCGCTCCTTATCGTGTTTTTATTATACCATACCAGAAAAAATAAAAAAGCACTGCTGTACTTTTTTAAGTGAATTCATATAAAAACGCACCCGAAAGGTGCGAATTTTACTTTACTTTTTTTTAGCGCGTGCTGCACGTTGTGCGTCTTTGCGTGCTACACTAGGTTTCACGTAAAACTCACGCTTGCGTGCTTCTTGGAGGTTTCCTGACTTAGAAACATCGCGTTTAAAGCGACGTAAAGCATCTTCTAATGTTTCTTTTTCGCGAACAACTGTTTTAGGCATAGTCTGCTGCTTGCCTTCTTGCTTGATCTAAAGAAATGAAGATGTCACCTAATGATCTAATGCTTTCATCATCATTTATAAATGATAAGACATCAGTCGGTC
>CAKMKF010000061.1 GCA_927439925.1 uncultured Acholeplasmataceae bacterium | reverse complement strand
TCTGTTCCATAGGTAAGTGCTGCTATACCTTGTGCACCACCAACTTTATAAATTTCATCGACACCAGCAAGCTTTGCAGCTACCAAAATAGAATCTTTAACTTTACCTTCTTTATTTGGTGGAGTTACCATGACTAGTCTTTTCACACCAGCTATTTTAGCAGGAACTGCATTCATCAATACAGTAGATGGGTAACTCGCAGTACCTCCTGGTACATAAATACCTACTGTATCAATTGGTTTAACGATTTGTCCAAGGGTAATTCCTTTTTCTTTTTCGATACTAAAAGATTGAATCATTTGTTTTTCATGATAACTTTTAATGTTTTCTAAAGCTTCTTTTAAATATCCTTCAAGCTTTTTGTCAATTCGAAGAAATGCTTCATCAATTTCTTTTTGTGATACCTTAAAATTGATTAAGTCGATACCATCAAATGCATTGGTATATTTTCTGACTGCATCATCCTTATATTTTTTTACATTCATCACAATCTCTTCAACGACTGTATTGATTCTATTGAAATCAAACTGTGTTCTTTGAATTAACTTAGTAAATAGTTCATTATTTTCATTTTGATTAATAATTGGAATCATTGTTATTCTCCTTATCAACCCTTAATAATTCACATAGGGTATTTATCTTTTCATATTTAAAGCGATAACTCACTCGATTTGAAATCAGTTTTGCACTGATTTCTAACATATCTTCTAATACTTCTAGTCCATTCGCTTTTAAAGTGCTTCCTGTTTCAACAATATCGGTAATCACATCAGATAGTCCAACAAGAGGAGCTAGTTCTACAGATCCATTGAGTTTGATAATCTCAATTGGTTGTTTTCTTAAATCAAAATATTTCGCTGTAATTCTAGGATACTTTGTAGCAATCCTTAAGACTTCATCATTTTGGTGAATGATTTGACCTTTTCTTCCTGCAATTGAGAACCTGCATTTCCCAAATCCTAAGTCGAGAAGCTCATAAATCTCAGCTTCACTTTCTAAAATACTATCTTTACCGATAATTCCAATGTCTGCAACTCCATTTTCAACGTATGTAATGACATCGCTTGGTTTAACTAACATATATTTAATGAAATTGACTTCATCAATAAATATAAGTTTTCTAGAGTCCTTAGAAATCGAATCTCCCCAACCAATTCGATCAAATCTTTCTATTGCACTATCTCCGAGCCTTCCCTTAGGTAAGGCTATGGTTAGGTATCTATTCATAATTCTTTAGAACCTCCTTTAAAATGTCCGCACTATTTAAGGTAAATCCTACTGCCGGTATGTCTTTACCCAGTCTTTGTGTTAGTAAATCATATCTTCCACCACTCATGATCGGATTTGGTATACCTTCAATATAGATCTTAAATGTTATTCCTGCATAATAGTCATATTGTGAGATTGCTGATAAATCAAATCTCGCATATTTTTGATCAGTACTGTCCATTTCTTTACTCACAAATTCAAGTTCATCAATCGCATCTCTCATTTTTTTAGATAAATTCATGGGGTTTAGTTTCTCTTTTATATCTTGAATTGTTCCTTGATACTTAAGCAAGTTTTTAATCAAGTCTTGATTTTCAACTGCTATATTCGAATCATTTACAAATTGATTTAATGCATCTTGATTTTTATAATAGATAATGTTTTTGAACTGTGTAGATTTTTCTTCATCAAAGCCTAATTCTTCTAGAAGTGTGTTTAAAAACTTGTTGTTATTGATTTCTGCTATAAATTCAATTCCAAAAGTTTTTAACATTGAAAATCCAAGTTTTAATACTTCTAAATCAGCTTTCATCGATGAATCCCCTAAATACTCGACACCAAACTGTTTCTTTTCCTCAATCGCACCTTTTTGGTTACGACTGAAAGTTGTAGAGAGATAAAACAACTTCAACTCTCTGTTTTCCTCCCATTTAGGGATCACATGTTTAATAATAGATGTTGTAATATCTGGTCTTAGAATTAAAATTCTTCCATCAAGGTCTAATAACTTAACAGTACTTTCCTTCTTAATTCTTTTATTCATGCGAATAAAGCTATCATATTCTTCAAAGAATTGTGGCTCAATTTGCATATACCCTTTTTTAATGACTAATTCTTCTAACTTCTTCGTCATTTCATACTTCAGTTTGTAATATCTTAATTCTTCTGTCATTAATAAAAATTCCATAATGCCTCCTATGTTTTTAATCATTTGTTTTTTTAAATAAAATAAAAAGGTCGGATAGACTATATCTATCCAACCCTGAAATTCAAAGTTATATTAGATACAAGTCCCTTGCAACGTCATAAGGGCTCGTATCTATAGAAGCTATCTTCTATGAAACAAACCCGGTTTTATGATGATGAAGATGAACTTGTACAAACTTAACTGTTACTTTTAAACTCATGTTATACCTCTTCATATGAAATCTTCATGTGAATATAAAAGCATTATAGCACTAGATTACATCTCATGCAAGTGTGCTACTCAATTTTACTAAAATATTTCACAGCAAATATCTACAATAAGATATTTTTTTCTGGTTTATTAATTAATAATGAAAATAATACCGTTACTACTGTAAAGATCATCATCGCTACAATTGCAGGATTAAATGAACCGAACTGATCCCGATTCTCTCGCTACTGGTGATCTTCCTGCTTTTGGCCGCCTTGTCGGCCAGTATTTTGCCGACCAACAAGTTGCTGGTGTTGATCGCGGTGGTAACCGCCGCAGTGGCAGCGGTGCTCTGGCGCTGGTTCATCCGCGTGCATACGCGCATGCAGGTGGCCTTGCTGGAAACCCTGGATAACCACAAGGACACGCCGGAGCGCTGACCACTATCAATTGCCGAACGATTCACTGCAGAAGCCGGCAAGCCGGCTCCTGCAAGGGCATTCGGGCGATCCGCAGGTATCAGCTTTCCAGCCAGACATCCCGTGCCCAGTGCCACACCGACTCCCAGGACTCTTCGGTGACCAGCTCTTCTTCGCCGGACCACAGCACCACCGTGCCGTCTTCTTCGACGCAGTAGTAGTCGTCGCCATCCTGGCAAATCGGGATCAGCTCGCGAGGTACGCCGA
>CAKMKF010000060.1 GCA_927439925.1 uncultured Acholeplasmataceae bacterium | reverse complement strand
ATTGTTGTAAAGACGGATCCGAAGAATGTTGTAAAGACGAATCAAAACCTTGTTGCGAGGAAGATTCTGAAGATTGTTGCAAATAGGTAATTCTTAGAATTAAATCCACCTACATTAGAGAGCGAAATTTGCTCTCTTCTTTTTTTGTTGACAACGTATATTTTTAGGTGTACAATATAAATGTGACAGGGTTGTCATATCGAGGTGATAAGATGCCATACCCAACATATTTTAATTTAAATAAGGAAAAACAAGAACGCATTATGCAAGCAGCAATTGAAGAAATGGGAATGCATACCTATGAACACATCAATCTAGCAAGTATCATCAGAAACTCAAAAATACCAAGAGGTAGTTTCTATCAATATTTTAAAGATAAAGATGACTTATACGATTATTTCTATCAATATATTGGATTAAAAAAATATGAATTCTATGGAGAACTATTTCTTCCTGATATGGATATACCATTTCTAGATCGATTCTACCAAATCTATGTTAAAGGATTCTATTTTGCGAAAACATATCCTGAGTTGATGAAAGCTGGACAAAAAATGATAACCTCAGAACATTACATCAAAAGTGAAATGTTTAAAAAGGGAATGAATCAAGCAATTGAGCTATATTCAAAATTTATCGAATTTGATCAAGAAAAAGGAATTATTAAAAAAGAAATAAATTCGAAATTTCTGGCTTCATTTCTTCTTGAGTTCATGAGTAAAGTAACACTCGATGAATTCATGAAGGATACAATAGATTTTAATGAGATCGACCGGATGGTCAAACAACTAGTTGACATCCTAAAGAAAGGAATTGAATAATATGTTTGCTGTTAAGGATTTACATTTTACGTATCCAAAGAATAAGGAAGAAACCATTAAAGGCATCTCTTTTGAAATTGGAAAAGGTGAAGTATTTGGATTTCTAGGGCCTAGTGGAGCTGGTAAAAGTACAACTCAAAAGATATTGATTAAACTTCTTGATCACTATAATGGTTCTATCTATTACAATGGTGATGATATCGCCAAGCTAGATGATTCATTCTTTGAATCGATTGGTGTCAGCTTTGAAATGCCAATTCATTTCTCTAAAATGACAGCGATGGAAAACATCAATTTCTTCTTAAAACTATATAAGAAGAATAATGATGTTGAAACACTTATGAAACGTGTTGGATTATGGGAAAGCCGTGACAAGATGGTATCTGAATACTCAAAAGGTATGAAAATTCGTCTTAATTTCGTTCGCGCAATGCTCAATTCTCCAGAAATGTTATTCTTAGATGAACCTACAAACGGGCTAGATCCAACAAACGCCATGATCTTAAAAGATATGATTAAAGAGTATAAGAAAAATGGTGGAACTGTGTTTATTACAAGTCACATCATGGCAGACATCGATCAGCTATGCGACAGAGTAGCATTTGTCGTAGATGGACAAATCAAAGAAATGGATAGTCCAAGAAACTTAAAACTTAAATATGGTAAGAGAACCATGAATTTAGAATATAAAGAAAATGGAAAGACAGTCAGCAAAGAATTCCCAATGGATGGCATTGGTAAAAATGAAGAATTTTTAAATCTTCTACAAACAAAAGATATTGAAACACTACATAGTGGTGAAACAACCCTAGAAGATATATTTATCCATGTGACTGGTGTAGGACTCAACCATGAGTAGACTGATTGTTTTAATTAAAGGTGAACTGCAACGACTCAATAAATATCATGTAACAACAGTCAGTTTTGTCGTAGCAATCGTATGGTTCCTTCTTCTTTATTTTATCGATGACATTGATATTTTAAAAATGATGTTGCCTTTCGTAATTATGGTAGATGCTACCATGATGTCAATCATCTTTGTAGGATCCGTTATGTTTTTTTGAAAAAACAGAATCTACTTTCTCAACCATGTTAGTTACACCTGTAACCAATAAAGAACTGATTCTATCTAAAGCAATTGCCAATACAATACATAACTTATTTTCATCACTTCTAATCATCTTAGTTTTCTATTTTGTAAAAAATGTGGAAGTCAATTGGTTCTTTATCGTGATCGCACTTGTGCTCTCTATATTCTTTCATAGTTTACTAGGGTTTGTATTTTCCTTCCATTCAAAAGATTTTACATCTGTATTAGTGAATGTTATGATCTATTCATTCGTATTCACAATCCCTTCTGCACTTAATTTCTTTGGTTTAATATTTAAAGGTGAAGTGTGGGAACATGTGTTGTTAATTGCTCCAACACAGTCAGCTATCAAGCTAATTGAAGTTGGATTTGGTGCACCAATAGAATTGAAATCAATCATCGGATTCCTTGTTTTACTACTCGGATCAATCTTCGGATTTAAGTATTATGTGCTTCCTAAATTCAAGGAATATGCAGTTAGACAAAGTGGGGTGTAATCATGTTTAAACGTGTTTTAGTTCATGAATTAAAGACAATGACTAGAGATAAAATGTATATGTTTCTTTTGATTTACCCACTGATAATGGCTTTAATAGCATATTTTCTAGTTCCTTACTTAAGAGAGCTTGATAGTCAAATGGCTGGAGATATCGTCACACTTGTCTTCATCTTAATGAACAGTTTTATGTTTGGTGCGATTACTGGATTTACACTTTTAGATGATCAAGATGATAAAGTCTTATTATCACTTCGTATCACACCAATCAATGTGAAATACTATGTGTTTATTAAATTAGCAGTGAGTTATTTATTGGGGATCTTAGCTACAATTCTTCTAGTTCTTGTTACAGGATTTTTAAGTAATGCTAGCTTTTTAGACTTCATTTATATAATCTTGCTTGCATCGATGCAAGGTCCAATTTTCGCACTACTCATCAATTGTTTTGCTTCCAATAAAGTAGAAGGTTTCGTCATTATGAAGTTATCAGGAATTATCTTATTGGTACCAATCGCAGCACTTTTCTTAACCAATTGGACTGAACTATTTTTAGGAGTTCTACCAGGTTTCTGGCCAGCAAGATTAGTTTCTATGCAGCTTATTCCTGGTGATTATCTACTTGGAAGTTCAACACTCTATTTCTTAATAGGGTTAGTTGTTAATGTATTATTAGGATTGTTATTCTTTAAATTATACTCAAAAAGAGTAAAAATATAGGAGGTTTATATGCAATATTTCGCAATATTTCTAATTGTTTATGGTGCATTTTTGTTAGCAAGCTTTGTATTTCAGTTTCCTTTTATCTATCAAATGGGTAAAGTTAAGGTCATGATAAAAATGATGGGTAAAACTGGATTCAATATTTTGATGGTTGTCTTTGGTTTAGCAGGACTGATTATTGGTATACTTCTACTTCCTTAAAAAGATATTGAAAAAACAAAAAAAAGAACCTTATTCCGATAAATTAAGGTTCTTTTTTCTATTTAAATTTGATACTACGAAGTACTGACAAGAATACCTGAGCTAGAGAATCTAAGCGTTGTCATCTTATTTGAATTACTGACTAAAATCTGATTATTGATATAAATCTCAATTCGCCTTCTGCTGATATTAGCTACATCAAAGTATAAATAGGAAGTTCCAGGATTATGTCCAGATATATAAATTCGATAGACTTCACCTAAGAGGTCAAATGCCTTCACATAGTTAATAATAATGGTTTGATTTACTCCTAAATAGTAATCAAAATAAATGTCTGAGTTGATGTAGTTAGGATTATTTAACACTTCATCCACACTACTAATAATATCCACATCATAAAGTGCCGAAAACTCATCTGAGGACGCTGGCACATATCTAAATGATACAGAAGTTATTGAAGAAACCTGAGAGTTAGAAATACCTAAGACAAACACATAATAATCAGGGATAACTATGTTCGGATTAATGACTCTCATACTACCATCTGGCTGTTCTTCAACCGCAGCGAAAGCACTACCAATATCAATAGTGACTGTAGCCCCAGAACCTCCAGGATAAAGGATGAGATCGTTCTTATTTCTCCAAACTCTATTTTCAACATAACGATACCCTGTCACTTGTGAAGAATCAGCAACAAAACCAGGAATATATCTGAGTTCAGCATTCGCGCCAAATGTTGCTGTCATTTGGCCCAAGTTTGCTTCCCCAGTAGCTCTTACATATAAAACGATTGTATTTTTTAAAAGTCTTGCATTGAATGTTTGATTATAGTATGGTGATTTAAATGAATCATAAGAGACACCAAAAGACATCGTATTTGTAACAGTATCAATGGTTGTACCACCAACAACATCGATATTTTTTCTATTATAGTTTGCACCTGTTGCTGGATCAATATAGCCAAGTTCTTTAAGTAAATCAAACAAAAATACTGGATCACTGAATGTGCTACTATAGGAAACCTTTAATGTCGAAATTGTGTAGTAATTATTATTATTTGTATTACCTGTAATCACTGCTTGTCCAGTAGCATTAATCGATAAAACTGTACCTAATCTTAGACCTGTTTCAACATAAATAGGAGTTGCTGCATCAAGCTGCAATGCTTGATACACAAAGTTATACGCCCACTGAGTAGTTAATTCAAAATAATACGCGTTACTTAAGCCACCATCTTCACTCGAAGCATTCTCAGAAGTATTACCAATTAATCCGAATTTTGAATTATTATAGTATTCATTCGTTCCACTATTAATCGTTGGAGCAATCACATAAACTTTTTCAAGGATCGCAGAATTTAGGACATGGCCTGCTATATATCCGGTTGCATAACTATCACTAATAGTAACTCCATGGCTGTGAAAACCGACTCTACTATCAGTAGAATTTGGATTACTGTAAATAACTGGAGTATCCAAAAAGAAATTCCTTACAACTGCATCTTCACCAATTAAACCGAAAAATCCGATATCTTGTTTAAGTGACCCATTAATATTTATATTTTTGATAATTGATTGATTACCTTCTAATGTCATTGAGGAGACAACTGAATCAGATCTAGAAGGATCTGCAAATAGTTTTTGAGAAATAAGGATTGGTACGTCATTTGTGAAGTTGACATTTATTTCAATAATTAAATTGTCTTTATAATTGTTTTCAGGAAT
>CAKMKF010000059.1 GCA_927439925.1 uncultured Acholeplasmataceae bacterium | reverse complement strand
GTGGACACGTCGCATTAAACAATGGTGAGAATAGATATATAGAAGCTGTAGGCTTTCCAGATGATAATGAATCCATTTTTGATATTATTTTCCATCCAGGTGACGAGCCACATGATTATAGTGTAACAGTATCTACTTCTTATAATTATTGGTTGAACCCAAGATTTAGAGCAGAAGATCATCCTGACGCAGCTGTTTACGGTCAAATGTATAGAACTAAATTTGTTGGACTTAGAGTCAAGAATATAACTCAAGAGCAAATAGATGGTGCTGTAGATTATGGAATGGATAAAGTCGATCAAAACCTATACAATTTCTTAATATTTATGGATATGAGATACAAGTTTGGGTGTACTGATTTAGTGAGTAGGGCATATCAAGATGTACTGGTAGAACCAGAAAGACAAAGAAATTACGCACAAGCATTAAATGATGATGGTTTTATTACATCTGTACACGATATTATACTTTCGAATGAAACATATATTGTGAGTTATGTTGAAGTTATTGACGAGGTTGTACACATTTATTACCTAGAAGATATTTAAAGGAGGGGTACTATGGGATTATTTGAATATATAATGATTGGATTATTGGTCGTTTTAATAGGTTTAGTTGTTATTTCGTGGATGAAACTATCAAAACCAGTAGTTCCAGAAATTGATTTAAGCGAACAAACGAAAGCCCAAAATGAACTTAAACTCTATTTCCAGAAGGAGTACGGAGATTTAAAGTATGAAATGGGTAAGTTATTTGGTGATTCAAGTAAATCAAGCCAAATAGATTTAAACACATTTAAAGAGAATATGATGCAACATATCGATCGTCAAATGAAGGAAATCAACGAAAAAGTTGAGTTAAGACTAACATCAGGATTCGATAAAACCAATAAAACATTTACCGATGTTATTGAAAGACTTGGAAGAATTGATGAAGCACAAAAGAAAATCGAGTCATTATCAGGTGAAGTTGTATCGCTTAATGTATTGCTAACGGATAAAAAAACTAGAGGGATTTTTGGTGAAGTGCAGCTTTACCAACTACTTTCAGCAGTTTTCGGTGAGACAACTAACCTTTATGGAAGACAAAAAACCTTATCTAATAGTTCGATAGCAGACGCAGTTATTTACGCACCTGAGCCAATGGGAATGGTCGCAGTTGACTCTAAATTCCCACTAGATAACTATAAACGTATGGTGAATAGAGATTTAGGAGATGCAGATCGTGCTCAAGCAACTAAGGATTTCAAGAAAGACGTAAAAAAACACATTGATGATATTAAGAATAAATACATTATTATAGGAGAAACTAGTGATCAAGCCTTTATGTTTATTCCTGCAGAAGCGATTTTTGCTGAAATTGCAGCATACCATGAAGACTTAAATGATTATGCTCAGAAAAATAGAGTATGGATCGTTTCACCAACAACACTGTTTTCTACGCTATCCATGGTCCAAATGGTCGCAGCAAACATGGAAAGAGACAAACAGGCACAAGTCATCGTTACTGAATTAAAGAAGCTTGGTGATGAATTTAGACGCTATGTTGAGCGTTGGGATAAACTTAAAAAATCAATTGATAGTGTTGCTAAAAACGCTGAAAATGTCAATATCACAAGCACTAAAATCAGCACAAGATTTAAGCATATTTCGAATACAGAATTTGATGCAATCGAAGATGATGAACTAGAAGAAATAGAAGATTTAATTGAAACCGAAGAGAATTGACAAATAGCATGATTAAAGTTATAATAAGTTGTAAATCAATGAAAAGAGAGTAACATTTCAGATATTTTGTTAGCGAGTCAGGGATGGTGTAAGCCTGGTCAAAATAGAGATGTGAAAAACACTTGGAGAGACAGAAGAAATCACTTGAAAGTAGACCTGTCCGTGTACTCGCGTTAAGAGTTTCGAGGGCTAGAATTTGATTCTAGAACTAAGGTGGTACCGCGTATATTTTACGTCCTTAGATTGTTCTGAGGGCGTTTTATTTTTTAAACACTTGTTGGCTTTGTAAAGATATTTATATTAAAGGGGTATTTATGGAAACTACAGTAAAAAAGATTTATAGAAACACGGATTCTCAAGTCAATAAAGAACTTGTTTTATACGGTTGGGTACGCAACAATAGAGCTCAAAAAGAGTTTGGATTTATCAACTTCCATGATGGGACGTTTTTTGATACGATTCAGGTCGTTTATGAGGAAACAAAACTCACAAATTTCAAAGATGTTCAAAAGATTAGAGTAGGTAGTTCAATTCTTGTTAAAGGAGAGTTACTTCTTACACCAGAAGCAAAACAACCATTCGAGATTAAAGCAACCTATATTGAACTTCTTGGTGATTCACCTGAAGACTATCCGATTCAACCAAAAAGACATACAAGAGAGTTCTTAAGAGAGGTTGCTCATTTAAGAGCTAGAACTAATCTTTTTCATGCTGTATTTAGATTAAGAAGTGTTGCAGCATTTGCAGTTCACGAATTCTTCCAAAGTAAAGGATTTATTTACACGCACACTCCAATTATTACTGGTAATGATGGAGAAGGTGCGGGGCAAACCTTTGGTGTAACAACACTCCCACTAGATAAAATCCCAATGAATGAAGATAAACAAGTCGATTATAAGAAAGATTTCTTTGGCAAAAGAACGAACCTAACAGTTACTGGACAACTTGAAGCTGAAACATTCGCTCTTGCCTTCAAAAATGTTTATACATTTGGACCTACATTTAGAGCAGAAAACTCTAATACAATGAGACATGCATCAGAGTTTTGGATGATTGAACCTGAAATGGCATTTACAGATTTAAATAAGAATATGGATATAGCTGAGGATATGGTCAAATATATCATCAAATATGTTTTTGAA
>CAKMKF010000058.1 GCA_927439925.1 uncultured Acholeplasmataceae bacterium | reverse complement strand
TTCGTCATGAAATCTGCGAAATTCCAAACATGCTCTCCAATGACATAATCAAGGTCTTACGAAACTCTTCTTTATTTTTAAATAATAGGTTCATGTATACCTCTTTGAGTACGAAATGGATATCTATAAGTTTATTATATTAGAAATATATAAAAAAAGAAACTTTTTCAAGTTTCATATGTTAAAAATTATAATGTTTGTATTCCCCATATATATGAATACAAGAAACTAAAATACAAAATACTTCTAAAATCTATACAAAATATTAAAGGTATATCTTCAATCAATTTATTGCTTAAAGCGAGTAATACTGTAAATCCCAATACTTAAACTCTTTAATCAGTGAATCACTAAAAATCTATATATGGGGAATACACCTTGATAATACCACACTTTATTTAAAAAATACAAGTCAGGCTCAATATTATAAATAACAGGTAAATAAGTGCTTTTATTTATAAATAAATACTTAAAATCAACAAACTTATCTATTTTTCCAATGTTCCCTTAAAAAATGCGCAACCATTTTAGGTTGTCGATCTCTAGAAAACACTCCTTTTTTGTTCCCATTGAATCTTGTAAGTCCTTGTTTCGTCATGAAATCTGCGAAATTCCAAACATGCTCTCCAATGACATAATCAAGGTCTTGAATCGCATTTTGGTATAGGGCTAGAAATTCAACTTGAAATTCCTCAGAAAAAGGAACTGAAGGGAGTGCATGTAATCCTGCAATGGTATCCGCTCCGAATTCGGTTAGCATAATTGGTTTTTTGAATTTCTCAAAATAAGCATTAAAATTTTTTTTGATTCGTTCCTCAATGACATCTAATTCACCAAATTCAGAATACCAAGCGAAATATCTGTTTAAACCAATAACATCTGCAAGACTTGCTACTTTGTTGGATTCTGCATTGACCCACTCAACAATCATTAATGGTAGGTGAGTCAAAGTTCTCATATGTGAAAAAATGTCTTTAAAATAGGCATATGCTCCTTCTTCATGTGTGTTAGCCTCATTTGCTAGACTATACATAACAACAGATGGATGGTTTTTATCTCTATAGACAAGTTCAGTGAGTTGATCCATATGAACTTGTTTAGTTTTTTCATCAACAACACCTTCTACAAAAACCTTTTCTTCACTCCAAAAGTTTAAACCAACCGCTGGAATCTCATTAATGACTAAAATACCCAATTGATCCGCTAAATCATATATTTCTTCTGCATAAGGATAGTGACTAGTTCTAAATGAGTTTGCATGAATCCACTGCAGTAGATTCATATCTTTAATATGGTGAGCTGAATTTGCTCCTTTACCGATAATCAAATGATCCTCATGCATCCCAAATCCTTTAAAATAAACTTCTTTCTTATTTAATAAAAATTGATTGTTTTTAATCTCAATTTCTCTAATACCAAATGGTTGTTGATATATATCATTATCTGTAGTAACTTCTAGCGTATATAAATATCCAAACCCAATATCCCATAAATGTGGTTTATGAACAACAATCATTCCGTCTTGTTCATTACTTAACCCCACAACTTGTTGATTCTTATCTTTAATAGCAATCAACTTTATATTTCCCTTGGTAATAACTTGATAAATAACATATGCTTTATCTTCATCAATTTTCGTAGAAATAAAAATGTCTTCTATTGAATTTTCTGGTCTAGTATATAAGAAAACATCACGATGAATTCCAGAAAGATTCGCGAAATCATAATTGATAACTTGTCTTTCAATACCATTTTTGTACTCAATTTTACCAATAGGAAGTGTTTGGTAATCTAGTCTGTTGTCTAGAACAATCGATAATCTATTATGATCGTCAATAAGTTCTTTTGATATCAATAGATCTATCGGTAAAAATCCACCATTATGATATCCGATTTTTGCTCCATTAAAATATACACTCACCTTATGTGTAGCAGCACCTATTCTGATTCTTAATTCTTCATTAACTATCATTTTTGGTATATCAATCATCTTTTCGTAACAAACTAACCCCACGTGATTGGCTATTTTCTTATCCGTAACTAAATCGTTATAGCTTGATGGAACAGCCATCAATATATAATCCTCTAAAGGGAAGTTCGGTTCATAATATTCTTCTACAAGTGAAAAATTCCAAATACCATTTAAATTCATTTTCAATCTTTTTTGATTTTGGATAGGAAAAAGCATAATATCCCTACTTTCATGTCATATAATCATATTTTACCATGCTAGAATTAAAGAATGTTGTATGTAAGTTGACAACTAGCAATTTTGATTATAAGATAACTTTAAAAGTTAAAGGTGTAAAACAAAAAATGATAAAAGAGCAAATTGGAAATATCGACTCCGACTTAACAGAAGGTTCAATCAATAAACATTTAAAACGTATTGCTATACCTGCTTCAATAGGCTTTCTCTTTAATACGCTTTTTAATGTTGTTGATACCTTTTATGCTGGTAGACTATCCACTGAAGCTCTTGCAGGATTAACGCTCTCTTTTCCGATATTTTTTATCATTATCGCACTAAGTGCTGGTATTGGTAATGCAGTTTCTGCATTAGGCTCGATAGCACTTGGTAAAAAAGATAAAAATAGTTTTAATCAGTTAGGGTTTAATGCTATTATTTTAGGAATACTGAGTGGAGTGGTTGTCACTTTATTTGCTACAACATTTACAAGACCACTATTTGTTCTTATAGGCGCAACTGGTGAAGCGCTTGATTTAGGGATAGCATACACAAATGTTATTTTCTTTGGTTCGGTATTCTTTATTTTGAATGCTGTTTTAAATGGATTATTAGCTTCCCAAGGAAACACAAAAACGTACAGAAACTTATTAATTATTAGTTTCTTCTTAAATTTATTCTTAGATCCTTTATTTATCTTTGGTTGGTTTGGTTTACCTAGATTTGGTGTTGTTGGTATCGCATTCGCAACGATTTTTGTTCAAATGATTGGAACCGTTTATTTATCATATCGTGTTGTAAAATCTGAATGGATCGATATCAAAAAACTTATTACTTCTAAATTTACGATTAAAACAATGCTAGAGCTCCTTAAACAAGCAATACCTTCTACTCTTAATATGGCAACGATTGCCATCGGTATCTTCATCATCAACTATTACGTTTTACAATATGGTGGTACAAGTGGAGTTGCAGCATTTGGTGCAGCGACCAGAATCGAACAAATTGCACTTCTACCTGCTCTAGGATTAAATGTAGCTGCACTCACCATTGCAGGTCAAAACTTTGGAGCACAAAATAAAGCTAGAATACTTGAAGTGTTTAAAAAAGCAATGTTTGCTGGTGTATCAATCATGATTCTAGGAGCAATCATCATCTTTCCGTTAGCCCCAATCTTAGTCTCTGTTTTTAATGATGATCCAGATGTTATTTCAATAGGAGCTAGATACTTGCGTATTGAAGTCCTTGCTTTTGTAACTTACGTGATCTTAAATATATCTATTTCTGTTTTACAAGGTATTAAAAAACCAAACTATGCAATCTTTATGGGTATATTTAGACAAGCAGTTCCATTTGGATTATTCTATCTATTAGGAACTACACTAAACATGGGTTTAGATGGTGTTTGGTGGGGGATTGTAATCATCAACTGGACTGCAGTCTTAATCACTCTTTATTACATAAAAATGCAATTTAAAAAGCTCAAATAAAGGTATAAACAACTAAAATCAGAAATTACTGGTTTTTTTTGTTAAAACTTAAGGTTTCTATCATATAATATCAACGTAAGAAAAAAAATATGAGGTGATTTTTATGCGTATTGAAGCAGATGACAAACTAGATTTTAGCGATGTACTTATTCGACCAAAAAGATCGACATTGGTTTCTCGTCGAGATGTAGATTTAAATAGAGAATATCATTTCAAACACAGCAAGCAAACATGGAGTGGTGTACCTATTATGGCATCGAATATGGATGGTGTTGGAACATTTGAGATGGCATATGCCTTACAAAAATCAAGATTATTTACTTGTATGGTGAAAAACCATCAAGTTGAAGAATATATAAGTCGAAAAGAATTACTCAACCCTGAGTATTTCGCAGTTAGCACGGGTACAAGTGCAAACGATTTTTTGAACCTACAAGAGATTATTAAAAAAAATCCAGCAGTAAAATTTATATGTATTGATGTTGCTAACGGATATTCAGAAGCTTTCGGAACTTTTGTTTCAAAAGTTAGAGAGTTATATCCTAATCACACGATTATTGCAGGCAACGTCGTAACAGCAGACATGACTCAAGAATTAATTCTTCGTGGTGCTGACATTGTTAAAGTCGGTATTGGACCAGGAAGCGTATGTACAACAAGAATTCAAACCGGTGTTGGTTATCCTCAACTTTCAGCAATCATTGAATGTGCTGATGCAGCACATGGACTTGGTGCACACATCATTAGTGATGGTGGTTGTACATGCCCGGGCGATGTAGCTAAAGCATTTGGTGCTGGAGCGGATTTTGTAATGCTTGGTGGTATGTTAGCTGGACATAACGAAGGTGGCGGTGAAGTTATTACTGAATACTACGACACTGGGAAAAGAAATTTTAACACGAAAGAACCGATTCTTGAAGAGAAAAAATATGTTGAGTTTTATGGAATGAGTTCTTCTACTGCAATGATTAAACATCATGGTGAAGTTGCCGAATATAGAAGCTCTGAAGGTAGAACAGTTCGAATTCCTTTCAAAGGCGAAGTTGACGTTACTGTAAAAGATATTTTAGGTGGAATACGTTCGACTTGCACCTATGTAGGTGCACCAACATTAAAACAACTTGCAAAATGCACTACATTTATCAAAGTACAAAAACAGTTTAATGACATTTTTGTGTCTAAACATTAATCAATTGACTAAAGAGCGGTTTAATACGCTCTTTTCTTTTAATTTAAAACTAAAAAATCATTAATTTCGGAAAAAAACTGCATATAAAAAGAGAAATCGCTTTCAAAAATAATAATATTACGAATTCGTACTATTATGTTGCATAACCTTTGTATGTTATAGTACGATAAATTATAATGGATGTATATTGAAAGGGGAATTAGCTATGAATAAAATCTTATTTTTATTTACATTAATGATTTTTTAGTTTTAAATTAAAAGAAAAGAGCGTATTAAACCGCTCTTTAGTCAATTGATTAATGTTTAGACACAAAAATGTCATTAAACTGTTTTTGTA
>CAKMKF010000057.1 GCA_927439925.1 uncultured Acholeplasmataceae bacterium | reverse complement strand
TAGTTCCTTTTTACATTGTTTGGCAATATTATTATATCATAATTTAGATATGCACTTTAGATAGAATTTTTGAAAGGTGAAAGGGTGGCTTAATAAAGGTGTGATGAATTGCTATCACCAACACTTAACACCAAACGTCAGAAAAAAAAAGACCTTAAGAGGTCTATTCTTCGTCTTCGTCGACTTTACTATAATCAATTTTACAAGTATTAATTCCAAGTAGTTTATATAAACCACAAAAACTGAAATATGCAGTAAACATCATAACCACTGCACCTATAAAGAACCAATAACTTGCCGTAAATGTTAAAACGAGAAACACTACAGCAAGCAAATATCTGATCAATTGATCAATCATGCCAACATTCTTTTTAACTTTCATTTTTTTGTACCTCACTCTCTTCATTATATACTTAAATAATCATTATTAGTAAAGCTTTGCTTAATAAACAGGTTTCACCGTTATTTTAGAGCCGTCACATGGAATATCTAATCTACAACTCAGTTTACTATCAATTCCTTGACCGAGTTCAAATCGAAAGAAATCTATAATTTCTACTTCATTTTTAACAAGTACTTCATAAACTTTTTGATGATTATCTTTAATAAAGGGTTGACTTGTTAAAGATATTTCTTCTAGATGCTTGAAAAATGATGATTCATCAAAGTCTTTATTGTCCTTTTCATACATAAACTTTTCATAATTCATCGTATCTTGATCAATAAATTGAGTATCTAAATAGGTTGGTGCATTTGCAGCAACCTGCATGGCTAGATCTCTAGCTAAGTCTTTTATATCTTTATTTAAAATCACTAGTGTAACGACTTTTCCACCATTATGGATATACGTTCCAAATCCGTAGGAATCATCCTTTATAACACGATAAAAACGTCTTAAATAGGCGTTTTCTTTGATGATAGATGATGTTTGTTGAATCAATTGATCGACCGAGTGATTGTCAATCATTACTTTTTTCGCATCGACTGGATTTGTAACTTCTGAATCCATTAAAGGTTTTGCTATGGATTGAATTAAATCGATAAAGACTTCGTTTTTGGAAACGAAATCTGTTTCTGCATTGACTTCATATAAAATAGCTTGGTTACCTTCTACATAAACATTGCATAATCCCTTTGAAGCTACTCTTTGGTTACCTTCATGTGCAACAAAACTATTTCTTAATATCTCTAGAGCTTGATCATAGTTTCCATTTGCATCACTTAATGCCTTCTTACACTCAAGAATTCCTGCTTTAGAAACTTCTCTTAATTTTTTGATTAAATCTAATGTCATTTTAATCCTCCTGAACTCATTTATTATACATCAAACAATCTAATAATACTTAAATAAACGCATTTAATAAACAAAAAAGGGTATACCCCTTAATCGCCAAATAATGATAGTTGTTCAACACCAAACTTTTTATTACCTGAAACAATGCGTTGCCATTTAGAGGATCTTCCTTTACCAAGTGGTCTGATCTTATCCTCATCTTTTAATCTCTTTAATGTTCTATCGATTGTCGCGTCACTAACATTTGGATGTCTTTTTCTTAAATCCTCTTTAGAAAATATTTCATCAAGTTTTAAGATACTATTTTCTATGTTATTGGATTTATTGAGTTCACGTTCAAAGACATATTCATGGGCCATATCGTCAACCTCTTCATATGCCTCGATGAGTAAATTGAGTAGAATTCTAGAAATCATATCGGTTTGAGGATATCCAGATGACCAATAATAGTTTGCAGTTATAACGCCATTCTTCCATCCTTCTTTTTCTTTTAAAAAGTATTTAAAGAAGCTCACATATTTAAAAACTGAAAAATCTTTAGCTAACAATGCATAAAGCAAGATTAAACCAACTAAATCACCATGTTTCGATAAAATATTCATATTCAAAAAATCAATATAGAAATTTACGATTAACTGTGTTAACTCATATTTCTTCATTTTCAAATTCTTTTCAAAGAGATTCATTAATTTTTCTAAATCATCTTTTTTTGAATACTTTTTCATCTTTAACATGCCTTCTTCTTGAAGGTCATAGGTATTGAATTGGATTGGGTCAGTGTTCTTAGACAGTAGTTTGATTAAATTGCCAACTTCATTGACTAAGAGTTCAAAATCCTCTGGTCTTTTATGCAGTTGATTTAGTGATCCTTTTATATTCGATAGTAAAAACTCATCTTTCGTACGAGGAGTCATTGGTTTTTTCGCGAATAGTTTAATTCTTGAATCGGTCATATTCAAATCTAAGTATTTTGCTATTGCAATCAAATTAGATTCCATGGTTTTCTTTTCAAATGCATACAAATCCCTATTGAATAGATCATCGTAGTAAAAAGATTTACCCTTGGACTCATAAAGTGATAACAATAACATCATCATCTCATTATTGATTTGAATACGGTCCATATTTGTGAGTGCCTTCATTTAAATCACCTCTTTTAGTGGTTGAAGCTAGAGCCTCCGATAAACTCTCTGAGTAATGAATTACAAGGTACGATGTCATCATCGATATTTGAGAAATACTTCAAAAACTTAAGTAAACGGTTCGCAGAGATAAAATGTCTATTGTCTCTTGGGATTGCCATCAGTTGTGCCACTGCATGTTTCTTTAAAACAGCGAATTCATAGGTTAATTCTGAATTGAAGACATAATTCGCTTCTTTTTGTGTTGGATAAATCCATTTGAATTCTCCGCGTCTAACCGATGGCCACATGTCCATCGTATCAATCGCTGAAGAATTCCGATATTTTTGATCTCTTACAATTCTTCTTAATAACCTTAGTTCAGTTATGCTAATTGGATTATGATCATCAATATGTAATTGTGTTTGAGGTGCGATATAAATATTGAATTTCTGATGTTTTGGAATACTATGCGTTAATTTTTCATTCAATGCGTGAATTCCTTCAATAATGATTGGAGTATCTTCTGTGAGTTGCACAGACTTACCTAATTCTCTTCTACCCTCTTTAAAATTAAAGCGAGGAAGTGTCACTCTTTGTCCTTGAACAAGTTTTGACATATCTTCATTAAATTGAACAACATCAAGTGCATCAACATGTTCTAAATCAGGAGATCCATCATCATTTCTAGGTGCTAAATGTTTTGGATTGTAGTAATCATCAATTGAAATCATGACAGGCTTGTAGCCTCTAGTCATTAATTCAACACGTAGACGGTTTGAAAACGTCGTTTTTCCTGAGGAAGATGGACCAGCAATCGCAATCAATCTGATATTATCCATATTGGTTTGAATCAAATCACCGAGTTCAGATAATTGATGATTATGCTTGGTTTCGCACATATTGACAAAGTCAACTGCAGACTGATAATCTTTCGCGTACTCATTCATTTTAGGAATGGTGTTTCCTTGAATGATTCGACCCCATTTAGCAGCTTCTTTAAGCGCTAAACCAAATCTAGGTTCATCTTTAAATTGAGGGATTTCTCCGCCAAATTCTGCTCTTGGATATTGAATGATAAAACCTGGATGATAAAGGAATATATTAAATGCTTTTAAGAAACCAGTCGATGGCAACATATATCCAAACATATAGTTAATATACTTTTCACATTCATAAAGATTCACATAATCTTCTTCTCTATATTTTAAAATAGCTACCTTTTCATTCATATCTAAATCTTGGTAAAGCTTAGTTGCTTCCCCAATCGATACTCTTTTACGAGTAATCTTTAAATCACTCTGAATGATTTTATTGACTTCATTTTTAATCTTTTCAACGGTCTCTTTATCCATCACACCTTTAAACTCATCCATTACAGCGAGTATCGAGCGTGATATAGAATAATTGAAGCGTAGTTTCGCTTCAGGATAAAGATTTTTAACAGCCATCGCGATGACATATCTTAATGTCGATTCATAAATTCGAATCGCGTCAGGATTGGTAAATCCTAAAAATTCAATTTCAGCATCTTTAGTCATGATAAAAGACAATTCTCTTAGTCTTCCATTAACCGTTGCTGCTAAATAATCTTTTGCTTTCACTTTTTTTGCGACTTCACTTAAACTGATTGCTTTATCATACTTATATTTCGTTTGATTGATTGTGAGTTCCATAGGTTTCTCCTACTCATCCTCATCGAACAGATCAAGTCTGTTTAGATGTATTTTTTGATCCTTTAATTCAACAACCTCTTCCTTTAAGATATCAATGGTATCTAAGGGTTTTACTTGATTCTTAAGCGAAAGTTTACTGACTTTTCTTTCCTCTTCAGTATCACTTTCTGCTTTAAAGATTTCAATGGAATAGCCTTTACCTAGACTTTCCTCATCGAATAGTTTTTTACCGAATTTATTGCCTGTATATTTTAAATCAGCAACTGTTAAGAATAAAGATGATTTTTCTGTTATTATTCTAACACCTACATTTTCTTTGGTTTGTGTACGAGATAGTCTCGATGCAGAAACAGCCATATGTGGATTCGCTTTTTGATGTTCAATAATTAAAATACCACGACGATTTCTATTATAAATAGGTAGTTCTTCAACGACATCTTTAATGACATGTCCACGGTTTGTTAAAATCATGAATTCATCACTCGGATTGACATATAAAGCAGATACCAATCGATCTCCTTCAGATATACTCATCGATTTGACACCACCAGCTTGAAGACCATATAATGGAAGTTCTTCAGTCTTAAAGCGTAGTGCATATCCTTTAGATGATATTGCTAAAATGTTTTTCTTTTCCATTTGATCAACTGATACCAGTTCATCAGTTTTTGATAACTTCATACACTTAATAGGTTTATTGTATCTAGATACTTCAAAATCAGAGAGTTTAGCCTGTTTCATCATACCTTCAGCAGTACCAAGTAATAAAGTTTCATCCCCTTGGAAAGTAGATACTGAAATGACTTTTAATACACGTTCATTCTTTTCAATTGGAACGATATTATTGATATAGATTCCAAGATCCTTCCATTTTTGCTCGTCTAGTTTATAGACTGGAAGGAAAATATAGTTTCCGAGGTTAGTAAAAATTAATAAGGTATCTAGTGTATTCAATTCCTCTTCATAAATCAATGAGTCATCAACCTTTAATCCAATGGTTTGAGAAGCTTGGAAGCTTCTAGTAGATGCTCTCTTGATATAACCTTCTTTGGTAATACCAATCATCACTTTTTCTTCTGAAATCAATTCTTTATGGTCAATCTTAATCGTTTCAATTTCAGCTTCTATCTCTGATTTTCTGTCATCTCCTAAAAGATCACTCATTTCAATCAGTTCCTTTTTAATGACTCTACGAAGCGCTGCTTCAGATGATAATATATGTTCTAATTCCTTAATTTGATTGTCTAAACCAGAAGATTCTTTTTCTAAAGCGAGAATATCTGTATTGGATAATCTATAGAGTTGTAGGGTAACAATCGCTTCTGCTTGAAGGTCAGAAAAATCGAAGGCAGTCATAATATTTTCCTTCGCATTTTGTTTATTTTGAGAAGCACGAATGATTTTAATGATTTCTTCTACGACTGAAATCATCTTAATTAAACCGATGACGATGTGTTGACGTTTCGTTGCTTTAGCAAGCTCATAATTCGAGCGGTTAGTTATAACATCTTTTTGGTGATCAACATATGCCTTTAAGATTGGGATAACACCCACTAAAACTGGTCTATGGTTTAAAATTGCGACCATATTGTAGTTATATGCGACTTGTAAATCGGTTTGTTTAAACAAATAGTTTAGTATAAACTGTGCATCTGCACCTTTTCTAAGTTCGATTGAGATTCTCATTCCTTCACGGTCTGATTCATCTCTAATTTCTATAATGTCATCGATCTTCTTATCAATTCTAAGCATATCAATCGATTTGACTAAATCAGCTTTATTGACTTCAAACGGAATTTCAGTGACTACAATCCGATCTTGACTCTTTGACATCTCTTCAATTTCTGTCTTAGAGCGAATCACGACTTTACCTGAACCTGTTTCTAATGCCGATAAAATTCCTGCATGACCAAAAACAATCCCTCCTGTTGGAAAATCGGGACCTTTAATTATTTTAGATATTTCATCGAATGTTATTTGTTCGTTATCAATATAAGCAATCGTAGCTGCAACAACTTCTTTTAAGTTATGTGGTGGAATCTTTGTAGCGTAACCCGCTGAGATTCCTGTTGCACCATTAACAAGTAGATTAGGAAATTTTGCTGGTAGCACCACTGGTTCTAATTCTTCATCATCAAAGTTAGGAACGAATGGGACAGTTCTCTTATCAATATCGCCTAGTAAAGCTTCAGATGCTCTAGACAATCTAGCTTCCGTATAACGCATTGCTGCTGCTGAGTCACCATCAATAGATCCATTATTACCATGCATATCAATTAAAGGAACTCTCATTTTAAAGTTTTGAGAAAGTCTTACCATCGCGTCATAAATCGATGAGTCACCATGTGGATGATATTTCCCCATGACTTCTCCAGCGATTCTAGCTGACTTCTTATAAGGTTTATTGTGAAGCATTCCCATTTGTTGCATCGCGTATAATATACGTCGTTGAACAGGCTTTAGCCCATCTCTAGCATCTGGTAATGCTCGATCTTGAATAATGTACTTAGAGTATCTTGCAAAGCGTTCTGAAACGATGTCCTCTAAAGAGGCTTCAATAATTTTTTCAATATAATCATTGATTTTCTTTAAGTCTGACATTATTCCACCCCCTTCTGCAAGTCAAAATCATCGCTGATTTCAAAATCAACGTTATCTTCAATCCACGCACGACGAGGTGTTACATCATCGCCCATTAAAACGGATATACGTTTATCAGAAGCAGCTAAATCCTCAATTCTTACTTGGATTAAACTTCTACTTTCAGGATTCATAGTTGTATCCCATAATTGGGTAAAGTTCATTTCACCTAAACCTTTATAACGTTGAATAGAATATGGAGAGTCATCGATTAAAGCTTTTAACTCTTCATCACTCCATGCATAATTGATTTCTTCTTTCTTTCCCTTTTTACGAGTTATCTTATAAAGAGGTGGTTGTGCTAAATATAATCTTCCATCTTCAATTAAAGGACGCATATATCTGAAAAAGAAGGTTAATAATAGAATTTGAATATGTGCACCATCGGTATCCGCATCGGTCATGATAATGACTTTTTTATAATTACATTTCTTTAAGTCAAAGTCAGCACCAAAATCAGCACCTATCGTATAGATGATGGTTGAAATTTCTTCGTTTTTCAAAATAGTATCTAAAGCAGTTCTTTCTGTATTAATAACTTTACCGCGTAGTGGTAGAATTGCTTGAAATTTTCTATTTCTTCCTTGTTTTGCAGATCCTCCAGCGGAGTCCCCTTCAACTAAGAACAATTCATTTAAATTTTTATCTTTACCCTGTGCAGGAGTTAGCTTTCCTGACAAAGTGACTTCTTTCTTTTGTTTTGATTTACCATTTCTAGCTTCATCTCTTGCTTTTCTTGCAGCATCTCTTGCACGTTGAGCAGATAAAGCACGACTAATGATTTGACTAGCAATTGCCTTATTTTCTTCTAAATAGGTTGTCATATGTTCATAGACAACATAATCAGTAGCATTTCTAGCCTCAGGTGTTCCAAGTTTACCCTTGGTTTGTCCTTCAAACTCTAAAACATCCTCAGGAATTCTTAAGGATAGAATAGCAGTTAAACCTTCACGTATATCTGAACCATCTAAATTAGGATCTTTATCCTTTAAGATAGAATACTTTCTAGCATAATCATTCATCGCTCTAGTTAGAGCTGATTTGAACCCAATTTCATGTGTTCCACCATCTTTAGTTCGAACATTATTAACGAAAGATATAATATTTTCTGTATAGCTCGTTGAAGGTTTAACTGCTATTCTATCCTTAAGAATTCCTGAGGATGTTTTAGAGTTTGAA
>CAKMKF010000056.1 GCA_927439925.1 uncultured Acholeplasmataceae bacterium | reverse complement strand
ATTTGTAGATAATGGATATACTGCACATTCTGGTTTCTCAGGGTTCATCGCAGCAATCCCTTACCAATTCTATCCAATCACAGCAGTTTTGATGGTGTTCCTAATTGTTAAGTTTGGAATTAGTTTCGGTCCAATGAAGAAGTTTGAAGATGCAGCATTAGCTGGAGATGATATTTCAAAAGTAGAAGCTGCTAAAGTTGCTGCTGAAGTTGAAATTACTGGGACTAAGGCTACACAATGGACTTTAATCATTCCAATTCTTGTGTTAGTGTTTGTAACGTTCTTCATGATGCTTGTTTCTGCAGGATTTAGCTTTGGTGCTATTATGGATCAAAGTATTACTGTTCCACTATTTATTGGTGGTGTAGCATCATTTGTTACCGCAGTAATCTTTGCATTGACAGATAGAGGAGTTAAAGTTAAGAGTATCGCTATTTCTAGTGGTAAAGGCATGTTTGCAATGTTTAAGTCAGCAGTAGCTATTCTAGTTCTTGCATGGATGGTTTCAACAGCTATTCAAGATTTAGGAACTGGTGATTTAATTGCTGAAGTCGTTGCTGGATCTAATCTTGCGACTTCAATGATTCCACTTGCTTTATTCTTAATTGCTAGTGGTATGGCATTCGCAACCGGTACTAGCTGGGGTTCATTTGGTATTTTACTACCAATCGCTATCCCAATCGCTATGGCTACAAATCCAGAATTTATGCCAGCGATTCTTGCAGCTGTATTAGGTGGAGCAGTATTTGGAGATCATGCATCACCAGTATCTGATACAACTGTATTATCTGCTACAGGTGCACAATCTACACTACACTCACATTTCGTTACGCAATTACCTTACGCATTAATGACTGCAGGTATTGCTGCATTCGGTTACCTAATTTATGGATTAACTGGAATGTTATTAGTTGCTTATTTAGCACTTGCTCTTGTTATATTTGCTTTGGTCTATTTTAGAGATAAAATATTCAATAGAAAAGCAGTAACTCAAGCGGAAGTTCAACCAGAAGAATAATACATTCATTATAAAGAAATATTTCCCCTTTTAACAAAGGGGATTTTTTTTATGCAAAAAAATTCAAAATAGGTATTGTGCGACGAATAGTACTGTGTTATAATTATATCAAAGGAAGTGATATTTTGAATGCACAGTTTAAACGTGGAATCATAGAATTATGTGTTTTATCGGTCTTAGTTGAGAAAGATAACTACGGTTACGAAATCATCAATCAATTATCAGAACACATCAATGTCAATGAAAACACAATTTACCCAATTTTAAGAAGATTAACCAACGAAAATTATTTTCAAACCTATTTAGAAGAGTCAAATGAAGGTGCTCCAAGAAAGTATTATCAAATGACTGAGAAGGGATTCATCTATTATCTGAAGCTCAGAGAAGAATGGGATGAATTCATTGGTGGTGTATATCACGTGATTAACCAAGGAGGAAAAAAGAATGAAGAAATTTTTAGAAGATTTAAAGAAAGAACTTCAGAAAAGAAATCTGAATAGCAAAGATATTGATGAGATCTTAGCAGATCATGAAGAAATGATTCAAACCGCATTATCTCAAGGTTTAAGTGAAGAAGAGCTGAATACTAGATTTGGTGATCCAGTTTCTTTAGCAGACGAACTATCGGATAGTGGTGAAAGAGTTGAAGCGACACAAAGTAAGTATGATGATTATCAGCTTTATAAAACATATTTAGTTAAGTCAGATGAATTAAATGTTGAAAGCTCTCTAGTTTCAGAAAACATTACATATCAAGCATCAGACGATGAATCGATTAAGGTTTATTTTAAAGGCAAATCAAAGATTGATGATTATGAAATTTCTTATCAAGGAAATGTATTAAAGATTGCTGCACCTAAGAAAATAGGTTTTCTGTTCATGAGAAATTTGACTGATGATATGAGTTTCATTGTAGAACTACCAAAGACAGTAACAATCCAATCATTTTCTCTTAAGGGAGTGAGTTCAGATGCTAAAGTCTTAAATCTAGATGTGAAAGACCTTGTAGTATCGACTACAAGTGGCGATATCACTTTAGAAAATTTGAAGTTAGGGACTACTAAATGGAACACTGTTTCTGGTGATATCAAAGTGAGTCAGTCACAACTCGAGCTTCTAGCTTCATCTCAAGTCAGTGGTGATTTATTTATGGATCATGTAGAAGTTTTAGGAAATGTAAGATTAAACACGGTGAGTGGCGATGTGAAATTTGAAAACTCATCATGTAAAATTTGTGAACTCAGTTCAGTGAGTGGAGATTTAAAGGGTACTGAATTCTATCCAGAAAAGTTATCTTTAAAATCAGTAAGTGGAGATATAGTCTTAAATAATCAATCCGACAAAAAAGTGGATATCATAAAGAGTTCATCTGTATCAGGTAAGATTGTTATTAAAAACTAAGTTTGAAAAGTAGAAAGCATTCTATGATGATTAAAAAAATAGAATGTGAATAGGAGTTAAAACATATGAAAGAAATGCTTTTAGAAAATAAAAAAATGTTTACGATCTATGTGCTAGCGTGTTTCATCCCTGTCGTTACACAGTTGATGCAGATGTTTACGCTAGCCATGGTGGTTGAAACAGTTGAAAGACAATCACCGGAGTTTTTTCGGTTAACGATTTACGCAGTGATTGGGTTTTTAATATTAAGTGCAGTGTTTTTTATCGCATCACGCATGATGCGTATTGCATTTATGAGAGATATTCTATTAAAGATTCGTGTGCGTGCATTTGATAAGATCTTAAATATGAGTTATCGAAACTTCTCTAAGAAGTCTAGAGATGTTTACATATCAAATTTAATGAATGATATTAATACTTTTGAAAATAACTTTTTCTTAGCTTTAATTAACGTGATCTTTAGATTTGGTTATTATATTGTAACCATGGCAGTACTCTTTGTAGTGAATTGGCAAATAGGCACTATTATCTTTGTATTATCTTGGATTCTCTTAGGAATCAGTAAACTCTATGAAAAGAAAACGATAAAGCTTCAAGAATCCGTTTCTACTGAAAATGAAAAGTTTACTGTAGAAGCTTCGAATACATTTAATGGTCTTGAAATATTAAAGTTAAATAATATAGAAGATAAGTTTTTGAAAAAAAGTAAAACACAAATTAAATCACTTGAAAAAGGAAAGATGAAATTTAATTTATTTCGTTCTTTGCAAGAAAACTCGAACCAAGCAGTTGGCACGATGATTATGTTTGGTTTAATCATATTCTTGATGTATCGTCCAGATTCAGTACGAGTTGGTTATGGAGAATTATTTCTAACGATTACACTAGCATCTAACTCGCTCTTCCCATTGATCACTATATTACCTCTTATCAATACGATTAAATCATCAAAAGCAATCTTTGATAAGATTACAGTACCAGAGCATATAGAAATTGAGAAAAATGGAAGACCTAATCACTTTGTGTTTAACAAAGAGATTGAAGTTAAGAATTTAAAGTTCTCGTATGATGAAAAAATGATTTTTCAATCATTAGATTTTAAGATTGAAAAAGGCAAGAAATACTTAATCAAAGGTCCAAGTGGAGCTGGAAAGTCAACACTTATTAAACTACTATCGATGGCATATGATGAATATGAAGGAGATATCACAGTTGATGGAGTTGATTTAAAAAACATTAAGTTAAACAGTTTTAATGATAAGGTCTCTTTTGTTTATCAAGATGTATTTTTATTTGAAGCGACATTCTATGAAAATATATCATTATTTAAAGACTTAGATCGTAAATGGGTTCTAGAAGCTGCTAAAATGGCAGGTTTAGAAGATTTGATCAATCAACAAGAACATGGCTTAGATGAAATGATTAGCGAAAACGGAAAGAACCTTTCTGGTGGTGAACGTCAAAGAATATCAATCGCTAGAGCATTATGCAAGAAATCAGATATTTTATTTGTTGATGAAGCAACTTCAGCGTTAAATGATGAGTTAGGTCGTGCTATTGAGCAATCTATTCTTAGTCTAGATCAAACAGTCATCGCGATTAGTCATAAGTACTTTGAAGGTATTACCAATCATTATGATTATGTATTAGAAATTAAGGATGGATACTTAAACCAATATCCTGCAAGCGAATATTTTGAGGAGGCGGTTTAAGATGAAAAGAAAAATAAAGTATTTTAAAAAGTTTTATTTAGTTATTCTTGGAAACTTAGTTGGAGGGTTTGTAGCATTTCAACTATCGTTTTCGATGTTAGATATGATCAATATCGCAATCGAACAAAATTGGGAACAATTTTGGCCAACAACGATTCCAATGATTATTTATGTTTTACTTATATTCCCTTCCTCTATGTTTAATGCTTATGCGAGAAGTTATTTCTTGAAAGATGCGATGACTCATATGAAAACGGATTATATGAAGTTAGTCTTTGGAAAGAACATTAATGAATTTCAAAAAGAAAACAACTCAGCTTATGTTTCTGCACTCACCAATGATTTCAATTTGATTGAGACAGATTATTTCCAAAGTATTATTGGATTAACAGAATCTGCGATTGGGTTTGCTACAGGTATTATCATATTTGCTAAAATTAGTCCTATTATCTTATTTGTGGGTATTGGAGTGATCGTTATCAATGGTTTACTATCAAGCATTGTTACGAAACCGATCCAAAAGCATAATAAAGAACGTAGTGTTCTATTTAGTGGGTATAGCGGATTTGTTAAGGAAGTTCTTTCAGCTTTCAACATTATTAAGAATAATGGCTTAGAAGAAAGAGTAAGAACTAACTTTTATGAGAAGAGTGAAAAAGTTCAACAAAAGAAATATGTCATTGATAAAATCATGTCATTTATCTTCGCTGCACAAAATGCAAACTTCAACTTTATTTTCATGGGTTTAATGCTATTTGTGTCAAATCTTGCGATACAAGGAGTTATTACATTTGCGGGTATCGCAGTAGTAGCAACCAATATCGATAGACTTATCTGGCCCATTCAAGTTGTATCTGAATCTATTCCTAAGATTGCATCAGTAAAGGCTATCTTTAACAGAATCGATGAAACGATGACCAATAAAGAAACACATGTTGAAACAGTTGAATTCGATGGATTCAAGAAAGATATTGAATTTCAAAACGTTACGTTTGCATATGATGACCATACAGTATTAAAGGATATTAACTTAAAGTTTGAAAAAGGGAAGAAGTATTTAATCATAGGACCAAGCGGTGGTGGAAAATCTACAGTCTTGAGATTACTTAGAAAGTATTTCAATCCTAATGATGGTGTCATCATCATTGATGGAGAATCCTTAAAGGATGTTAAGAAAAACGACTATTATGGAAGAATCGCGAATATCGAACAAAATATTTTCTTGTTTGAAGATACGATTCGAAATAATTTAACACTTTATAAGGATTATTCGGAAGAGGAATTAAATACTGCGATTGATAGAGCAGGATTAAGAGACTTCATCGATAGTAACCCTAGTGGACTAGATTATATGATTTTGGATAACGGGAAAAATATTTCCGGAGGAGAAAAGAGTAGAATCGCGATTGCTAGAGGATTAATTAATAATGCAAATATTATATTTTTAGATGAAGCGTTTGCGAGTCTTGATCGTGCTCGAGTTAAAGAGATTGAAAAGTCGTTAGTGAACTTAAAAGATGTAACGATTATTAATGTGAGTCATGTTATCATTGAGGAAAACAAACACTTATATGATAGTGTCATCACAGTTAGAAATCAAAGTGTTTACGCTAGTGCATAATAAAAGGCCCTGTTGGGCCTTTTTCTTTATATTTGATTATTTAAATTTTTTGAAAAGCTTAGCAAGTTCTCCACCGAAAAGTGGAATAATTCCAAATGATACCGCAAGTAGGAATTGCTCAATAGTTAAGTTGACATTTGTTTTGAAGATTGTATTTACACCTGGGACGAATACGACTACAAAGAGTAAACCAAATCCAGCTAGAAATGCATAGTTTACATATTTATTAGAAAATGGATTCATCTTAAATATGGATTTTGTTTCACTTCTAGCAGAGAATGTACGAAGTAATTCTCCTGTGATGATGGTGATGAATGCGAAGGTTTCACCAAGCATTTCATGACCAGTAATCACGTAAGTTCCAATATAATAACTGAGCAGTACTGCAGCAGCTAGGAAGACACTTTGAAAACCGATTGTAATACTCATGAATTTATCAACGATGGTTGCATTTGGATCATTTGGTGATTGACTCATAACATCAGTTTCTTTTGGTTCAAGACCTAGTGCAAATGCAGGTAAGCTATCAGTGACTAAATTAATCCATAAGATTTGAATAGCGAGTAGAGGTGAACCCCATCCGAGTAACATCGCGATAAAAATGAGTAAAACTTCACCAACGTTACAGGATACTAAATATCCAACAAACTTTCTAATGTTTGCGTAGATGACACGACCTTCCTCGATTGCATCGACGATTGTCGTAAAGTTATCATCCATCAGAATCATATCTGAAGCTTCTTTAGAAACGTCAGTACCAGTAATACCCATTGCAACCCCTATGTTTGCTTGTTTTAAGGCTGGTGCATCATTGACACCATCACCAGTCATTGAGGTAATCTGTCCATTTGCTTGAAAAGCTTTTACTATACGTACTTTATGCGTAGGAGATACTCTCGCAAAAATAGAAGTATGTTTAACTGCTTCATTTAAATCGTCATCGCTCATTTCATCTAATTCTTCACCACTTAAAGCTTTTTCATTATCTTTAAGGATACCTAATGACTTACCGATTGCTGAAGCGGTAAGTTTATGATCGCCTGTGATCATGACAACTCTAATACCTGCTTTATGGCATAAGGCGATAGCAGGTTTAACTTCCTCTCTGGGAGGATCAATAATTCCTACTAGACCAATAAAGACCATTTCCTTTTCTTCTTTAGTAATATTTTTGTATTCAGATATAGGTTTCATTGCGAATGCTAGTACACGAAGTGCTTTGGAGGCAAGTGCATCATTTTGCTTTTCGATATTCATTCTAAACTCATCTGTGATTGGTGTAACTAAATCACCTTTCATGTAGTGTGTAGAAATAGACAATACTTGATTCAATGCACCTTTTGTAAGTAATCTTTTTCCATCCTCAAACTGATGCAGTGTACTCATCGATTTTCTAACTGAATCAAATGGATATTCATCTAGTCTAGGATGAGACTTTCTAAACTCTTGATGTTTAATACCATTCTTTTCAGCAAGAGTTACTAATGCGAGTTCAGTAGGATCTCCGATTAGTGTTTCTTTTTCTATTGATGAGTCATTGCATAAAACTCCAATTTCAGTAAGTAAATCAATGGTCTTATTCTTACCATTGATCTCACCATCAAATAAATATCCATTACCAGTCACATCAACCATATCTTCTAAATCATATAGTTTAGTTACTACCATTTTATTTTGAGTAAGTGTTCCAGTCTTATCTGTTGATATAACTGTGACACTTCCTAGTGTTTCAACAGCAGCTAATGCTTTAACAATCGCTTTTTTACTTGCCATCTTTCTCATACCCAGTGCGAGCACTACTGTAATGACGGTAGGTAGACCTTCAGGAATAGCAGCAACAGCTAAGCTGACACTGACAATAAAAAGGTCTAGTGGGTCAAATTGATAGAGCAAGCCTACAACAAAAATTAAAGCGACAACTACAACTGAAACAATGCCTAACATTTTTCCTAATTTATCAATTTTGATTTGAAGTGGTGTGAGTGTGTCATCGACTTCATTTAGCATTGTAGCAATCTTACCAATTTCAGTTTGCATACCAACACCCGTGACAACTCCTAAACCTCTTCCGTAATTCACCAAAGTAGAAGAGAATGCCATATTGACTTTATCACCAATTGAAGTGTTTAAAGTTAATACTTTATCAGAGTCTTTTAATACAGCAACCGATTCACCTGTTAATGTCGATTCATCAATCTTTAAATTAATTGTTTCCACGAGTCTTAAGTCAGCTGGGACAAAGTCACCAGCTTCTAAGACAACCAAATCACCAACAACGAGTTCAGTAACTTCGATTGTACTTAGTTTATTGTTTCTCCATACTTTTACGTGTGGTCTACTCATTTTCTTTAAGGCTTCAACAGCATTGTTCGCTTTTCTAGCTTGAACAATACTTAAAGTCGTATTTAAGATAACGATAACAAAGATAAAAATACCATCTGTTATATGACCACTGGCAACGATACTGATCACACCAGCGATAATCAATAATATGTTTAAAAACTGTTTTAGTTCTTCAAAAATCATTCTAAAGATGGACTTACCTTTAGTGGCTTCTAATTCATTTTTTCCATATTTTTGAAGACTTTCTAGAACTTCTTCACTTGATAATCCTTTGATGTCAGGATGCTTTTTTGTTAGAAATTCTTCTTTTGGTTTTTTTCACATCATCCCAATATTTCCAAGTATTGCTTAATTAATTTTACAATAAGTATATGAAAATATAACTTACTAGGAGTGATCACAATGAGTGCACATACAAAACCAAAAGAAGAATTTCTAACAAAA
>CAKMKF010000055.1 GCA_927439925.1 uncultured Acholeplasmataceae bacterium | reverse complement strand
GAATTTCCACTTCTCGGAGCAAACGTGTTTTTCAAAAATACAATCATACGACCAGATCATATCGATGCATATAAAATCGTAGAAAAAGGCAATCTAAAGATTGGTATCATTGGCTTAATGGGTTATGGTCTAGAAGACAGTATAGCAACTGCTATGGTAGAAGATTACTATTTTGATGATCCAATTACTTGGGCAGGACATTACGCTCAAGAATTAAGATTGAATCATGATGTTGATGTTGTTCTAGCAGTAATGCATGGTTCAAGTGGAACAACCAATAGTGGAATCGGAAATCTTACAGGAACTAAAAGAGTTGATGCAGTTTTCAATGGACATTCACATCAAAGTTATGTAAACATACAACTTAGAAGTGGTGTAGCAATGCCAATCATCCAATCAGGAGCAAACGGTACAACGGTTGGTCGAGTTTCAATAGAACTTAATTTAGCTGGAGAAGTTATTGGAGCTACTGCGAAAAATCTTTACCCTGCAACAGTTTATGGTGCTGATCAGGCATTTGAACCAAGATTGAATACAAGCAATCAAATGCTTGCAGACCTTATCTTAACTTATGTAGAAGAGATTTCCCCGTTATTGAATGAAGTAATCATTCAATCAGGAACCAATTATTCTAGAGATCAACTTACTTACTATATGGCAGAACTCATTCGAGTTTCTGCAAATGCAGATATTGGATTCCATAATTTTGGTGGAACGAGAGATAGTTTATCTAGTCTTGAAAATATTACGGTAGCTACTTTGTATGATATATTCCCTTTTGATAACAAAGTTAAAACTGTGTCTTTATTGGGTTCTGAGATTAAAGAATTCATCAATAGTACAAGTGGTGATGTAGCTGTTTCATATAAAGCAGACTTTAGCTATCAATCCATGATCGATAGTGAGTATTATTTGGTTTCAACAAATGAATATGTATTCGACAAAGTTGATAATCCATTTATATATGGCAACAATCCAATTGATACAGGAGTTATTATTAGAGATGTACTAGAGGATGTATTAAGAAATCAAGCACAAGTTCATGATTATTTCTATATTGAAAACCCAATTGTATTATCAAATACAACCAATTATAATCTCCATATTGATGAAGAAAAAAGATCATATGCTATCATCTAAATTGAAAAGGCCGAAATTGGCCTTTTCTATTCATGTTGCAAACGGTTTCACAAAATGATTATGATATAATAAATTGAGACTTGAAAAGAGGTATAAATCATATGGTTCCATCATTTGAAAAACGAGTAAGAGCATTTTCTATAGACACTTCAGCGGTTACGCTGTTTATTATTCTTTCCATTTTTATGGGACAGATTGCAGCATTTCTACCATGGGTAATTACAGGTGGTGCATTTGTTGGATTTTATCTTTTCCCTTATTTTATTTCTTCAGGTCAGACTTTTGGAAAAAGAATTCAAAAGATTAAGTTAACAAATCTTGATGGTAGTGATGTTCCTATTTTGAAAGTTATGTTAAGAGAAATATTTAAATTAACCTTAAGCGTCTCAACATTTGGTTTGTATCTAGTTATAGCATTTTTTGTAATGAATGATAAAACGAGTCGAACAATACATGACTATATATTTAAAACAAAAGTCGTTGATTTAGAAAAGCCAACAGGCAAAAGTAATATTTTAGGTAAGTCTGAATCCATGAAAAAAAGAGGTTTCTAATGAAAAAAATAATATCAATATTCACATTAATATTTATATTGGTTTTAATGACTGCATGTAATCAAGATCCTACAGTCCCTATAGAGCCGACACCAACACCTACCGAACCAGCAATCAACTTAAGTGAAGTTAATCCTACCAATGATGTTTACTATCAAATATTTGTTAGATCTTTCGCAGATAGCAATGATGATGGTATTGGTGATTTAAACGGAATCACAGAAAACCTAGATTACCTAGAAGAACTAGGTATTACAGCTTTATGGCTACTCCCAATTAATCCTTCACCTTCATATCATGGCTATTCAGTCACTGATTATTATGGTATTGAATCAGATTATGGAACAATGGCTGATTTTGAGAACTTAATTGATGAAGCGGCTGCAAGAAATATTAAAATCGTCATTGACTTAGTCATCAACCACACATCAGATCAACACCCATGGTATCAATCTGCTTATGCATCAACAACTAGCCCATACCGCGATTATTATATTTGGCAAGGCAATAACGCATTTGAATCTTTTGTTGGTGGAATGAAAGATTTAAACTTCAAAAATGAAGCAGTTATTGATGAAGTCAAAAATATTATGGATTTTTACCTTTTAAAAGGAGTTCATGGTTTTAGAGTAGATGCTGCTAAGCATCTGATAGAAGGCATGAATGCTCCATTTGAAAACACATTATTATTGTTAGACTTAAACCTTCATATCAAAGAAGAATATCCAAATAGCTTTATCGTTTCTGAAGTATTTGATTATAATTATCTTGCATACTCTGATTACTATATAGGCTCTGATTCTGTCTTTAATTTTAATGCAGCATCCAATATATGGGATAAGGTTGGCAATGGAAATAGTAGATACTTGCTAGTATCTAATTTAAAGAAAGCATATGATGAGTTTAGATATATTGATCCGGATTTTGTAGATTCACCATTTATAGCAAATCATGATTTAGATCGTCTTGCATCGATGGGTGGTTTTAACACATTTGACACAAAAGAAAAAATTACTCTTGCAGCAAGAATTCTTTTAACATTACCAGGAAGTCCATTTATTTATTACGGTGATGAACTCGGAATGAAAGGGTATCGTTATGAAGGAGAAAATATTCCCGGATATGGTGTCGTCTATGATGAATATCGCAGACAACCTTTCATGTGGGGAAATCCTTTAATTGAGACAACTTGGTTACCAAGCGATGGTTCGAATGACTCTACAGAAAATCTTGCGTCTCAAAGAGAAGATGAAAATTCATTATTTAATGCATATAAAGAGATAATTGAGATTAGAAAAAATAACCCTGCACTTATGTATGGAAATGACTTTTCAGCATATAATGGTAACAATTCTAGCATTCAAGGATATATTAGACATTACCAATATGAAACCATTAACCAAGCGGTTTTAGTCATTCATAATCTTTCTTCAGATGCTACAACAATTACTCTAGATTATGAAGAACTACTTTATGGAAGTCTAGAAATAGAAGCTTATGGTACGTTGATTGTTACGATTAATCCAGCAGAAATTGAGGATTACCGTTAATGTTTTTGATTCGTTATTTTAAGTATTCATTCCAATTTAAAACGATATTAACCATTCGAAATGAAAAGTTTTGGAAAATTGGTATTTATTTTATCATTTTATGTTTAATCAATTTATTTCCAATGAATTATCTTATTGTCAAAGAACAAGGTTGGAGACTTGATTTCATTGAAGAATCATTTACGAATCAAACACCAACTTGGGTTTTGCCAGAAGAATGCACAATTTCATCCAACAAACTTTACTGTATTGTAGAAGAAGAGGAATATAGTTATACACATCAAGGAATTAACTATATCTTTAACTATCAAGGAACAGATTATGATACATCAGTCAAACAAGTGTTGTTCACTAAAGATAACATTATCTATACCAATGGTGAAGGTGCTCAAATGATTGGTTATGATTATAAAGGATTTACAGAAGATGTAAATTTTAGATCCATCAATTTAATGGATAGTGCAGATCGAGCGAATGCTTATATAGAATTTGGGTCTCAAATTGAACATACGTTTGGACCATACATTATCTTCTATACCGTTTTAGTGAATACATTGATTTCAATTGGATTAAATATACTGTTCATTCTCTTGTTATCTGCAGTTCTTCAACTTTTTAGATTTGGGTATTCGACATTCTTTAAGTACTCGGAATCACTTAAGTTTTTAGTTCTTATTATGGGTTTACCTGCAGTACTAAGCTTTATGATTGGGTTAATTGAACCAGCATTTTCTCCGGTATTCTTCCAATTTGGAATGGGATTAGCAACGATGCTGACCATGCTTATTTACGGTAAAAAAGTATTTGCTTAACATAAAAAAAGAAGAGAACCGAAGTTCTCTTCACAAGGCGCTTAAAGCGTCTTTTTTTTATGCTAATTTTAAGGCGTTAGTTCCTAGTGATAACCCTGGATTTTCAAGTGATGTATTGATGTTGAATACATGGTATCCGTAAGAATTATTGTTTGCAGTATAATCTGCTTCAGTAAGATATAAATAAACTCTCATTGTATAGGATGTACCTGCAATCATATCGAAATGTTTTTCATATGTTTGACTTGCAATAGATAGCGTGATTTCTAAGAGTTGATCTAAATTCTCTAACTCCACACCAACAACAACATGTACGGTAATCATTTCACCAACTACAGTTTCTTCTTGAATTGCAACTGTAATGTCTTCTGGATCAAGAACTTCAGTTGGATCAGGCTTACAAGAAATTAAACCAAAGATTAATGTGAATAGAAAGAGTATAGCTATTATTTTTTTCATTGATTTAACCTCCAATCTTTGTGTCATCTAATGTGACATCAAACAAGTTTCCACCTACAAATAAAGTGTAATAATAATGTCTAACTTCACCATATGACTCTCTAACTGCAACAGTCACTGTGTAACGACCAGGACGATTGATGTCATGATAATTTGAGTAGTAAACTTGGGCAGAAGAATTATTTATTGTAACGTTTGAAGCTGGATTAAATGCTTCGCCTTTTTCAATAGTAACAGAAGATTCATTGATTTCAATTGAATCATCCATCACTTCAACTAAGATGATTGAAACATTTGCTGGAGCATATAATGTTCCAGAAACAATTTCTATACCATCAAGGTTTGTCTCATTGACATAAGTTAACATTTTATAGTTCTTTCCAGGAGTTAAGTCAACTGATGATAATCCACCAGCAGGATTTCCACTGTGAAGAACTACAATTTCAGGTTCTCCAGCATTTCCATCAATTCGGTAAGCAATTGCTTGATTCCCTGAGTTCGCATTGATGAACTCTAATCTTGAAAGAATTTCTGTAGCATTATCGATTCTAAAGTGATTGTATGTGTTTCTAATCTCGATTAAAGCTTTATAATACTCAAATACGTCATTATACTGTGCTTTTCTATCCCAGCGCAGTTGGTTTACAGAATCTGGTGATTCATAAGAGTTGTGGTCATAACCACCAGTTGGTAGTGGTTTCGATCTCATCATCTCTACACCTGCATGAAGGAATGGAATACCTTGAGAGGTTAAGATGATTGCATTCGATTGTATTTGTAAAGCTTTCGTATTTGCAATTGAAATACCAGTAAGTCTTAATTTGTCATATAAAGTATTGTTGTCATGTGCTGTAGCGTAATTAATTGTTTGGTTTGGATTTAAATGCCACTCAGTCATTTCAGTGATACCAGGAAATTCAATACCACCAACGATACCATACATTAAACCTTGGAAAATGTAGTTCGTAGCATTACCTTGCACCCAACCTCTTTCAGTTGCTTGGAATACTGAACCTTTGATGGCGTCTCTAGTATAATCATTAAATGCACCGACTAGATTCATATTTTTAATATTATCTTTACCAGCAGCAATAGAATTAGAAAGTGGAGTTGATCCACCATTCCATGGTTCACCATAAACAACGATGGTTGGATCAATATCAGCTAACATTTCTTGAATCATGTTCATAGTTTCATAATCATGAAGAGCCATTAAGTCAAATCTAAATCCGGATAAATTATACTCAGTAGCCCAGAACTCAATTGAATCTAACATGAAGTTTCTCATCATTGAGCGTTCTGAAGCTGTTTCATTACCAGTACCTGATCCATTAGAGAAACCACCTTCAGCAGTCATTCTATGATAATATCCAGGAACAATCTTATGGAAATTAGAAGTTTGAGATTCTCCAGTATGGTTATAGACTACGTCCATAATCACTCTAATGTCTCTTTCATGGAATGCTTGAACTACTTGTTTAAATTCATTGATTCTAACTCTTCCATCAAATGGATTGGTAGCAAATGAACCTTCTAAAGTATTGAAATGATATGGCATATAGCCCCAATTGAATAAATTGGTATAATTTGGGTTATTCGCAACTTGAACTTCATCTACATAACCAAAGTCAAAGATAGGAAGAAGTTGTACAGCATTGACACCAAGTTCATCAATGTGATCTAGTCCTGTAGTGACTGTAACATCATCACCGGTATAAGTTGTTCCACTTTGAGTCATTCCCATGAATTTCCCACGGTAGTTTTCATTTCCATTCCATGAACTATGCGTTGTTAAGTCTCTAACATGAAGTTCATAAACAATATAATCTGTTAAGTTTGTGATTGTATTTGGACGATCATTATATGTCCAACCAGCAGGATTCGTTTCATCGAAATTAACGATCATTGCACGCATACCATTCGCGCCAGTAGAATAAGCATATGGATCAGTGACTTCGTGCGTAATTCCATTATTTGTTACACTAAATGTGTAATACTTAAAGTCAAAATCTCCAGTTAATTTAACTTCCCATGCACCATTTTCAATCTTATAAAGATCTTCAGTTTGGAAAGGAGTTAATTCGTTGTTTGCTTGACCTTGGTCATTATAGTTCGGATGTCCCTGATCATAAAGATTTAATGAGACGTCAGATGATAATGGTGCCCATAATCTAAATACTGTAAATTCCTCTTCAAAACTTACACCAAGATTGCCTTCATAAGTATATAAACTTTCGAATGCTGGTGTATCATATAAATTTTGAAGTGAGACTGTTTGCTCAGATGATCTACCTTCAGCAAAGAATGCTTTTAAAGTGTAAGTTTTAGAAATATCTACACTTGGAACAGTTATAAGCAGTGTTTTAGAAGTTGGTGCAGTTGCACTTGTTAAAATGCTTACTTCATTTTCAAAAACTTCATAACTTAAAGGAAC
>CAKMKF010000054.1 GCA_927439925.1 uncultured Acholeplasmataceae bacterium | reverse complement strand
ACTTACAATTTAAGAACACTTTTTTACTTTGAACTTATTTATCGCGTGCTTGGTTTGCTCGTTATTTTTCCGCTTGGCCAACTATTATTTCATTTATCAATTAGATTATCGGGGTATTCATATATAACCAATTCTTAATCGATATCTTTTTACAGTCTCTACCAATCTTTTCCATCCATAAATAAGTAAGTTTCTAAAAGAAATGTTTTTCTTATGATAACCAAAATCAAAAATTAAAGATAGAAAGACCATTTCAATAACGATATAAATGGATAAAACCAATACCATGATTACCAAAATTAAAATGGTTGTTGGTTTTAGTAAATAAGTTATGAGTAAAGAATTGGTTATATATGAATACCCCGATAATCTAATTGATAAATGAAATAATAGTTGGCCAAGCGGAAAAATAACGAGCAAACCAAGCACGCGATAAATAAGTTCAAAGTAAAAAAGTGTTCTTAAATTGTAAGTTAGACTTCTGAATGTGTCAATAAATGTTTTTTTCATAAGAACCTCATGATTTACCCTTATTATACCACTTGAAGTATCAAAAAAAGGTGTAGACAATGAAGTCATACACCTGTTTTTATATTATTAAATACTATTTCTTTAAATTGTAGAATGACTTAAGTCCTAAGTATTGTGCACTTGAACCTAATTGATCTTCAATTCTTAGTAATTGATTATACTTAGCAATTCTATCAGTTCTAGAAGCTGAACCAGTCTTAATTTGACCAGCGTTGGTAGCAACTGCGATATCTGCAATCGTTGTATCTTCTGTTTCACCAGATCTGTGTGATACAACAGCTGTATATCCTGCTCTCTTCGCCATTTCGATTGCATCAAAAGTTTCTGTTAAAGTACCGATTTGGTTAACCTTAATTAAAATAGAGTTTGCAATTCCTAATTCAATACCCTTAGCTAGTTTTTCAGTGTTGGTTACAAATAGATCGTCTCCAACCAATTGAACTTTTTTACCAAGTTTCTTAGATAGGTAAACCCATCCTTCCCAGTCATTTTCATCTAAACCATCTTCGATAGAAATAATTGGGTATTTTTCAACTAGAGTTGCGTAGAAATCAGATAATTGTTCAGAAGTGAACACTTTTCCACCTTCACCTGCTAATACATAAGTCTTCTTTTCTTTATCGAAGAATTCAGAAGATGCAACGTCCATGCCTAAGAAAATGTCTTTTCCAGCAACATAACCAGCTTTCTTAATTGCTTCCATAATAACTTGAAGAGCTTCTTCATTAGAACCTAGGTTAGGTGCAAAACCACCTTCGTCCCCAACGCTTGTGTTATAACCTTTAGCTTTTAAAACAGCTTTTAAGTTATGGAATACTTCTGTACCCATACGGATAGCTTCTTTAAATGTTTTCGCTCCAACAGGAAGAATCATAAATTCTTGGAAGTCAACATTGTTATCAGCATGTGATCCACCATTGATGATATTCATCATTGGTACTGGAAGTTGTTTTGTATTGAATCCACCAAGATATTGGTATAATTCAACACCTAGGAAATCTGCAGCTGCTTTAGCAACAGCCATAGAAACACCTAAAATTGCGTTAGCACCTAATTTAGACTTGTTTTTAGTTCCGTCTAAATCAATCATGAGTTGATCAATTGCATTTTGGTTTGTAACATCAAATCCAACAAGTTCTGGAGCAATGACTTCGTTCACATTGTGAACTGCATTTAAAACCCCTTTACCTAAATAACGTTTTTTGTCTCCGTCTCTTAATTCAACGGCTTCGTGTTCTCCTGTAGATGCTCCTGATGGAACAATTGCGCGTCCGAATGCGCCAGAATCTGTGTAGACTTCAACCTCAACAGTTGGATTTCCACGTGAGTCTAGTACCTCGCGTGCATAAATATCGCTTATAAATGGCATAATTTCACTCCTTTATTTAGTTTTTGCCTGTTTGTTTACTACTATTCATTATACCAAATAATTCTTTGTTTGAAAGATTATTGGCAATAAAAACGTTTACTTGCTATAACGGTATGCATAATATGTTCCAATTAAAAAGAACAATAGCTCAAGCATATTATCAACCGAGAAAAACTGACCAGAAAATGGATTAAAAAAATTAAAATATTGTAAAGGATTTAAAACTTGTAGAATAAAGCTTACAACAAGTGCATCATATAAGAAAAGCACTCCTAGGTTTAATGTAATCGACATTAAATAATAAGCTAGTAAAAAGAAAAAGACACTTAAGATTGAATAAAGTATGTGATACTCACTATAAGATCTTTTAATTCTGCTTGCAGTTAAATGCGCTAAAATGAATAACATTAGCCATGTTAAAGTAAATCCAAATTGGAAAGAAAAGAAGGCGTGAAGTGCCCCAATCAATAGTCCACCAGTAAAAGACATAAAAATGCCCTGTCTGATGACGGGCATTAAGTCATCCTTACGTATTGGTAATTTCAGCTGGTCAAATAACTTCATCTTTTTACCTCAGGATAATTATAACATGCTTTACAGTTCTAAATATTTAAGTCTAGGTTTTAATACTAAGAAAATTGATGTGATTAATATACTCTTCATAATGTTAAAAGGTGTGTAGCTAATTAATGCTGCTATAAAGAATGTAAACAGTGTGAATGGTGGTGCACTATCTTTAACATAAGAGAACACTGTAAAATGAAGACTTGTTGAACTTTGTGTAGCACCAAACATACTTAAGTATAAAGGTGTAGCAAATAAGAAATTTGCAAGTAACATTCCTAAAGACAATATAGCCATGCTAAATCCTAGATAAACTGCCCAATCTTTTTTAGTGAGTTTATCTTCATGCACTGGAAGAACATAGAGTAAAGGTTCTTCTTTTTTTCTTAATACCTTTCGAGCTCCTAAATAAGCAACTAATATCGAAAAGGATGCTGTAATTGCTAAAAACTCACCGACATAGTCCATTGCAAACCCCATTTTAGGAATAATGAGTGGTCGAATCAAACTTCTTAAAAGAATGACAAGAATCGTATCTTTCGGTCCCATTACAACCAAAGCCACCAATACAACTACATCACTAAAATCTAATCTTACAAAAGCAGCCCAAGGTCCAAAAAACGAAAAAGGATTTGGAATTTCAATCAATCCGATCACTATGGAAACTGCTGCAAGCGAAACGATATAAAGCATTTTCTTTAAGCGTAAGTAATTTGACATGTTAGTTAACCTCCTAAGTTACAAAAAAATCGCCAAATTACTTCGGCGACAAAAGAACGTCAAAAAGACAATTTCTTCTTCCATCCAGACTTTACTGTCGGTCCTTGAATTACACAAGGTCTGCCCTAAGGCTCGCGGACTATACCGCCGGTCACGAATTTCACGTTGCCCCGAAGTATTCATTTACACGATTATTCTATCATAATTTTTGTAATATACAATATGTCGCTATTGAAAACGTTTTATTTGAGTGACAATTTTTAAGTTTGCTAAATTTAAAGTATAATGTAGGTGGACAAATCGATAAGGAGTATAACAAACAATGAACAAAAAATTTGCAGCATTAATTATTATGGATGGGTACGGTCTCGCACCTGATAGCCCATCAAATTCAGTATCACTGGCAAAAAAGCCGTTTTTAGATTCACTTTTTAAGGAATACCCAAATAATGTTTTACAGGCAAGCGGTGAATATGTAGGTTTACCTGATGGACAAATGGGTAATTCTGAGGTTGGTCACTTAAATTTAGGTGCTGGACGTGTTGTTTATCAATCGTTAACCAGAATCAATGTAGCGATTAAAGATGAATCTTTCTTTAAAAATCAAGCATTTTTAGACGCGATTGAATACACAAAGAAAAATAAGAGTAAATTACATATCTTTGGTTTAGTTTCTGATGGTGGAGTCCATTCATATCCAACACACATTAAAGCACTTCATGACCTAGCTGTTTCCAATGGAGTTACCCCTTACCTTCACGCATTTATGGATGGTAGAGATACTCCTCAAATGTCTGGATTAGGCTTTTTAGAAGACTTAATCAACCACGGCATGAAAGTATCTACAGTCTCTGGTAGATATTACGCAATGGATAGAGATAACAACTGGGACCGCATTCAAAAAGCGTATGACAATATGGTTTTAGGCACTGGTAAAACTTATGCGAATGCATTAGAAGGCATGCAAAAATCTTATGATGAAGGCGTTACTGATGAATTTATCATTCCATTCTTAGTAGATAAGAAAGGTCTTATTAGCGATAAGGATGCAATCCTTTTCGCAAACTTTAGACCAGATAGAGCAATACGGATTGCGACTGCATTCACGAACCCTAAGGCTACAGACCTTTATGAAACACCTGGTAAAGCGAAGTTTGATCAAACCAATGCTTTAAAGGATATTTTCTTAGTTTCTATGATGCATTATAACGAATCTGTTAAAGGACCTTTAGCTTATGAACTTCAAACGCTTGATAATTTGTATGGTGATGTTATATCAAATGCAAATTTAAAACAATTACGAATTGCAGAAACTGAAAAATATCCTCACGTCACCTTCTTCTTTGATGGTGGTACCGATAAAGAACTAAAGGGAAGCACTAGAATTTTAGTACAATCACCTAAAGTGCCTACTTATGATTTAAAACCAGAAATGAGTGCTTTTGAAGTAAAAGATAAAGCTGTTGAAGCTATTCTTTCAAAAGAATATGACACGATGATCCTAAATTTCGCGAATCCTGATATGGTTGGACATACAGGTTCTATTGAAGCGACTACGAAAGCAGTTGAAACCGTTGACCAGTGTACAAAAGAAGTTGTAGAAGCTATTCTTTCAATTGGAGGGGTCGCGATTGTATTAGCAGATCACGGAAACGCTGAAAAAATGAGAGATAACTTAGGAAATCCTCATACAGCACATACAACCAATTTAGTGCCTGTAATTATTACCAAAAAAGATGTTAAAGTTGGAACAGGATCACTTTGTGATGTAGCACCAACACTTCTTGACTTACTCGGTTTAGACAAACCAAAAGAAATGACAGGAAACAGTTTAATTATTAAGTAAATAGAAATGGACGAAGTAACTCTGATTCGTCCTTTTTTTATTTCATTTTCATCAAAAGTTTACTAATAGTGCATAAATCTAGTCAAAATAACAAGTAAGTGGTACTTTTGAATTAAGAAGAGGTGATACATTTTGAAAGCTGACGTGTTTGTTAACTTATGTGTAACAGATGTCTTAAAGTCTAGAAAGTTTTTTGAAGATTTAGGCTTTGATATTAAAGAAGAGTACTCTGATGATACTGGGTACTGCTTGTCTATCAATGAACGTGCTTATGCAATGATGCTAGGTCTAG
>CAKMKF010000053.1 GCA_927439925.1 uncultured Acholeplasmataceae bacterium | reverse complement strand
TATAAACATAACTTAAGAAACTATTTAGATATCGAAACCGATGCATTTACTGAACTCTTTGAGAATAATCCACATAAAGCCAAGGAGATGCTATCACCTATATTCAAGCGATTTAACGAATCCCTCGATGATAGACCATATATTATGGATTTGGTAAGAAGTTATAATGGATATATTGAAAAGGAGTTTCAAAGTATTGCACAAGCGAAACTTGATAACTCTCTATCAACCCCACTAAAAGCATTCTTTGGTAATATGGATACTTCATTAGTAGGAAGAAAACGTAAGTTTGATATTGTCTTATTAGATAATATGATGAACATAGATCAATTACGAGTTATTCATAATGCTTTAAAACAACCAGTCACTTATGTTCAAGGGCCTCCTGGAACAGGAAAGACGCAAAGTATCTTAAATCTATTAATATCAGTATTCTTTAATGAACAAACCGTTTTGGTATCTTCAAATAACAATAAACCAATTGATGACATCTATGCTAAGCTTAAAAAACTTGAATCAAGAAATAGACCATTACCTCTACCAATCCTTCGATTAGGTAATAATCAAAAAGTAAAGGAATCTATACAAGTCATTAAGGATTTTATGGTTCGCTATGATAAGTTGGAATCTGATGAAACCAAATTATTAAAACTAGGTTTAACCAATAGAAACCATATGCAAGATATCAATGAGATTATTGATAACTATGAGAGAAGACTAGAACTTGAAGAAGAGATAGATGCTTTGAAGAGTATGACAACAAGCATTAATTTGGAATTTAGATCTAATATCGTTATTAATACAGAGCTAGCTCAAAAAGAAAAAGAACTAGAATCTATACCAATTTTAGAAGATGAACAGATACATAAACACGTTGTACAAGCAGATGATGGGTTTTTCACTTGGCTATTTTTTACGAGCATAAAATATATCAAAAAACTTAAAGAACCAAAATATAAACAGTTTGTAGATATCTTAAATAATGAGAATGAAGATGAACAAGTTAAACTATTTAATACTTATTTAATGGATAATGATAACTTTACTCAACTCCAAAGAGTATTTCCAATTATGATGACTACCAACCAATCTGCATATCGCTTAGGTGCAGCAACACCAAACTTTGATTTAGTCATTATTGATGAAGCAGGACAATGCGCAATAGGGGCATCACTATTTCCTATCATAAGAGGTACTAGACTTCTGCTTGTGGGCGATCAGAATCAGTTAAGACCAGTTATTACTTTAAGTCCTGAAACCAATAAGAAGTTGATGAGAAAGTACTCTGTATCGAAATCTTATAATTATGTGGAAAGCTCTATTATAAGGCTGATGCAAAATGTTGATAGTATATCTAAATTTATACTTCTGAGATATCATTATCGTTGCCATAAGGACATTATCGACTTCAGTAATCGAAAATATTATAATAAAAAGCTGATTATACCAGACAAAGTTGGATTTGATCAGCAAGCCTTATTCTTTATACCTGTTAATCAAAAAGGGATATCTAGATCGAATGAGAAAAACACATCATTACCAGAAATAGAGGCTATCATTAATGATATTAAAAAAAGAGGTAGTGGATCTGTTGGTATTATTACACCATTTAGAAATCAAGCAGACCTAATAAGAGAAAGAGTTAAAGAAGAAAATTTAAGTTTTGTTGATGTTGGCACAGTTCATACTTTTCAAGGCGATGAAAAGGATGCAATTTATATGAGTTCAGCAATCACAGCAAAGAGTTCTCCTAAGACATTTGAATGGGTAAAGAACAATCAAGAACTTATCAATGTAGCAACCACTAGAGCGAAGAAAGAATTTATAATGGTTGGAGATTTTGATGAGATTAAAAAGAGATCTAAGAAGACCAATGATTATTATGAACTTGCATCATATGTAAAGAAGAACGGTAAAGAGGTCATACTTACTGAAGTAGAAGGAAATAACTATGTAAACAGCTCGAATTATAGACAATACGATCGTGATAAAGAAAAAGAGCTACTTTCCACTATTAGCCATATTCTATCATTTGGGAGTAAATATGTAGTTGGAAGACAAGTTAAAGTTGCGGATATATTGAATAAGTATACACATCCCGTATTATTCGATTATGGAGTTAAAGCCGTTTTTGATTTTGTTATTTTTGCAAAAATGAAGAGTGATGATATTCCAAGACTTGTGATTGAACTTGATGGAGATGAGCACTTATATGACCAAAAGACAAAAGAACGTGACAAGATGAAGGAAAAGATATGCGCAGATAATCATATTAAACTGATTAGGATACCGAACAACTATACAAGAAGATATGTTTTTATTAAAGATGTACTTAATCAATTATTGAAATAATATTACTTTAGTTTTTTAAAATATAAATAAACAGTTAGTTGTTTTTGAAAGGATACTTAAAATGAAGCAAAAAAAAAGACTAATAAAAAAGTCGATTATTAAACCAGATATCAAACTTAAAAATCACCTTCCAATTGTCGATTCAGTGTATTCGTATGAAGCTAGCGCTATAAACAATTTAATCGAGTCTAAAGATGTTACAAGTATTGGAGTTATTGGAGGGCTTGGAAGTGGTAAAAGTAGCATAATAAAAACATTGTTTAGCCAGTACAAAAAAAGATACGTTAGAACAAAAACAATAAAGATTTCTTTAGGGAAGTTTAATACAGACAAAACACTTATAAAACGAAGAACACGAGATAACGACATAGAAAAAAGTATTTTGCAGCAATTACTTTTTCGAACTAGAAGTACAACTCTATATGCTTCAACTATAAAAAGAGTACCAAATACACACATTAGATTTAAGTTCATCTATTTTATGACAGCTCTATTAAGTATACTCAGCTCAGTGATCTATTTTGGTGATACTTATTGGAACACTTATGAATTGATAAATCAATATGAATCCATAATAAAGATGTATTCGTCAATTATTTTCTTTGTTTCGTCATTTCTGTTTCTTGTGAAACTGCTCATAGATCTTCTCAATGGGGTTCTTGTCAAAAATATTAAATATAAAGATTTCGAGTTCATTATTAATGAGTCTAAAGGAGCATCTCCGGTGGATTTATTTGCGAATGAGTTAATATATTTCTTTTCTCGAACAAAATATGAACTTGTTGTATTTGAAGATCTCGATAGATTTGATAATATTCATAATGTTTTAAGAAGTCTACGAGAATTGAATCACCTGCTTAATCAAAATGCATCAATCAATAGAAAAATTATTTTTATCTACGCTATCAGTGATCAGACTATAGATACTCCAGAAAATAAAACTAAATTTTTTGATGGAATAGTTACAGTTTTCCCATTTATGAATAATGTAAGCATCTTGGATCATTTAGAAAGTATTGGGGTAAAAAAAGAACAACTTAAATATGATCTTTCTCCATATTTGATGAACAAGAGATTACTTAATGCCATAGAAAATGATTATAAATACTTTCTAGCTAAATTTCAGGATTCTAATATTGATGATGATGATTTATTTGTTGTTGCAGTTTATAAAAACCTGGTGTATGAGGATTTTTATGATTTCCTCATGGGCAAAGGATTAGTAAGCTATGTTATCAAAAATAGACAAAAATTTATTAATTCTAAAATCAATGAAAATAAAGAACTCATTTCTAGTAAGAGAAAAAGTATAACTGATATCAAAAACGAGGTATTAGTAAATAAAAAGGAACTTTTGACCTTAATAGAAAAAGTAATACAAACTCAAGTTAATACAGGATATATTGCAGCAAAAATACGAGATGATTTTTTCGATTTGGAAGCTGTCAATCCAAATTTTAGTTTTACTTACTATCCCAATAACAGTGCAACACTCAACTATTCAAAAATACCCAATCTTGATTTATATAAAAAAAGATTAGAGAATATAAATTCTAAAAATCAAAGTAAAATAGCTGACTATGAGAATGATATTACTGAACTAATTAAAGAGAATAATGACATCAGTAGAACTAGTTTAAGCAATATGATATCTAGTTATGGTATTGATTTGCTAACTAGTGATCTGCATTTGATTAACAATAAAAAACAAACAAACAAGTTAATAGATAGTCAAATTGACTTCTTATTGATGACATTGACTAAAGGGTACATTTCTGAAAAACAGCAAATTGCTATATCAAGTAAATTCACTAATTACATGTCTGAAAGTGATTTGAAATATATTAGATATATTAATATTCATAAGAAACCAGATTTTAGTTATCAAATTGATAATCCAAACAAAGTTATTATAAATTTGGATGCTTTTAGTTTTAGTCTTCCATATACTTTGAATTTTGATTTATTTGATTATTTAGTTATTAATTATCATCAGCATAATGAAATATGGAATGTATATACCAATCAATTCGAATTAATACATGGAGAAGTATTGTCCTTTATATTTTCATATAAATTAAAAGAAAGACTCGGGTCTGAACTTATTAAGGTTATCTTGAATAAGAGTACTAAATTTATTGACGTACTTGAAGCAAATACCACAGATGTCGAACTGTATTTGAAATATATTATAAAGAGCGTACCAATTGATTGTATATTAGAACAAAATCAAGATATTTTAAGAAGTTTACTATCAAACATAGAAGACTATAATGATTTTTCAAGTGAATTGGAAGTAGAGAAGTTTGTTAAACTTATGAAACTATTAGATGTGAAACTAGTCAAAGTTACTTCCAATAGCACTGAATTATACGAAAATATCATAAATCAAAACTTATTTAAAATGAATATAGCCAATGTCAATAAATATATTGAGTATATTACCGCAAGAAGTTATGAAGATGTTGCTGAGAATGGATATGGAATCATGATGAACTATTCCAGCTACATAAATCGGTTTGTTGAATACTTAAAAGGCCATGGGAATTCATTCTATTCTGATATAGTATTTAAATATAAGAATCCTTCAATTGATGAGACCGAGTATATCAACACTCTAAATAACAATGAGATTGATATAAATATAAAGAAAGATTATGTAATAAAAGTCTCATCAGTAATAAACGATGTTAGCAGAATTAATGATAAGAATCTTTGGGATGATGCTGTGAATTATTCGAGAATTAATTATACAGTTCTAAATATTTTTGAGCTTTTCCTTAATGACTTAGTCGTGAAAAAAAGCATCACAGATTTTGTAAATCGGAATACACATTTAGAAATCGAATTCACTAACGATGATCGTAATAAAATAATAAAAAATAGCAAGTATATTGAATTCATTTATGAATCAATCAATAAAAAATGGTTATCATTTAGCAACATTGAGTTTATTGTAGATGAGGAGATTATTATAGAATATACCAAAATAACTGAGGAGAGCTTTTTACTATATTATATTGATAAGTCACAGAGTGCATTTAATGTTAAATATGCAAATTATTTCTACAAAAATCAGCTGAAGGACGCATATATAAAATATATTTCTAAATTTGAATCTGAAGTCGAGAAAGTGATTCCTACTCTTGATGTGAAAAATCTAGGTGAAATTCTCTTAACAAGTACATTGATAAGTGATGATTTTAAGACGAAATTAATTCAAACCACATGGACTAAACTCGAAACTGATAATGACAAAAATGCAGTAAATTATTATGTAGCAAAAAAATGGAATCATAAAAATAAAGTACCATTTGAAATATTAGAAAGAATAGCAGTTAAAAGTCTACTTGAAATGACAATTTTACTAGAGAAACAGAGGGGATATGGTCATATTGCAAACATAGACATAGATAGGATATTTTTAACTATTGGGGAGCCATTTTCTAGCTTAGCAAACGGGAATGAAGTATTGATTCCAAACAATGATATAAATAAAAGGTTGCTAGCTTTATTATCAAATATGAAGTACACAAGTAAAAAGTACTCAGTTGGTTATAATAGCTATCGAGTGAAGAAAACTTAATAGCACCATTTATAGGAACCATATAAAATTAAAATAAATAAAAATATACAAATCTACTTTTTAGCTTTTTCACATTAAACTTATGATGCGTTATTTGAATAAATAACAGATATAACAGTGTATTACTGTTTTTGTAGGCATACAGGATATTATTAGTACTGAATGATTAGAAAGTATTCGATAATAAAA
>CAKMKF010000052.1 GCA_927439925.1 uncultured Acholeplasmataceae bacterium | reverse complement strand
CAACTTAACACGTGTAAATAACCAGTAATTTCTGGTTATTTTTTTTTAATTTTTTAAATATTATTATATAATAACTACAGGTGATAATTTATGTCTTATGAAAAAAGATACCAATTTTGGCTCAATCAAAAGGATTTAGATCCAAAACTACTTGAGCTGCGACTCCATAAGTAACCCCAGATTGCATACAAGCGATTGTGTTCGTACCTAAAACTTTTTTAGGGACTTCAATATCGATATCAGGAAGTAGTGCTGTGTTACCTACTAGTGCTTTGATAGAGATTCCAACACCTGGGGTGATGATTACACCAAGAATAGTTTTATTTTTAATATAAATATATTTAATAGCTGTACCTAAATCAACAACTAAAATAGGTGATCCATTAGATTCTACAGCTACAGCACTACAAATCAAATCAGCACCAACTTCTCTTGGGTGGTCAGTTTTAACGTTTAAACCGGTTTTTACACCAGGACCTACAATTAAAGGTTCGATTTTTAAATGTTTTGCTGCAATTTCTTTTAGCTTCTCTGTAATTCTAGGAACTACTGAAGAAATCGCGATTGAAGTAATCAACTTCATATCGTATAAGTTCTTAATTGATAACCAATACTCATCTGAAGTCTTTTGAACTTCCGTGTTTAATCTAAAAGTATCGATAATGGATGTGCCATCAGAGATACCTATGGATATATTGGTGTTACCAACGTCAAATAGTAGAATCATGCTATCACTCATTTCTATCGTTTTTCTTTAAGCTGTTGAAGTGCGAATAATATAGGTGTTCCGATAAACGCTGCTAGAATTGCTTCTACTAAACCATTAGTGACTGCAATTGTAACAATAAAACTGAATAACTGGTCTGAAGGAATTAAAGTTGTAACTAAAGCTTTTTCAAATACTACAAGTGCTGTAAGTACTAAAACAGTATGGATAAAGGTCGCTAAAATTAAGGTACTTGGTATTAAGATTCTCTTGTCGTCAGCTTTCTTGATAAATGCGTAATATCCTGTAATAAAGCCAACATTGATAATTAGAAACAAGATAGTGATAACATTAGCATTCCATCCTGAAAAGCTAATAATTGCTTGACCTGCATAATAAATACCAAATGAAGTAATTAAACTAACGATACCAAAAATATAGATATCTGAATGTTTTACTTTCAATTCAATGACTTTAAATAGCTGGACAATATAAATCGCAGCGAGGGCAAATAATAGTCTAGGTAGTACAGAAACTAAAGGATTCACAAATGCTGGATCGAGTGGACCAGTCGGTGTGGTTGCTGCACGAATCAATGAACCAAATCCAAAAAATAATGCTAGAACTAAGCTATATTTTTTTGGCAATAAAAAAACACCAATCAATACAGGGATGTGAATCAATGTTAATGCAACTGTACCAATGGTAATATAACCAATTTGAGGTACAAATGTCATTAAAAGGATAATCGCTGCAAATACGGATGCGAGTGTTAAATCTTTAATATCATTTTCTTTCATTTTTTCTTCTCCTTTTTAGGCCACTATGGGTCCCATAAGTATCTTAATTATATAACGTTTAAACAGTTATTACAACTGATTCATAAAAAAAGAGATACTATTTAGAATATCTCTTCTGAATTATCTTATAAAATTTGGTTTGCTTGACTTTGCATCAAGAATGGGTTGATGATTGGAAAGAAAATACCTAGGAGTAAATATAAGATGGAATTATCACTTACACCTTGTTGAGCAAGTCTCTTGCCTGCAGCATATTGCCAGTAAAGACCATAAATACCAAAAGTAAGAATCGTGACGATGAAATGAAGGAATCCGCCAAAACCTTCGCCAGTCTTTTCTTTTAATTCCATTTGGAATACGATATACCAATAGAGTGGATAGATTCCAAAAGTGAATAAGAAAAGTAATAACATAACAACAATACTTCTTTGTTTCATTTTATTCTCCTTTATATTTGCGAGTTCTAGCCTCGTTTTTACCCCTGAATAAAGCTAAGTCTTTGAAATACATTGTAACATAAGATTTTTTTCAATTCAACTTCAATATAAAAAAAACAATCCGAAGATTGTTTTTAATGTTAATTAATCAATAAATGGTCCCCAAGGACTGTTATCTGGGTCTGTATAAACACGTTTTCCACGATTTAACTCATTAATAGCAATGATATCTTCTTCTGATAATACTAAATCCTTCGCCTTGAAGTTTTCTTCAATGCGTTCTGGAGTAACTGATTTAGGAATCATAATGACACCACGTGCCATTCCCCATGCGAAGACGACCTGTGCTATAGATGCGTTATATTTCTTCGCGATATCCCCTAAAGTTTCTCCCCAAATACCTTCAAATACGCCACCCTTCATTAAAGGACCGTAAGATTCAATAGCTATGCCTTCTGAATCTAAGTATTTCTTTAAAGGTGCTTGAGATAATCCAGGGTGTAATTCTACTTGATTGACCATTGGTTTTATAGTTGCTGTTTCAAATAGGTCAGTTAAATGTGATCTTGTAAAGTTTGAAACACCAATTGCTCTCACTTTTTTCTCTAAATAGAGTGTTTCAAAGAATGCCCAAGTCTGTTGATTAATCTCTTTATTTTGATTTGGCCAGTGAATTAAATATAGATCCACATAATCTGTTTGAAGTTTCGCTAAGGATTCTTCAAATTGTGCTCTCATTTTAGGTACAGTTGAATGTCCACGTTGTTTCGTTGTAATAAAAATATCTTTTCTAGGTATTTTAGAATCTTTGATCGCTTCTCCAACAGATTCTTCATTCTTATACATCTGTGCAGTATCAATATGGCGATACCCAACACGAAGTGCATGAAGTACTGTATCGTAAGCACTTTTACCATCCGCGACTAGAAATGTACCTAGTCCAATCATTGGCATCTCGATGCCGTTAGCTAATTTTTTGTTCATGAGTTACTCTCCTTTAATTTTTTTATTAAATCTGGGGTTAGTGTTTCTAGAACTTTAAAAACCATTTTTCTCGCTGCATCTAGATCTCTTAAATCCATCATTGCTGCTGTTGAGTGAATATATCTTGCAGGTAATCCAATCGTAGTCGCTAAAACGCCGCGATTCATGTCTAATGCTTTAGCAGCATCCGTTCCACCCATAGATACAAAGTATTGATGAGCGATTCTATGCTTTTTAGCTAGCTTGACAAAGAATTCTAGTAGGCCTTGATGCATGACGTTTCTTGGGTCATACATTCTCAGTAAAAATCCTTTTCCTAAGCCACCAAGTGCGTCTTTATCTAATGCATCATTGACTGGTGATGCGTCAAGTGCAAGAAAGACATCTGGATTAAATGAGTTTACAGAAGTTTCAGCACCACGTAATCCTACTTCTTCTTGAACAGTCGCGCCACAAACTAAAGTAAAAGGCAATTCTATTTGATCAAATTTAGCAATCACTTCTAATGCGAGTCCACAACCATATCTGTTATCAATTGATTTAGAAATGACACGATTTGGATTCTTTGTATAAGCGAATGGATTGTCATATAGGACCATATCGCCTAGAGCGACACCATAAGATATAACTTCTTCCTTATTAGAAGCTCCTATATCTAAGACAAGTTCAGAAATTGTTGTGTTTTGCTCTTTTTTTAAATGAGGTGGGATTGCTCCTATGACACCTTTGATAACACCATTTTTAGTGTGGATATTTAAGACTTGGGAAATGAAAACTTCTCCATTAAGACCACCAATAGGTTGAATCTTAAGCATTCCAAGTTCAGTAATACCAACAACGATTAAACCAACCTCGTCCATATGTCCAGCAACCATAACGACTGGAGCATTAGCGAGTTTGGACTTCTTTACTGCGAAGATTGAACCTAAACGATCGGTTTCGATCGAAAAGCTTGGATATTTTTCCATATAGCTTCTCATATAAGCTCTAACATCTTTTTCATAACCACTTGTGCCTGCTAAATCAAATAAATCCTTATAAACCTTCTTTAACATGTTTGTCTACCTTTCCAATGAGCTGATAGATGGGTCCAATTGCTCTTTTCTTGATTTCGTATTCTGTCATATAAGCGGATGCTTCTAATTGATGATTAACATCAGTTATTATAAAAAAGTTTTCTATATATTCTATGCTCTCATGAAAAAGAGCTGGGTGATCGGTTCTAAATTGTAGAAAGCCATGATCTTTTAATAAACTCACATAAGTTTTTAAAAATGTAGGATATGTTAGTCTTCTCTTATGATGTTTACCCTTTGGCCATGGATCAGAAAAATTTAGGAAAATGCCATCGATTGAATCTAGACCAAAATATAGATTTAAGAAAGATGCATCTCCTAAGATAATGATTAAATTATCTAGTTTCATAGACTCTTTCTTTTCCATAATGCGATAACAGACATTGATATTGACTTCCATAGCGATATAAATATTATTCGGGTTGTCTTCAGCTAGTTTCGTGATGAACTGACCTTTACCACTGCCTATTTCAAGAAAAACTTTCTTTTCATGGAAATCAAGCATTTTTGGCTCAACAACAACATCATAAGACTCTAAAATTTCCTTGGTTGCGTATTTTACTTTTTTTTGTCTCATAAACATCCATTCTAAAAACTTAAAGCGGTAGCATAACTACCACTTTGATTTTATTTTTTATAATCGTTAAAAATTAAGCAAGTCTTCCTAACCCTTCAGTGATAATAAAGTCAGAAATCGCCATCAGTGCTTTATCAGAATCAGTTCCAGTTACATGTACCTTAACGGTTTCACCTTTATAGATTCCTAAAGACATCAATCCCATGATTGATTTTAAATTTACAGTCTTTCCCATTGCAGTCAAATCAATATCTGAATGAAATGACATCGCCAAATTTACAAGTCTCGTTGCAGGTCTCGCATGAATGCCATATTCAGAAATAATTAGAAATGATTGTTCCATTAGTTTTCCTCTCGTATCTTATCATTTAGGTAGGATAAGACTTCCTTTGTATGATTTTTAATGAGTAATGTGAGTTCTTTACCCTTTAGAAATGTCGGAATCGACAATTCTGAAAGCTTTTTTGAATCCACTTTTTTAATATCGTTGACAATGACCTTAAGTCTTTGATGCTCACTCGATAAGCTCTTGATATTCTCTTCATTTCCAAGTGCAACTGTAAGTCTTTCCAAATAGATATTGTCGATGAAGACTTGTTTTTCTTTTGGAGCTCTTTTTGTTTTCTTTTTTGTGATTCGAATAACAAGAATTAAAAGTACTAAGAGCAATATGGAGATAGAAACAATATTTAAGATGAGATGATAATCTTCATTGATGCCTAACAAATTCCACATAAAAATACCTCCGCTCATATAGATTATATCTATAAATGAATGATTTTTCAATCATTTTATAAACATTGCATCACCAAAAGAAAAGAATCGGTAATGTTTTTCAACTGCTTCTTGATAAGCTTTCTTAATAAAATCGTTTCCAGCAAGAGCGGATACCAGCATAATTAATGTCGATTTGGGTAAATGGAAATTGGTAATCAGCTTTTTAACTGCTTTAAACTGATATCCTGGATATATAAAGATTGATGTATCAAAGGTTCCAGGTATAAATTTTTGATTAAAATTACTTTCAATGGTTCTTAAGGATGTAGTCCCTACACAAACAATATTTTTATTATTTTTAACAGCATCATTTAATCTATTCGCACTACTTTCTGTCATGGTATAAGTCTCTTCATGCATATGATGTTCTAAGATATTATCAACAGCTACTGGTTTAAAAGTACCTAAACCAACATGTAAAGTAATAGGAACAATTTCAACACCTTTTTCTAATACTTTTTGAAGTAGTTCTTTTGTAAAATGAAGGCCAGCAGTTGGTGCTGCTGCACTTCCTAAATCCTTAGCATAAACTGTTTGATAACGATCTTTTTCTACAAGTTTTTCTGTAATATAGGGAGGTAGTGGCATCGTTCCAAGTGCTTCTAGTATTTCGATAAATATGCCCTCATATTTCATCTGAAAGGTTCTTATACCTTCTTCTTTGATTCCTATGCATTCAGCAACTAAAAGTTCTCCAAAATGAATTTTAGTGCTTAATTTGACACGTTTTGCAGGCTTCGTCATCGCGTCCCATAGGTTAGGAGCAGTTTCTTTTAATAGTAAGACTTCAATCAATGCATCAGTATCTTCTTTAATTCCCATCAGTCTTGCTGGGATTACTTTGGTATCATTGATGACTAAAACATCATTTGCATCAAGATGTTCGATAATATTATAAAAATGTTCGTGAGTAATCGATTGATCACCACGGTCTAAGATCATCAATCTTGAATGATCTCTTTTTTCACTTGGGTGTTGCGCTATTCTATCTTTTGGTAATTCAAAATCAAAATCACTTAATTTCATCATCAAAAAGTCCTTTATAATATTTTATGCCTAAAGCTTCATATGCTTTTTGAGTTGCCATTCTGCCTCTAGCTGTTCTTTTAATATAGCCTTCCATCAAAAGATATGGTTCATAAACATCTTCGACGGTTGTTATTTCTTCACTAATGGTTGCAGATATGGATTCAATACCAACTGGACCGCCAGCAAATTTCTCGATAATACTTCTTAAATATCTGTAATCGGTATGATCTAGACCATTATGGTCAATACCTAGTTTAGATAATGCATGATTCGTTATTTTTTCAGTGATAACACCATCACCGATGATTTCAGCGAAATCTCTAACTCGTCTAAATAAACGATTCGCAATTCTTGGTGTACCCCTACTTCTTTTCGCGAGAGCATCAATTGCATCTTCACCAATTTCATTTTGGTAGACCTTAGATGTTCTTCTGACTATTTTCTTTAAATCTTCAACATCATAATACGATAATCTCATCACCACTCCAAATCGATCTCTTAAAGGAGCCGATAAATCGCCAAAACGAGTTGTCGCGCCAATCAAAGTAAATGGTGGTAGATCAATTCTTATCGATCTAGAATCATGGTCCTTACCAATCACGATATCTAAGACATAATCTTCCATTGCTGCATATAATACTTCTTCAACAAAACGAGGGAGTCTATGTATTTCATCGATAAATAAAACATCTCCTGGATTTAAGCTACTTAAAACAGCAGCCAAATCACCGCTTCTTTCAATTGCTGGACCTGATGTTATTTTGATTTGCACACCAAGCTCATTCGCGATAATCTGAGCAAGCGTTGTTTTACCTAATCCTGGAGGTCCATATAAAAGTATATGGTCTAACGCTTCTTTTCTTTTTAATGCAGCCTTAATATAGATATCAAGCATTTCCTTGATATCTTCTTGACCTATATATTGGTCTAAGGATTGAGGACGCAGACTTTGGTCTTCATCCTCTTTGATTGACATGGCTGTAACAATTCTATCTTTATCCATTATTTACCTACTTTAATAAGAGTTGTAATGCTTGTTTAATCATTTTTTCAACAGGTTGGTCTTGATCTATTTTCTTCATCACTTTTCTAACTTCAACCTTAGAATAGCCTAATGCAGATAATGCGTCCTCAACATCATTTTTATGAGTTGGGATAAGTTCTTCATCAGCATCCACAAGTTTTCCTTTTAAGTCAAGAATGATCTGTTGAGCACTCTTTAATCCAATACCAGGAAACTTTGTTAAATACTTAGCATTACCTTCTTCAATGGCGATGATAATATCGTTAATCGCATCAGTTGCTAAAATAGATAATGCACTTTTAGGTCCTATACCGGATACGCCAATAAGGCGAATAAACAGTTCTTTAGATTCTAGAGATGAAAAACCGTATAAATTATTAATATCTTCTCTAACATAATGGTGTGTGTATATTTTACTTTGATCACCAATATGATAATTGTATGGGTTCGGTGAAATAATTAAATAACCAATTCCTTGATTTTCAATGACGAGATAGCTCGGTTTTATTTCTTTAATCGTGCCTTCAATCCATGCATACATTCAAATCACCAGTCCTTTAACATATTACTTATTATTATATCATTTTTCCCCGGTTTTTTCTATCATATCTACTGAATATGATATAATTATTTTAGGACGTGATTGATATTCAAAAGCTAGATTACCTAAAGTCTTATGAGACTGAATTTAAGAACCAATTTGCTGTAGACAAGAAATACCTACCAATCTCTAAGAAATTGGTAGCTATTTTGCGTGATATCAATCCTTTTTTTGAACAAATAGCAAATAGAGAAGACCATGCTAAAGCATTGTTTGTTCAAAATAATTTAAATATTAACAGAACATATGGTGAAAATATTGAAAATTATCATCGTTCCTTAGGCATCATTGTTGAAAAAAACCATAGCGAAGTTGATAAATTTCAAAAACAAAAACTACAGAAAACACATGATTTAAATATTAATTTTAAAACATCGTTAGAGTCTCTAGAACAAAAAATATCGACTATTCAAGAAGAAACGAAAGAGAAATTAAGTAAAGTAGAACAAACCTTAAAAAGAGAACTTGCACAAATTCAAAAAGTGATGGTTGGAGCACGAAAAATACATCAACTAGGCACTACAGAAATTGAAAACGAAAAAGAACATTCAACTATACTGCTTGCTAAAAGCTATGATCAAAAGATTTCTGTACTGGATCAACAACTGATTGAATTTGAAAATGAATATAATAAAAAAATTGTTAGTGTTAGAGAAGATAGTCAACAAGCTTCTTCTGGTAATGATGAATCCTATCTAACCATTAAAAATACGTATTCTCAATTGAGTGTTTCATTGAATAAGAAAATCAATGAGATTAAGAAGAAACATCAAAGTGCGAAAAACCAGCTGGATAAAGAAAATCTTGCAATAATTAAACCAATTCATCAATCCATTGAAGACTTAAAAAAGAGTTATCAAGAGGCACAAAGAAAGTCTCTTGAAGTTTATGGAGATAAACTCAATAGCTTAAATGTTATTTTTGATGTCCAAAAAACAAGTTTTGATGAAAAGAAAGCACGCATTATCCATGAAGGTAATGACGCGATTACTTTATTAAATAGTAAATTATCCGCATTTAGAGAAACAATTCAAAAAGAAAAACTAGTTAAATCACGTGAAATGCGCGATGAGATGAAGTCAATCGAGCAAGATAGAGCACGTGAGAAGAAAAATCACGAGTTGACATCCGAACTAAAGTCTTTCGATTCTGAACTCAACAAGCAAATCATTAGAACCAATAAAGATATTATCTTAAAGAAGAAAGAAATTCAGAAAAGATTATATGAACTCGATATTAAACACTTAAAAGAGATTAACGAATGGCGCTTGAAAAAAGTGCTTTATGAGTATGAGAAAAAACAAGACTTTGCAAAGATAGACTTAAATTATAACCATAACATTAGTGCATCTGAACAACTTTTAAAATTAGAAGAGATTCATTACCAATTTAAAAAGGATGTTCTTTTATTAGAACAAAACAAAGCACTTCTTCCACTTGAATATCAGCTTGCTATCGCAGCATCTATTCAAGAAAGAGAATTAAACTTACTTGCTAACGATGCACATTTCTCAATTGCCTCATTTAAACACTCTGAACAACTCTTAGAATATGAGTTTAAGAAGAATCAAGCATTAATTCATCTAGAAAGAGAAAGAGCTAAGGCATTGTTTTATGCAGATACTCAAGTCCTAAAGACAAATACACAGCTCGAACTTGAAAAAGAAAAGATTAAGCGCGATTATATCTTAAGTGAAGAGGAATTACGCATTGAATTGAATCAAGCCATCTATAACAAGTCCAAACAAGCCATCGAACATGATTATAATATTGAATCCTTCACAATTGAATCAGAAAGAGAAAAGATTTATATTGAAAATAAGTATATGTTGGATATCATTAAAGAGGAAGCCTTATTAGAAGAACAAAAAAGAGCGTTTGTTGTCAGTGAAGCGAAGTATAAACATCAGCTTCGTTTTTCGAATGAAAAAGCTTCAAGACTTCTAAAAATCTATCAAAATGAACTTGAATTCAACCAAGATCTAGGTGAACAATTTATGGATATTGTTCGCATGCTTTATCAAAATGATTTAACCTATTTAGATACAGTTAAAGAACTATACCATCTTCCATCACATCCAGAAGTCTTTAAAGGTGTTTTAAAATCGATCATTAGCCTGACCAAAGAGTTATCTACTTCTTTAGTTCAAACACTAGGATACTTTCAAACACTCGATCAAGATTTTTATGTGAAAAAGATTGAGGACTTAACTGCATATAAATTTATGTTAAAGCATGAAGATTTAATGAATTTCTATGAAGCAGAAATTGATAAATCTGGTGAAAAGAAAAAAGAGATTGAAAAAGAAATTCATTTATTAGAAGAACAGTACTTTCAAAACACAAGCGAACTTGAACGTCATCACGCAGCACTCATATCTTTAGAAAAGGTTGCTCATGATCTAAAAATTGGTGATAAAAGTGAACATAAACACCATGATATCAAAGAAAATCAAAAATTGATTGCTAACCACTTGCACGAAACCAAGCGGATTCGCTTGCAACTTCAAAAAGTTGAAAAATCAATTGATGAAAAACATGCTGAAATCGATCCACTAGAAAAAGAAGTTTTAAAGATTAAAGATATGCAGAAATCGTCTGAAAAGAAACTTGATCATGAAAAACATCAAGAAGCTTCTATTTTTTATAAATATTTAAACAAGAATCAAGACATTTATCAAAAGTTTTCAAAATGTATTCAAAGTCACTATGAAGGTGTTATTACCTTCTACGAGTTATTATCAAATGAAGTTTATGTATCTGATTTATTTCTAACAACAGAACTTAAAAAACTTGAAAAAAACTTTGATTCCTATGAAAAGGATACAATTGAACATCAACAAGCATTTTTAAATCTGATGTTAGGCTTCTACTTAAAAAATCAAAAAGAACAATCCTTGATTACTAGAGGTTTTAAGCAATCCACACAATCTTTGGTTAAGAGTTTAAATGAAAACTATAACAATACACTTGAAACCAATCGTCATACACACGAGAAAAGAGAAAGTGATAAAACTCGTGCGATTAAAGTTGAAAATGATAAACTCATTAAAAGACTAGAGCTTGAAGCATTGTCTTATAAGAAAAAATTGATGCTTGATTTATCTGTTTTAAAGAGTTTAGAAATCAAAATCACTGAAAATAATGTGAAAAGAGATCAAGAACTAAAATTAATCAATGATAACCAATTATCGATTGCACAACAATACCAACACGATCATTTGGTTAAATCCAATCAATTGCTAGATCAGTACAATAAAACGATTGCTCAACTCGATTTATCAGTTCAAACCTCTGTGAAAAACCATGTTGGTCTTGAAGAATCACTTGATAATAAAAATCAAGCAATACTTTCTAAATACCAGACCAATTATGAAAAGAATATGGCTTCCTTAAAACAAAAAACGAATCATTATCTTGAATTGATCCAAAAGGAAGAAAGTAATGATGGTGATAAGAGACGTGCTTATGAGGATAACTTGAAGCGTATGAATCAAAAAAGAGAACATGAACTTAAAAACATTAAGGAACATCTCATACGATTCAATCAAACCACGAAGAACGCACAAGATAGAACGTTAAAGAAAGAATTGAGAGTATTGAAGAAGGCTCATAGCTCAAGAGTTAGAATGCTGCACTTAAATTAAGAGGAGAAATCCTCTTTTTTGTTAAAAAAAATAAGGACCGGAGTCCTTATTCGATAAATTCAAATTCAAAATCGAAGATTCTAATGGTGTCATGATGCTTAGCACCTTCTTTTCGAAGTGCTTCATCAACTCCCATACTTCTAAGTTGTCTTGCGAAACGCTTAACTGCTTCATCTTTCGTGAAATCAGTTCTTTCAAAGACGAGTCTCAATTTTTCTCCTGTTAATTCAAAGCCATCATCAGTTCTAGTAATGATAAATGCAGGTTCATCACCTTCAAATGTATAGTTTTTAACGTATTCCGGAGTGGTGTCAATAATCTTAGGAGCTTTCTTAAGCTCTTCTAGTGTCTTTTTGAGCAACTTATCGATATCAGTCATTTGATGAGCTGAAACGACAACGAGAGGTGCAGTAATTTTTTCTTTTAAGATTGCCAATTTATCTTCATTACTTGGCATATCGATTTTGTTCGAGACCACGATTTGTGGACGATCGAGTAATTCTTCATTATACATCTCTAACTCATGATTAATCTTGATATAATCCGCATAAGGATCTTCTCTAGTTAAATCAAGGACATGTAAGAATACTCTACATCTTTCAATATGCTTTAAAAATTGGATGCCTAAGCCTAGACCTAGATGTGCATTTTCAATCAGTCCTGGTAGATCAGCTAAAACAAATGACTCATCTCCAACTTGAACCATTCCTAGGTTTGGATGAAGGGTTGTAAATGGATATTCAGCGATTTTAGGTTTCGCATTGGATACAACAGAAATAATGGTTGATTTACCAACGCTAGGATAACCAATTAATCCGACATCTGCTAGAACCTTTAATTCAACTAAAATTTTTCTGTGAACTCCTGGATCTCCATTTTCT
>CAKMKF010000051.1 GCA_927439925.1 uncultured Acholeplasmataceae bacterium | reverse complement strand
TGGAGACTTAAGGATATTAGAATATCAATCATATTCCATTGTGCAAGTAATATATTTACAGTTATAATGTTTGTCAGGACTATGTTTTCCATGTAGTTTTTTCATCAAAATACATTGAAAAAATAGTAATGACAAACATTATAACTGTAAATATATTACTTGCACAATGGAATATGATTGATATTCTAATATCCTTAAGTCTCCATGCTAAGTAAAAAGCAGGGAAAAATGCAATGATTCTTAATAACAAAATCACTAATCAACTCAAAATAGGATACTAGATATGTTTCAATCACTTTCGATCCTTTAAATATGTCAAATCCACCAGCACCTGTTGCTCGATATGAATTCAATACCAAGCGGTATGTCTTTTTTAAATCAATTGGTTTGCTATTGAAATAAAAAAGATAGTCCAAAACTTGGGCTATCTTTTACTATATTACATCTTAAGAATCTAAATTAATTTAATAAACCAAATGCTAACAATGCTGTTAACACAACATAAAGTATAATCACTATTTTGAGTAACATGATTTTTGTTTTATTCTTAGAGAAGAACAATAGGAATACAATTAAAACAATTTCTACGAACACAACTAGATCTGCCAACGTTCTAAATATGCTTTCTAAAAAGTTTAAAAAGTCAACACCTGATATAAGTCCAGCTAGACCACTTAATACCATTGTTAATCCAATAGCTGCCAATATGACAAATGTTACTAACTTTGATAATGCATCTTTTGTTGTAAAAGCAAAGAATACAATGAATATAATGGATACACCGATAATAATTCGAGCGATATCAATAAACATTTTTTTCTCCTTTCTTTTTAAGATCATATTCATGAATCTAGAAATAATTATTTTTTCTAGATGAAGTTTGTATAGATAGTCATAGTATACAGCACTAAATGTATTTTTGATACCTTTTCTTATGTAATAAAGTATGTTTAATGTGTTTAAATGTACTTAAAGTGACTAAATAATACAAGAATATAATGATTTTTAATGTCGTTTATCACCTTTTTATGATACCCGTAATGACAACCTATGTCGACTTCAATGAAAAAGCGTTCATTATCTTGATTAGCTTGATTAATGATATAATGAAGTCGAAATGCTTGGAGGATTATATATGAATAATAGGTTAGTTTCGTTCAATAAAAAGATGGGATTTCTTCATCTCATTCAAGGAACAACAGTTTTAGTTCTTTCACTAACTGTCGATGTTTTTAAAAACTTTAAACCCACAATATTTGGTCGCTTTTTTGAAGTATATGAAGGCGGAGGATATGGTCCTGTAACCCAAGAGTTATTTGACTTACCTTTCGGAATTATGGTAGCTCTGTTTTTATTATTAAGTGCGTTATTTCACTTCTTAATCTCTGGACCTTACAAAGAAAATTATTTACTATCCATAGAAAAAGGAAGTAATCCTTTAAGATGGTATGAATATGCTTTATCTTCATCCATTATGATCGTGCTACTAGCATCCATGTTTGGATTATTAACAATAGAAGCTATTCTACTCATTTTTGTAGTGAATGCACTGATGAACTTCTTTGGCTTACTCATGGAGAAGATGAATCCATTAAATCGCGAAAAAACAGATTGGACAGCACACAACTTTGGTTGGGTTGCTGGAGTAGCTCCATGGATACTCATTGTCATCTATATGCTAAATAATGGCGACTTATCACAAATGCCATGGTTTGTCATCCCGGGACTCCTCTTCTACTTTATTGTATTTAACCTATTTGGTTTAAATCAATACTTACAATACAAAAAGATTGGACCTTGGAGTTCTTATGTTTATGGTGAACGTATGTATGTTTGGCTGAGTTTATTCGGTAAATCAATCTTAGCCTGGTTCATCTTTTTAGGAATTCTACTTGCGTAAAAAAATATATTAAAGGAGCGTGTCAATATGAAAAAAATTGCAATATTAGTCGAGGATTTATTTGATGATAAAGAATTGCTTTATCCTTATTATCGAATGCTAGAGGAGGGATTTACAGTAGATCTCATAGGATCAGAAAAAAATGTTAATTATAAGAGTAAACATGGTCTACCTATGAAAAGTGATTTAGCTAGTAAAGAGATATCAGCAGATGACTATGATGGTGTCATTATACCTGGTGGATTTTCACCAGACTATATGCGTCGCACACAAAAAACTGTAGATTTCGTAAAAGAAATGAATCATCAAAATAAGCTTATAGCAGCTATATGTCATGGACCATGGCTAATGATATCAAGTTGTAATCTAAACAACCGTAAAATGACTGGTTTTCATTCAGTCAGAGTAGATATAGAAAATGCAGGAGCAACCTATTTAGACCAAGAAGTTGTAGTCGATAAAAACTTTGTTACTTCAAGAACTCCAAATGATTTACCGGCATTTACCAAAGCCATAATTAAAAAAATAAACGAATAATTAACTGCATAGTAAACCCCCATCTCAATGATGAAATGGGGGTTTATAGTAAATACTCGTTATCTGATTCAATTCATCACTAACTAAAAATGAAAGTAGGAATAAAAATGAAAGTAGCTAAAATTTTAGCATGGGTAGGATTACTAGCAATGACGGTTGCTTTACTCAATGGTTTTATCAACGGAAGCTTTACTGAAGATGGTAACATGATTCTTAACAACCCATGGGGTATTGTGTCTTTAGTCGATCTTTATGTAGGATTTGCTCTATTCGCTATGTGGATGGCATTTAGAGAAAAGAATCTTTTATCGTCAATCTTATGGATTGCATCATTAATGGTATTAGGATTTTTCATCGGTAGTCTTTATGTTTTAGTATCTCTTTATAAAAGTCAAAATAATTGGCTGACATTCTTTTTGGGTTCAAGAAAAGAAAGTCTTTTACTCAAAGAAAGCTCAACTTCTAAATAAGGTGAACCATGAAAAAACTATTTAAAGAAATCTATGAAGAGTTAATCCTAGTCTTAAAAGGTAAAACTCTTGATACTTTATTGCCCCCTATTGTTTTTGTTGTTACACTCAATTTACTAAATCTAAATATCTCAATTATTATATCTATAGCCTTATCTATATTATTATGGCTTAATAGAGTTATTCGCCATGATAATCAAAAATATGCGATCTTTGGATTACTGGGTGTCATTATTGCATCTCTTTTTGCATACTTAAATAATGATCCTAGAACATACTTTATCCCAGACATCTTAGGGAGTGGATTGATTTTACTAATTACAGTTTATACATTGATTGTTAATAAACCTCTGGCTGCATATGTAAGCCATATTACTAGAGGTTGGCCACTTGCATGGTTTTGGAGAAAAGATATTCTACCAGCATATAGAGAGGTAACTTGGTTATGGCTCTTCTACTTTGTACTTAGAACAACCTTTGAATCAATTCTGTTTTTAAATGATTCCATTGAACAACTGGTTTGGTTTAATACCTTTGTTGGATTTCCACTACTTGTCTTTATACTAACTGTCAGTTATATATATGGGATGTGGAGACTCCATCTGCTAAAAGGTCCTGGAGTTGACGAGTTCATTGAAAAAAAAGAACCTCCGTTTAGAGGTCAAACCAGAGGATTTTGATAATTAGTAATTTGATAAGCTATTTCATTTCGACGGAAGATCCCTGGAATAAAGGGTGGTTGATAACGAAATATTAACCTTTGAGAACAAATTTCAAGATTATTTTCTAGAATATAAGTTTTTAGTATTTGATCATGCTTATTATAATTTTTTTCTGTCCAATACCCTCTGAACTTAATGACAGCATATTTTGATTTCGGAAGTTCCTGAATAAACACATTTGAACTAGAAGGGGTAGGAACAGTTTGCTTACTATACTTAGAAGGCACATAAAAACCAGTAACTTCTTTTTCTTCATCTTTATATGTGACAACTGGTGTTGTCATCGAGATTTTTTCTTTTTTTGTATTATTCCCAGAAATATAACTAAATATATTGCTGAAGCCTGAATCATTATTATCATTTATAACTGTTTTCGTACTAGCCAATAAAATATCATCGTACTCTCGAATCTCTTTTTTGCCATCTTTTTTGATAACTTTATACTGAATTGTTTCATAAAGTGCCATCGTTTTAATATGCATGATAATCATCTAATGATGATGAACTCATACGTCTCCTTATATGCAATATCACATTCATTCTTTCGATTTCATTATACACCCATTTAATAGCATGTCATTTCTTCATGAATATCCTGTGGATATTATTAAACCTGATTGAGTCATACAAACCCCCATCTCAATTATGAAATGAGGGTTTTTAATCAATTACTGCTCTTATCAGTTTTTCCCTTTAGTAGCAGTCTTTATAGCAAATACATCGTACAAAAAATCTAACAATGAAATGAGTAACATCCATAGTGTAATGACTACACCATTAAATGGAACCGTAATCAATACAATCAGTAGAGCTAACCCAATCAATGAAGTATAGAATGCTTGAATTCTATATCTATTCTTCAATTTTTCTCTATGGAATTCTTTTTTCTTAAATAAGGAGTCAATCAATAGGACTTTTCCCTTTGTTTGAATACCAATAAACATTAGAATTCCTACTACAATGAAAAAGACTGCAGCAACAAGATAAACATAGTAAAACACATTTGAATTTAAAATATCAACCAACAAATCTAAAATATACATTTCATAACCTCTTTCTTTTTTGTTATTTCATATTAAATGAATTTCATATTAAAACCTTACAAAAAATAAATGCTATAATGAATTCAATACGGAGGATTATTATGTCAAAAATCGTTTGTGTAACTCCTAGAATTATATATGAGCATGGTGTTGAAAAACAATTCGTCAATACACGCTATTTAGATAGACTCACTGAACGTGGTGTAAACACAATAATGCTCACCTTAAATAATCCCAATCAAAATGAAATATTTGATGTTTGTGATGGATTTTTAATCACTGGTGGATGGGATATCGATCCTAAAATTTATGGTGAAACCAATGAAAAGGGACTCTCACAACATATTTATGAGTCACTAGACCAAATCGATCGTGATGTCATCTTGTATGCAGTAAACAATAAGATTCCATTACTTGGTATATGTCGTGGTCATCAATCTTTAAATGTCTTCTTAGGTGGAACTCTTCATCAACACCTAGAGAGTCATGAATCTTTAAAATATGATCATCTTCTATTTGCTAAAAAAGATCCAAGATTTATGGTAGAGGAAAAGATACTAGTCAATAGCTTCCACCATCAAGCAATCAAAGATCTAGCATCATCGCTTGATGTGTTAGCTACACATGAAGATGGAACCATCGAAATGGTCTACCATAAAGAACTACCCATTTTTTCTGTCCAATGGCATCCTGAGATGATACCAAATGATCCTATATCAAAAAAAGTGTTTGATACATTTATCCAATTAATTCCATAGTGAGCGAAAGCTCACTTTTTCATACCCCAGATACAAAAATGATAATATATAGTGGAAAGAACAGCATACTTTGAATCATTGTGTAAAAGAAGAATAAATACAAAAATGACAATATTTTCGAGTCTTCTATCATCTCGATAAATAGTGATGGTATGTATATGGTTAGTAAAGAAACAATAGTAATGAGTGAGACATTTCTAAAATAGGTAAAGTCATATGCATATATAGAAAAAATGAATGCTAATGCCATATAAAGAGTGACAGTCACAAATATCAATATGATCAAATAATAATATGGTCGAATATTTCTTTCTTGTAAAAACATCTCTTTTAATTTTTTACTTCTAAAATATTGATGAGTTGTCATACATAATGAGAAAAAAGCAATATATAGGATTGCTGCTAGAAAAAAATCCCCTGTCAAGTTTATTAACCATAAAATCATGTAATTCAAAAAGCTGTTAAAGGAAATAGAAATAAAGAGAAATAAAACAATAACTACGATAATAGCTGTTTGATAATAAGGATATGCTTTATGCTTAAATACTCCCATCATTTCCCCCTTGATTCGTACAATCTTATGTATATATTAACATATATCTACAATTTTTTAACTTAAGTTTTTTAAGTCAAAAAAAGAACACTCAATTCAAAATAAATGAAAGTGCTCTTTTGGTTTAACTCTATGGTATCAATATAACTTCATCCCAATGATCTGAATCTATCTCACTATTTTGATCACCCTTTAAAGTTTGATTGAAAAAACTAGAAATCATACTCTTTAATATTGAGTTTAAATATTCACCTTCAACACTACCACTAAATCCAATATATTTAGTGAGCGGTGAGTACATATAAACCATTGTGAAATCAAAATGAGTGGTACCTTCTATTTGATATAACAATGGTGAATAACTGCTATTTTCTATCAGAGCATTCAGTGTCAAATTGTTGACTCCTGTTTCCCATGTTTCACTTCTTATGAATAGTGATGGGACGATCAATCCATTTTCTATTTCTGCTTCACTAACTGGTTCAACCCAAGCATCTAGTCCTATAATTGAATCAACTCTGATATCATTTAGGGCAACTTTAACACCAGCACCACCACCTGTAGAATGGCCCAACAATCCTATTTTAGTTAAATCTAATCGATTATTAAATTTGGATGAATTATCATCATTCAACTCTTCTAAAAAATTAACAGTCGTTGTTATATCTGCAGCATAAGTATTTACCAGTTGACTTGCATAAACTAAAAAATCAGATGTAGTCTCTCTATCTGGTAGAGCATCTAGATTTAGATAAGCGACATCCTCGTTATCAAAAACAGTTGCTACTGATCCGTATGTATGGTCTATTGAAATAACGATGTATCCCATGTTCGCTAACTCCTCAGCAAAGTCTGTATGAAGATTTTTAAATCCTCTCCATCCATGAGAAATAATAACAATTGGATAACTATCTTCAGCACTACTAAGTGGAACTTCTAAGTAAGAATTTGACATGATGTTTGCTGTGTGATCCAGAACAAATAAAGGTAGTCCTATATCTTTACTCAGTGCTCTAGCAACAACCACTCCGTCTTCTAGCCAAGGTACTTGATCATATCCTTCTACAGATTCAGCTGGATACCATACTTGAATTTTAATCTTTCTATAATCATTTAAGACCTCTGTATAGTGTTCGTATCTACCCTCATCTTCTAAAATAAAAGACTCTGTACCTATTAAATAATCACCAGAAGGTTTTGGTATTTCATACATTGGGAATACTAAAAGTGTTGCAGAAAAGACAACAATAAAAAGGATTAAAATCGTGGTTATTCCTCGTCTTACAAGTTTTTTTACACTGAAATTTAATATATATTTTAGGTAGATGATCAATCCTAAAGAGACATATATTGGATAGAATATATATAACTGCCATCTAATATCAAAAAAAATGAAATGAGCAAAAAAGGCTAGAACGACAATACCTGACAAAATGAAAATATATTGTTTTATTATTTGTTTTTTATTAAACAATACGCCAATCATTACAACCGCAAGTATGTATAAAATAAGCTCGAATATAATCAAATTTACAGCACCTCAATTAAAATGTTTAATGTCATTATTATATCATATCTATAACACGGTTCTATAGAGTAATGAGCGGGTAAGAAATAGTTAATCTATACCCAGTATTTTCTTAGCTTCTTCTAAAGTGTAAGTTTTTTGATTTTGCTTGTATACATCAAACACTTCATCAGAACTTTGAACTTTAATGTATCGTTGATTTCTACTATTTGGTGCCATGGGTGAAGTCATGTTAACAATTCCAATCTCCAAAAGTGGGTCCAGGTAATTCTTTTTAAATGATGCTCTAGATTTTAACCCAACCATTTTCATAAGTTCAATTGTGCTATAAGGTATACCTTCTTCCATCATCTTAAACAACTTCTTAGATTGGGTACTTAATCTACTTGTTTCCCTGTTAGCGAGGTTTAAAGTTTCTAGCATTGCTTCTAAAATTACATCTAACATAAATTCAATGAAGACATTTGAATTTCCATTTAGATTCGATTTTGAGATTGCATCATAGTATTCTTGCTGTCTTTTCTTAATAATGGACTCAACAGGCAAGTATAAAAAGATATCCTCTTCGCTTGCGATCAAGCATGTTTGAAATAAACGACCCATTCTACCATTCCCATCACTAAAAGGATGTATGAATTCAAATTCATAATGAAATACGCACGATTTAATAAATATGTTTTCTTCAACTTCTCTTAAATATTCATAGAGTTGATTCATCAGAGTTGGAACTCTATCGGCAGGTGGTGCCATAAAGATTGCTTTCTCATCATCAAATACACCAACTTGACTCTTTCGATAGAAACCATCATCCGATACCAAGGAAGACATTAATATTTTATGATATTTTTTTAACTCATTTTGATCATATGGGTTTATTTTGCTAATCTTAGCATACACTTGAATCGCATTTTGAACTTCAAGTATATCTTTTTGTGGACCAACGACCAATTTTCCCTGAATAATTTCTGTTACTTGTTTTTCTGAAAGAACATTATTTTCTATAGCTAAAGAAGAATGTATAGATCGGATTTGATTGTTTCGTCTAAGTAGTGGTTGACCATCCAAGTTATGGATGCTTGAAAACTTACCAACTAATTTCATGATTTTTGAAACCATATTCATCATTTTTGTTGTTATTGTATACGGTGGTTTATATGCCATAATGAGTCAACTCCTATCTAGATTGATTATATCACAAATAACATTACTTGTATGTTTTCTTGTATGTTTTCTTGTATGTTCAAAGAACTAAAAGTGCAAAAAAACAAAAAAAGAAAAGCCCATCTATTAAGAAATGGGCTAATTGTTATTTAAGATACGTTTAATCTATAGTGTTAATTCTTTTCCTTAAGAAGCTTTACAATTTCTGCTAAAGAATCTGTTGATCTCGTTTCAAAATGCTTTAATATTTCAACTGGAACTGCAAACACAATCGTATTTGACTTATCCGATGATAGATCATTTAAAGTTGATAACGTTCTTAAATGCATAGCACCTGGATTTTCAGCAAGAATTTTAGCAGCTTTTGATAGTTTTTCTGCAGCTTCCAATTCACCACCAGATTTAACAATGATTGCACGTTTTTCACGCTCTGCTTCAGCAACCTTAGCGATTACACGTTCCATATCTTCTGGTAGTTTGATATCTTTAACTTCGACTCGCTCAACGCGAATTCCCCAAGGATCACTTTCTAAATCAATGACTTCTTTAATATCTTTCGATATCTTTTTCAAATTAGAGAGCAATTCATCAAGTTCAACTCCACCAATAGAGTTTCTTAATGTGGTTTGTGCCAACTGAGTTACCGCAAAATAAGCATCTTTAACTTCAAGAACAGCTTTTTCAGCATTGAAGACTCTAAAGTAAACAACAGCATTGATAGTAATCGTAACATTGTCTTTCGTAATACATTTTTGTTGTGGAACATCTTGTGTGATTGTTCTTAAGTCGATTTTTCTAATCTCATGCATGACTGGAATAACAAGTCTTAATCCAGGTTTTAATTTCTTAACATATTTCCCAAATCGGAATTTGACTCCACTTTCATACTCTCTAATAATCTTAAACATATTGATCCTCCCTATTTAATGCATCGTGTTTCTCGTTTAACTCTATTATATCAATAACACATCAATTATAGTTAATATGAAAATTATTATTCCTTTTCACAGTTGCGTGACTTTTAAGATCTAGCTTTACGAATGATATAACCATTTAAAGTCTACTATCTAATTGAGCAAAAGCTTTTATTTCATACATCTTTGTTTCTTAACGAGTTCGGCTCATTGTGATACAATGATAGTAAGAAACTTGATTACAGTATTAAAATATAAATAGAATCTATTTAAAGGGGAAATCAAATATGAAGAGTTTGTTTAAAAAATCATGGTTTATAGGAGCATCAATCATAGGTTTGATGGTAATTGTCTTCTTCATGAATCTATGGATCATGTCTTTAAAATTAAAATCACCATTTGAAGGGGATAGTCTATGGTCTTTATCTAGTAACTTATCTGATGGCGATTTTATGAATATCTTCGCATTCATTCTATCCTTATTATTCTATCTATCTATTATTCCAATCCTATTGTCTGGATTAAGTTTTTTAAGAAAGAATAATTGGGGATTTGTTGTCGCAGTTACAAGCCTTCTTGGGTTTGTTATTGCGTTAATAATTTTCCAAATATCTTTTAATGATTTATCTGTATTTGCTATTGTCTTGGCTATTTTAAATATCATCTTTATTGTCGGAATATTTGTTTTACTCATCTTAAGAAAGAGAATGCTTGACTTAAATAGTGCTCTTCAAAAAGAAAATATCCGTGTGAACTTGAAAGATACTAAAATTCCGCTTTATATTTTAATCATAGATATTATCGCGATTCTAGTATTTTTAGTAACATTTTTTGTACCACTGTATCAAATCTTTGAATCAGGAACTACTTATAACGCGATCATTATCCGCGTATTATTTTCTGGAGATACCAATATTGCTATCATTATTTACTTCCTTGTCAATTTCGCTATCTTTTTAGGTATTTTCCTCTATTTCGCAAGTTGTCTATCTAGTTATTTCTTTGATAGAGATAGATTTATCAATAAGTCAAAAATTTTAGTTTCATTCAGTTTTATTGCGACCATCATGTTTTTCTTAATGGGATTAACAATGTATATGTATTACATCATCGAGGGATCTCTTGCCCAAACATTCGCATTCATCCCAATGTTATTGATGTGTATCGTGATTTTCGCTTATGCTATATTTAAAGGAAAATATAATGCTTACTATCAAATATCATCAGAAAGCACTACAACAAAATATTCTAGAATAGAACCTTTATTCTACGTCTTTATGTTGTCTTTGGTTACTGTATTTATGCTATTCTTAAAGATTATTAAAATTCAAGTCGTATCTGGAGCTTATACATACTCTGTTGACTTAACAGGAATTGACATTTTAAGAGACTATGCCTCTTTAGATCCTGGATATCGTATCGTTGCTTATATACTTGTTGTTATGCTCATATCTATCGGTCTAGCACTTGTCATTTCAATAGCTAGCTATCTATCCAAATACAAACAATTTAACCAAATAATCAAACTAGCAGCTGCAGTTAACGTTTTCTTTGTTTTTATCATCGCGATCTCTGGCTACTACTTCCAGATTGCTAAAGAGATTAATTTAATCGTTATGGCAGATCTATTAAATTTTTATGGTGTTAGTATACCTAATACTGTCGATTTTGATTATACAATCACCACAGATGCCATCTACGCCCTTTTTGCATCTGTACTTGTATTGACGGCGATGTTTATTAGAAAAGCGTTTGACAGAGACGAAATGAGTTTACTAGAAACCAATTTAATGAACTTCAATAAACCTTCCGATACTCATGATTCTTCATCATCTAATTCTAAAGATGATATATCTGATCAACCATTTGATCCATGTCCAGCATTTACTGAACTTGATTCAAAAACAAGTTTATTCAAACAGGATTTAGAGAATAGAAAAACTTATAAGCCTAATGAAACAACTTTATATGATCTCGTTCATTTTGTCGTAGAATACGCTAAAAACTCGAGACTTCATTTATCTTATACACCTGAAGATATTGCAACGTTTGTTGCAGGATTAGGGGCTAGTAAGCTTTCAATTCTACAAGGTATGTCAGGGACAGGGAAAACCAGCTTACCAAAAATATTTTCAGAAGCCATCTTTGGAAACTGTGAAATCATTGAAGTTGAATCATCTTGGAAAGATAAAAATGAATTGCTTGGTTACTACAACGAGTTCTCGATGAAATATACACCAAAGAAATTCACATTATCACTCTATAAAGCAGTATTAAACAAAGAGATATTTACATTTATACTTTTAGACGAAATGAATTTATCTAGAATTGAATACTATTTCTCAGATTTTCTATCACTCATGGAAAATGAAGAAAACCAAAGAGAACTTAAACTAATCAATATTAAATTAAATAGAAAAGAAAATGATGATGCAGTTGAATATCTCGCTTTAGAAAATGGAAATACACTCAAGGTTCCACCAAATGTATGGTTTATCGGTACAGCCAATCGTGATGAATCAACATTTGTTATATCAGATAAAGTGTATGACCGCTCACATACAATGAACTTTACAAAGCGTGCTCCAAAAATTAGAAACTATACAAGTCCTATTTCCAAACAATTCTTTGATTATCAGACAATGAATAAACTATTTATGACTGCGAAACAAAAGGGTAATTTCGATGCTGAAAATAGCGAACTGATTAAAAGTGTTGAAGCCTTGCTCGCGCCTTATAACATCTCATTTGGGAATCGTATTTTAAAACAAATTGAAGAGTTCGTTAATATCTATAAAGAATGTTTCCCTAACGAAGATGTTGAAAGTGAAGCGATTGAAAAAATATTATTAAGTAAAGTAGTTGCGAAACTTGAAGTGAAGACAATAGATGACAAAGAAAAGCTAGAAATGGAATTTGAAAAACTGAAATTAAACCAATGTGCAGAATTTGTTAGACGTCTTGATAATGAATAATATGACAAAAGAAATAGATCAAAAAGAAGCGGATGAGTATAGACGCTATGCTTCGCTTTTAAAAGGTATTCAAGATTTCGTAACTAGACATCAAACTGTATCCTATATTGAATTCGATTATTATGTTGTGCACGATATGACTTTATTTTCTATTGAACCTGATTTCGATTTTAATCAGTTAAAGAAAATGATTCTACATATCAAAAAGTCAATTCCAGCAATCAAAAGAATATTTAGTAAACCCATTATTGTCCTAAAAGACACTGATGATGTTTTACCTGTTGAAAATACACGCACAATCAATCAAAACACTTTACTCCATTTAGCGAATCACAGTCAATATGTATCCAATATAACCAATAAAAACATAAAACCTAGAAAGCTTTTAACAAGAATATATGATGATGATTATAACATTTACGAAAATGTTATTTTTTGCAATTACATTGATGAAATACTTGCTTTGATTAAAAAAAATAGAAGAGTATTAAATAGTCTTTTATACGCTAGTAATATTATGAGATTTAATCTGCTCGAAAAAGTCAATCACGTTAACTACTTCTTAGCCTTAGGAAAACTACATACTGGATATATAAGAGACTTTAGTCAATACTTTAATTTATCTAAAGAAATGTTAGATGAGTTATCTATCATAAGCTCTGCTATTCAACCTAGATTAAGCAAACCGATTTATAAAAAGAATCTCACTCGAAATAAGAATTTAGTTCTTAAAAAAACAAATATCTTTTTAATGCAAAAAGATTATCGCCAGGTCTACAAGACATATAAATACTTATTGGGCAATCCAATCAAGGTCGAAGAAAAGAAAGAACTAATCGATCTTGAAATCATGAAACAAAATTACTTGATGTATGTTCAAATACTCACCATTTTCGCTGTTGGACATTTTAACTTTGAAACAGATCCAAATTATAAGATGAACTTAAATTCTTTGGATATATCGTTTGCATTCAAAGGTTGGAAACTAGATATTTTCAATAATAATAAAAAAGATATATTTCTTCATTTTACAAAAGAAAAAATATACAAAATTATGCTCGTTGGAAGTGTTAACGACATTAAAGCATCGAACACATATAAAAAGAACTATGGTGTTAACGAAGTTATTGTAGTCAATCAGTTTAATGAAAACTATCTTGAAAACGATGATGTCTATATTAGTATGCAAGATATCGACTCATTTAGAAGAATACAACAAATCATACTTAAGGGAATGATTTATTCGGATACAAAGCGTGATGTATGTCCTTTCTGTGGCGGTAAGCTCGTTAAAGATTCTTATCATGAATTTTATCAATGTAACGACTGCATGACTCAAATCAAAGAAAATAAATGTGAATCGACGAAGAAACTCTTCTTCTATACGGATAACGCACATCTTAAAAAATACGTGATTCATAAATCTGATTTTAAGAAAGATGACTACTGGTATTACGAGAAGCAAATAGAGTCATTGATGTATTTTAGAAATATCACTAAGATTAATCATCATGGTGAAATTATATGTCCTTATTGCAATAAAATACATTAGTTTTATTCTTACATCATCATGACAGAAATTAAAAAGTAGACGATTATTCAATCAAGTCTACTTTTTTATTCTCTTATGAATTTATCTTTTTCTTCTTTGTTAACTCTGTTTTAATCTTTTTAATGAGGAATGAACCTATAAGAATCACTAAATACAATGTCGCAAAGAATAAAGGGAAAAACAAGAACTTACCATCTGTCATTCTCCAGTGATCACCGAAGAATGCGTCATAGAGAACATTTGCATAATAGAGTTGGGAACCAAACCATATTACATACAAAATGTAATATACTACTTTGATTTTCATCCATCTGAAGATTAACCCCACAGCGAATACTATCAAACTTGAATAGAAAATAACATGTTCTGGCAAGTTATTAAAGTGGATAAACTGTGAAGTTAATGGTTCATCAGGATTGTAATAAACAAATAAATCCCCCCCAGATAAAAACACATATAAGTAGATTGCGATTATGAGTATCTCAAAAGGTAACAACCGCAATTTGAATAGTTCTTTTAAAGGTAGTTTCTCGCCTTTAATTTCTGACATGCTTAATCCTAGGAATAACATATATCCAAATAAGTTAATACTTCCAATAATTAAACCAGAATTAAAGATATAAACCGCTGTACCATAAACAAGACCAAAGATGAGCATAAATGATGAAGCTAAAATAGGGATTTGAAGTTTTTTAACATCCTTAAACATCAATAATCCAGCAAGTATGAGCATCACTCCAAAAAGGATCACTTCCACTTGACTAAAATAATAGTGTGATGGTTCATTGAATGAAAATGGAAATAAAAATGTTGTAAGAATCATACCTACAAAACCGATCCAAGTTTTTGGATGACTTTGTATATGCATGTATATATGCCATTTTTGAATCGAAATAGTTATTAAAAGAATAGCAATCAAGATAAAGATATAGATAATGTGGAAGATCATACCTATTTCAGGATTCAAGTATAGTGGTGATGCTAGAATAGGGACAACATGACTCAAATTAATTGCTAAGGCTATAAAAACTGTGACGATATGACCAATGAATTTTCTATCAATTAAGTGAAGTGTAAATAGGATTACTGGCATACCAATCATAATCGCTAACATGAATATACTACTTAGTGTTAATTCTATAGGTATTATTGCTCTATAGTCTGGTAAATGATTGTCCAAGATACCATATTCTAAGACTTGTATATCAACAGTAATATATGATACAAACGCAATCGTAATCGATAATCCTAATAATATCGCATACATAACATATAAGCTAATCTCTTTGAGCTTGAAATTTGAAAGATTCTCATAAGATGTATTCTTATATGGATCTAACAAGTCATCAACTTTTACTCCGTATAGAGCAGATAGTTCTTTCATCATGTCGATACCAGGCTCACTTAAATCAAGTTCCCACTTAGAGATGGTTTGTGGTGTAACATTCATGATGTCTGCAACATCTTTTTGTGTGAGCTTAGCATTCATACGTAGTTTCTTTAATCGTTCGCCTATCATATCTTTCCCTCCAAAAGGTTTAATGTCACATTTATTATAAGGTGAAAATCAAAGTTATACAATCACAATTTAGTTGAACAACTCAATGATTCGTTGAATTGGGCCAAAAAGTGTTTTTATATTGATTACGAAAAATTGAATACTGTTAGTATTATATACAACAATATCACTTATTAAAGTCCCAAAGAACATTAACAATTGCCCACTTGTTATTCACTTTTGCTAAATGAAGATAATCTATATATTCTGATCTTGTTACAACAGAAGCGATTGTATCACTTCTGTCCAAAATTTCGATGACAATTTTATATGTCTCTTTAGGAACATGTTTTCCTCCACCACGTTCAGCTCCAAAAATCATTTTTTCAGTATTGAGTTCCTTCAATTCTCCATCCTTAAATCTTCTTTTTACCATATCAGGATGGAGTGCATTTTTCATTCGTTCTTTATCTCCGTCGTACCATCCTTCTATATAATCTTTAGCAGTTTTAATTATTTCTTTGTCATCATTAAGACTTTGATTGTTGCTGATATTAATCATAATTTTCTCCTTATAATTTTTTTAATTTACTTGATACTTCTAATTGGTATTATACCAAAACAAATAACCGATTAACTCTTTTTGAAGTTGGATGTGTTTTTTAGTAATTTTGAACTGATACCAAAGTATTGTGTTGTCACAAATCTAAGAAGATTATTAATATCAAAAAAAGCCCTTCTCAAAGTTGAGAAGAGCGTTTCATGTTTTATAGATATTCAAATTATTGTGTAGCTATATATACCTATTCGTAAATAGGTGCTTTACCACTTTATTTTTTATTAAAAATCCTATCTATAGACTCATTGAAAATTTATAGTTTAATAACGTTTGCTGCTGTTTCGCCGCGATCGCTATTTACAACATCAAATTCAACTTTACTACCTTCTTCAAGTGATTTGTATCCATCAGATTGAATTGCGCTGAAATGTACGAATACATCTTTGCCTTCTTCAGTTGAGATAAATCCATATCCCTTATCTGAATTAAACCATTTTACTGTTCCTGTCATGTCGATTACTCCTTTTTTTTATTCTGATTAATAGCCATTACTGACTTAACCATGTATAAGTATACTCTATAATTCACAAAAACCCTAATTTTTATTCATAATTAAACCATAATACGATAATAATTGCTATATATTTCGCTGTTTACTAGTAATTAGCTACTTTTTTGATAAATATGTGAAAATGAAGGATATGATGTTATTACTCTATTTTTCTTATTTCAACCCGTTAAGATAATCAAGATATCTTTTTAAAGCCTTTTTTGCGATAGGAAAATACTGCAAGCTTTTAAAGTTCTCGGAGTTTATAATTTTCCCATAAGCTATCAAATATTCTCTAGCATCGTCATACGCTAATAAATTCTTTTTTACGTCTTGATCATCAATTTTTAAATCATTGACGATGTTTTTTAATACATTCACGTAAGATAGAAGAGTAGATTCTGCCCATGAGTTTTTATTAAAGTTAACACTCGCATTTTTAGGTTGCCATTTTTGTAGCCACTCTTTAAATAATTCTTCACGTTCCATATAAACCCTCGTATTTCGTATTTTTTAATTTTGTGTTTCATTGAATATTGTCTTCACAATTTAGATTCAAACAAATTATATCACTGAAATGGCTGATTTCAAAATCCGATCACAAAGTTCTGTCATGTATATTTTTCCCCTTGATTCAATCCACTCTGTTTAAAGTTGCTTCAAATATGATATCATGCTCAAAAAACTCATAATAATAATGTTCACTTTTCACCAATATCAACGAAATTCACTCCTCCAATCAACAAAATAGGCAATAAATATGTTGTTTCATGTTGATTAACAAGCGATACTTCTGTAAACAAGAATTGCTGTAAGACATAACAAGAGACATTTGATAATGTCCCTTGTTATGTCTTACAGCAATTCTTGTTTTCAGAAGTATCGCTTGTTAATCAACATGAAACAACATATTTATTGCCCATTTTGTTGATTGGAGGCGTGAATTTCGTTGATATTGGTGAAAGTGAACATTATTATTATGAGTTTTTTGAGCATGATATCATATTTGAAGCA
>CAKMKF010000050.1 GCA_927439925.1 uncultured Acholeplasmataceae bacterium | reverse complement strand
GGATTGACCAAAAAGAATGAACAAATCCTTATGGAACTCATTGAAAAATATGGTGTTGTACCTAAAGAATCTATGGTTGAGACTTCATCATCATCTAGTACAGCTTTTATGAATAAATTGATTAACGTCAAATTAAGACTTTACGCAGCAGATGCTAGACGTTTAAAAAGAGAAGGTAAAGAAAAAGATATACCAAATTTGAAGTCTAAGACTTTAAATGAACTGTATACATTCTTAACTACTAATTTCGGTGTTCCACCTAAGGCTTTTGATTTTGAGTATGTCTCAAAAGATGAATATCATATCGTTAAAAACTTAACACCACAAGACTTCTATAAAATCCACATTGGAGATATCTTAAAGGACTACGTTTCAATCATCCACGCTCCAACAAAGGATAAACCATATATGAAGACATACTCTGTATCTTATCTTGGTAACGTTATTGGTGGAAGAGAAATCAAGTATTTAAACCTTGATATTAAAGATTTAAAAGGTTTAGTCTTAAAACAACTTATGAATAAAGAACTTGTATGGTTTGGTGCGGATGTTACCCGTTATGGAGATAGAGTTCTAGGTGTTTGGGATGATGAATCCTATGACTTCGAAAACATGTTAGAAATGAATTTATTCATGACCAAAGAAGATGAATTAGATTATAGCCAAGGTGCAATGAATCACGCGATGGTGTTTACTGCAGTCAATATGGCGGATGACAAACCAAATAGATGGAAGATTGAAAACAGTTGGGGTGATGCAAATGGGCTTAAGGGCTACTACTTAGCTACAGACACTTGGTTCGATCGTTATGTCTATCAATCAGTGATTCATCAGAAATACTTAAGTGAAGACATGCTTAAAGCATGGAAGAAAGATCCAAAGATTTTAAAGCCTTGGGATCCTATGGGTTCACTTGCTAAATAGTTAAATTAAAGAGCTTAGGCTCTTTTTTTTATTTCCTCTTTTTGATATAATTAGAAAGCCGGGACGTGGCGCAGCTTGGTAGCGCACTTGCATGGGGTGCAAGGGGTCGCAAGTTCAAATCTTGTCGTCCCGACCAGTAGAAAATAAAAAAAGCGAAATTCGCTTTTTTTTGTTTTATTCTGAAGTTAGGGATACATAATCAGAGGTTAATGTAATGGATAAATTACCATTTCTAACTCTTAGTTCATCAAGGAATGCTTTTTGGTCAATATTGGCTTTTAACTTTATTAAGTAAGTCAATTCAAACATTGTACCAAAATCAGTAGTTTTAACCTTTTGGAGTTGATAGCTATGCACATAGATCTTAAAGACATCATCAAAGACATTAGAATAGTTTAAATTTTCGGGTATAACGATTCTTAACTTTGCATGGTTGTTCTTATCTTTGTCTAAGTTAAAAGCGTGTAGAAGAAGTAATAGGATAGCTATAAAGCCAGTAATCAGCATTGCGTAGTTCACGTAACCGAGTGCACTAGCTAATCCGATACCTACTGAACTTAAGATATAGGTGATATCTCTAGAATCAGCGATTGCAGTTCTAAATCTAACGAGTGTAAATACTCCAGCCAAACTAAATGCTCTTGCTAAATTGTTAGACACAAGCATAATAATTACTGAGATTACTAAAGGCATTAAAAGTAGTGTTACTGAGAATGCATGATCGTAAACGGTCTTCTTATGTGTAAATACAAAAACGAAACTCATCACTGCTCCTAAAACAGTTGATGTGATTAAAACAAGTAAGATATTGATGAGCGTTAGCTCAGTCATATCAATAGTGGTAAAGAATGTAGTCATCTGTAGTTCCTCCTAGAAGATATTGTTGATAAGCTTTTCCATATTTTGAAAAGCTTTGACTGTATAATTCATATTCTGATAATTTTCTTGCCAACCAAAATGGAAAGTTGTCTTCACTCTTAACTTCCATTAAATATAAATCTTTTGATGATAATATGGGGTTTCCTTCATTACTTGAAAAGTCGATATTCTTATTTCTAAAGAGTATTTGATGATCGAATGTGATTCTGAGAGCATCAGAGTCAGACATGTAAGCAATTCGATCATATGAAATGGTGGGAGGAACATGAATTGATTAAACCAATATTCAATCGCTATGAACGCAAATACATCATCACTACCAAACAAAAAAATGATTGCGTAAAAACTCAGAAATCGAAACAAATTCATGAATCATTTAAATTCAGAATAATTTTGTTTTTCTCATTAGACAAATAGATTATAAAATGGTAAAATAATTATCGCTACGTGAAGTGCACCCGTAGCTCAGTTGGATTAGAGCATAACCCTCCGAAGGTTAAGGTCGCATGTTCGATTCATGTCGGGTGCACCATCATATGGAGGAATACTCAAGTGGCTGAAGAGGCAGGCTTGGAAAGCATGTAGGGCGTAAAAGCCGCAGGGGTTCAAATCCCCTTTCCTCCGCCATCAAAAATAACTGGACTTGAACTTCAATAGTTCAAGTTCTTTTTATATATAAGTACATATTATTTACATATTTAATATGAAAATAATGTATCAATTATGAAATATTAAGCGTATAATGTAATTAACTTCCTATGCATATTTAACTTCAGGATCTAGTAGAATCCTCCCTACGAGAATCAATGATGAGAGCGATATTCAGTAAGCACAAAACAACTTTCTAAGCTATTGAATTCTTGTTCGTGATAACCACTTTAGAAAAAAATATGGAATTCTTAGAATTATATATAAAGAGAGGAGGTTACGATTATGGCAAATATAAAGCACAAAATCGACAATGCAGGCAATAAAGTTGCAGGAAAAATTAAGGAGACGGTTGGCAAAGCAACCGGTAACGAGAAGCTAGAAGTAAAAGGGATAGTTCAATCCAAAAAAGCTGAAATTAAGGGAAAGATAGAAGAGATCACAGATAAAAAAGTGAAAAAGTAAAACGTAATTGAGAGCACATGGACATTATTTTCCAACTGCTCTCTTTTTTTAATACTTAAACACATAGGCTGAGATTCATTGACATGCAAACATAATTAATATAGAGTATTGGTTTGATGCGAAGGTATCAAACCATTTTCATATAGAAGTAGGGATTTTCGATATCCATCAAAAAATCATCTTTCATAAAAAGCGTTAATATATGAAATAAATGATAAATAATGTATAATGGTGTTGTATAAGCCTTAAAACATATAATTAAAACTTGAATAAGAAATAAACAATGAGGAATATCATACCAACACTATAAAGCATCAATTATCTATATTAACTTGATTATCATCAATAAAAGAAGGAGGCAAATTATGAGCACAATCAACATGAAAGATGGCACACAAATTTACTATAAGGAATGGGGTATTGGTCAACCAGTGGTATTCAGTCACGGATGGCCGCTCAATTCAGACAGTTGGGAAGCACAAATGATGTTTCTAGCTTCAAATGGATATCGCTGTATTGCGCATGACCGTCGTGGACATGGAAGATCAAGTCAACCATGGGATGGCAACGATATGAATACTTATGCAGATGATCTATCACAACTCATCGAATCACTAGATCTCAAGGATGCTGTTTTAATTGGATTCTCTACAGGTGGTGGAGAAGTTGCTAGATATATTGGTCGTTACGGCACAAAGCGTTTAAAAAAAGTTGCCTTGATTTCAGCAGTTCCACCTCTAATGCTCAAAACTCAATCCAACCCAGGAGGTTTACCAATTGAGGAATTCGATAAAATCCGTGAAGGCTCACTCAAAGATCGTTCGCAGCTTTATAAAGATATTGCAGCTGGACCATTTTTTGGAGCAAACAGGAAAAATTCCAAAGCTTCTCAAGGCATGATTGATTCTTTTTGGCTTCAAGGGATGACTGCTGGACACAAAAACACTTATGATTGCATTCAAGCATTTTCTGAAACAGATTTCACAAGTGATTTAAAGAAATTTGACATACCGACTTTGATTGTTCATGGTGATGATGATCAAATTGTCCCAATCGGTTCTGCAGCACTATTATCATCAAAAATAGTCAAAAATGCGATTCTAAAGATTTATCCTGGTGCACCTCATGGACTTTCCTACACGCATCAAGATCAACTTAACACTGATTTACTCGATTTTCTAAAGCTTTAAATTGTTTTTATTTAAAAATGTAATCCAAAAACCCGTGAATACTAGATACTTTTGTCTAGATTTATTCATGGGGTTTTTTATCTCAAAAAATGGACAGCAGCTAAATATATCCTTAATTATGATTAATCTAGTAATTCTTAAGATTTTCTTAAATCAATCTAATCCTGAGACTTTTAATTATCGAATGAAAATATAAATGATAAAATGTTCATATATATGATTTGTTAAAGTTCAACAATCAATCAACAGAGGTGAATAAGAAGATGCTAGATGCAACCATTTTAAGACTCATACTATCGCAAGCATTTCTTGTTTTTTATATATTAATGCTTATTCCTTTGAAAGAACCTAG
>CAKMKF010000049.1 GCA_927439925.1 uncultured Acholeplasmataceae bacterium | reverse complement strand
TTTTTCAACCTTTAATTTTAGGTTCTGCAGGTAATGTAGCTACTCAGACATTAGCGGTTACCTTAAAAATGATTTCTTCTCATGAAAAAGGAATTTTAAAGAATTCTTATCGTGAGATATTAACTGGAATCATGAGTGGTTTAGTGATTGGTGTGATTGCGTTTTTGATTACTCTCATTTTTACCAACTTTATCACCACATCAACACAAAACCCAATCATTATTTCTTTAGTCGTTGGAATGTCTTTATGGTTTACAGTTATTTTTTCACCGATGATCGCAATCATAATTCCTCTAACATTAAGATCGCTTAAAATGGACCCAGCTGTAGCATCTGGTCCATTTATCACGACACTTATTGATGTTGCTGCTTTATTCATTTATTTCGGACTAGCAACCCTTTTGTTAGGAGGTATTTGAGATGATGAAGAAAATCAATTTCAAACATACCGATGAATCCTTAAAGAAATTATTGAAGTCAATATTTGCATATGACTTAGCTGTTTTATATCCAAATTTAGATGATGATGAAAAAAATAGATTACTGGATTTAGTAAGTCTAGATAAGTTAACGGATATCTTTGTTGAACTCGATGTTGAAGATCAACTTGAATTATTACATCGAATTAGTGTTTCAAAAAGAAAATCACTACTTAAAAATTTAGAAACCGATGATTTGAAAGAGTTTATTGAAGATATAGAAGAAAGTGATCGACCAGAGATATTAAGTTTATTAACACAAGTAAAAAGAAAAACGATTGCACTATTGATGAACTACGATGAAGATTTAGCTGCATCCATTATGTCAACTGACTTCGTAACGATTCCTAAAGAAATGACGATTAAAGAAGCTACACATCTTATCATTACAACCTCAAGAGAACAAGATTATATCGATTCTATTTTTGTAGTAGATGAAGAGAAACGATTAGTAGGTATTATCGATCTTCGAACACTCATTATGGCAAGAAGTTCCAAAACCATTGAGGATATTATGCTAGAAGATTTCCAATTCGTTTTTGAAGATCAATCGATTGAAAAAGCAATTCAAACTGTCATGGACTATGACAGAAACTCTATACCAGTCCTTGATAAAGATGATCATATCATTGGTATCGTTACAGCGGATGATATCTTCGATGAAATTGTAGAATCTAGTGATGATGATTATCAAAAGTTAGCATTAGTATCCGATCACGATCAAAGCTTATCAGCATTCAAACGATCTCAAAAGAGATTGCCTTGGCTAATGATTGCAGTTGTGTTAAATTTAGTCATCGCATCGTTTCTATCGATATTTGAAACGACTTTAGCTGAAGTCACTGCACTTGTATTATTCCAACCACTTATTTTAGGGATGGCAGGTAATATTGGAACACAATCACTTGCTGTTACGATTCTAGGCATTCATTTGAATGAGTTTGATGGAAAGAGTATTCCAAGAAAACATGTTGTTAAGGAAATATTTGTTGGGTTAACCAATAGTTTGTTGCTAGCGACTGCATCATTTTTGTTTGTAACAGCATTCCTAACATTCTTACCAGTCATTGTAGATACTCAGTTGCCTATTGAAATCGCTACAGTTGTTTGGATAGCAGTTTTTTCTTCCATGTTTATTTCTGCATTAATGGGTGTTTTAGTACCTGTTTTCTTAACAATCATGAAACAAGATCCATCAGCTGCTGCAGGACCAATTATGACAACAATTAATGATGTTGTAGCACTTGTTATCTATTTTGGAGTAGCAACCATCGCGTTTTTATGAGACATTGTGGGATTTCACAAAGTGAAGTCCCTTTTATGTTATAATAATAGAAAAGAATTAAGTATAAGGAGAAAGTATGGAAAACTATATTAAGGTCTATGAAGCAACAAGAAAAAAACTAAAAGCATACCAATATTTTGGATGGTTAATGAGTTGGGATCAGGAAACTGAAGCTCCAGAATTATCAGTAGTTCACCGCACGAAGCAATATCAAGTTTTGGCAGAAGATATGTATATGCTACAAGCGGACCCAAAGTATGTAGAAGCTATTGAAAAGCTTTATGAAAACAGAGATCAACTCGATAAAGATTTTCAAGTTGAAATAAAAAATGAATATAAAGATTTAAGAATCGTAAAAAAGGTTCCTAAAGATGAATTAATCGCTTATCAAGTGTTAACTTCTCAAGCTTCACAAATCTGGGCAAAGGCTAAAAATGAAGATAATTTTGAAGCGTTTGCACCTACTTTAGAAAAGATTGTTGAATTTGGTAAAAAGTTTGTTAAATACCTTGAAACAGATGAATTAAAGGGATATGACATCTTACTAGATATGTATGAAGAAGGTTTTGGTGTTAAAGAATATGATTTATTCTTCAACACACTCAAAGAAGAGTTGGTACCTTTCGTTTTAGAAGTTACTAAAACCAAAGAAAAATTCCCAAGAAAACTAACAAAATCTCTATGGTCAATCGATAAGCAGAAAGAATTTTCTAATTACTTATTAGATGTTTTTGATTATGATAGAAAACGCGGTCTATTAAAAGAAAGTGCACATCCATTTACATCTGGTGTTAGCACATCAGATACAAGAATCACTACACATTATCATGAAGATAACCCAGTATCAGCAATTTTCTCTACTATTCATGAAATGGGCCATGGTATTTATGAATTACAATGCGATCCGAAATATGATGATACATTCCTACATGGAGGAACATCTTTAGGTATCCATGAGTCACAATCAAGAATGGCTGAAAACATGCTTGGACGTTCTCTAGCATTTTGGACTGTTCATTATCCAAAATTAGTTGAATTATTCCCTAAACAATTAAAAGATATCCCAGTTGAAATGTGGGTTAGATTTATCAATCAAGCTGAACGTTCGTTAATTCGTATTGAAGCAGATGAACTTACATACTCACTACACATTATGGTTCGTTATGAAATCGAAAAATTACTTGTAAGTGGAAAACTAAAAGTTAGAGATCTACCTAAGAAGTGGAAGACTTTAATGGGTCAATATGTTGGAGTTAGACCAAAGACAGACAAAGAAGGTGTCCTACAAGACATTCACTGGTCAGGTGGTATGATTGGATATTTCCCAACGTACGCTCTTGGTTCAGCTTACGCTGCTCAAATTTATGATTCTATGAATAAAGATTTTAATATCGAAGAAGCACTAAGAAATAATGATATTAAAAAGATTAATGCTTGGAATAAAGAGCATATTCATCAATTTGGTCGTTCAAAATCTCCAAAAGAAATCTTAATGATTGCGACTAAACAAGATTTTAACCCTCAATATTATGTAAATTATTTAAAGAAGAAATTTAGTAAGTAAAAAAGGAATGTGTGTAAAAAAATGCTCTCAATTCGATCACTTTATAATGTCGGATATGGTCCATCAAGCTCTCATACGATGGGTCCCGCCAAGGCTGTAAAAATAATTAAGGATGAATATCAAGTCCTTGATCATTATGAAATAACGCTTTACAATTCTTTAGCCTTGACTGGAAAAGGGCATTTAACAGAAGAAGCCATCAAGGAGTCACTAGGACATTGTCCTGTGACTTTTTTGACTTCCATTGAATTGGGTAAACATCCAAATACTCTATTGATTAAAGGATTTAAGGATGGTGCGTTAATTGTCGAAAAAGAAGTTCAAAGTGTTGGTGGGGGTAGAATTCTTTTCGTTGGACAAGAAGATTATGAAAAACCAATTTACCCGCATAAAACTTTTAAAGAAATAAAAAAATATTGTAAAGATCATAAAATGAATCTTGCTGATTATGTATTTATGGTTGAAGGTGAAGGATTTCATGATTTCTTGGATGGTATTTGGGAAGCGATGAAGGCTTCGATTATGAAGGGTATTTCAACTAAGGGTGTTTTACCAGGACCATTAAAGTTAAAGAGAAAAGCACCATCCTTATATGCTAGAGATTCTGAAAAAGAAGCGATTGAAATCACTGAAAATAGACTTGTAGCAAGCTATGCATTCGCTGTTAGTGAAGAAAATGCTGCAGGTGGTGTAATCGTTACAGCTCCGACCTGCGGTGCTTGTGGTGTCTTACCAGCTGTGCTTTACTACATGCATGAAAAACATGACGTCGTCAATAAAGAACGTATTTTAAATGGTTTAGCAGTTGCAGGATTAATCGGTAACTTGATTAAGCACAACGCATCCATTTCTGGTGCAGTTGCAGGTTGTCAAGCTGAAGTAGGCAGTGCATGTGCAATGGCTTCTGCAGCACACGCAACGCTATTTAATCTATCGATGGATCAAGTGGAATACGCTGCAGAAATAGCGATTGAACATCATTTAGGATTAACGTGTGATCCAATCAATGGATATGTACAAATCCCTTGTATAGAAAGAAATGCGGTTGCAGCACTACGTGCAATCGATGCTTGTGGACTTGCATATTTTCTAACAGATTCTAGAAAAATATCTTTAGACATGGTAATTCAAACGATGTATCAAACCGGTTTAGATATGCACTCGTCCTATAAGGAAACCTCACAAGGTGGACTCGCGTTTTACTTTAAGGAGGAAGAAGATGTTAACTGTTGGTAATGTAATTAGAGGTATCGCTGTTGATTTAGATTATCAAGGTCAAGGTGTTGTTAGACACGATAACTATGTCATTTTCGTCCCAGGTTTAATTGACGGTGAAGAAGCTGAAATCAAAATAACGAAGCTCAATAAAAACTTTGGAACAGGTGTCGTTTTAAATATAGTTAAAAAGAGTAAGCATAGAATCAGTCATCCTGATGAAAAGTTAGGAAGCTGTGATATGATTCATATCTACCCTATCAAGCAACTTGAATGGCAAGTCAGAATTACAGAAGAAACAATTAAGAAAATTGCTCATATTGATTTTAAGATTAAGCACATTTTATCAGACAATAAAACATTAAACTATCGAAATAAGAATGTCTTCCATGTACTTGATGAACCATTTCTAAAACTTGGTTTATATGATAAGAGCGGAAGAAATTTAATCCCTGTTGATAGCTTTGTTTTAGCAGATGAAAAGACAAATGAAGTTTTAAAGTTCATTAGTCAAAATAGTGTTTTAATTGATCCAAATAAGTTGAAACATATCGCGTTTAGAACGAACCTGAAAAAAGAAATATTAATTACCTTGATTGCTCTTGATGATAAATTTCTTGGTAAAGGTGAACTCTTGGGCAAGCTAAAAAAGATACCAAATGTTGTTGGTATTACACTCAATATCAAGGATAATCCAAAGAGTATATTAGGTAGACATTCGAAAGTTCTATTTGGTGAAAATCTTATTACTGAGCCAATTGGAGATATGGAGATGCTTGTTAGTGATCGTTCATTTTTCCAAGTCAATCTACCAGTTATTCAAATGGCTTATCAACTGATTAAGGAAAAAATAGAACCAAATCAATATATTATAGACGCATATAGCGGTAATGGATCCATTGGTTTCTATTTAAGTGATATTGCATCTAAAATAGTGATGATTGAATCGAATATAGAATCTGTTGAAATGGCTAGAATGATTAAAGATAGAATGGAATTATCGCATGTTGAAATTATAGATGCGAAAGCAGAAGTGATTATAAAACTACTTGATGCAGATGTCTTAGTTGTTGATCCACCAAGAAATGGATTGATGCCTGAGTTTATCGAAACAGTTTTAACAAAATCATTTAAACAAATATTTTATTTATCATGCGACGCTAAAACTCTTGCAAGAGATTTAGCACAGTTAACCAAAGAATTTGAGATAGAAGATATAGTTCCTATTAAAATGTTTTTTCATACATCTGAATTAGAAACTCTTGTTATTTTGAATAAAAAGTAGTGGAGCATTTAGTTTGAAAATCAGCTATATTAAAACATGTTATATTTGATAATTAATAATACACATTGAGGGAATCCTTCATGTGTATTTTTTTTATTGATGAATGTTGATTGCTACTTAGGTGGGTTATGATGCAAATCAAGATACTCGATTTTTGATATTACTAAAGTCCTGCTATTTATAACATGTGTAAAAATGGAGTATTTTTAGCCGTTTATTTCGTAAATATTTCGATAGTTTATTTACAATTTTTCATTTTATTGCTAATATAAAAACAAAACACTAAAAAAAGGAGAATCGCGTGGAAAAGTATAAAAAAGCTTTCCTAGACTTATTGCGTGGGGACAAAACGACGTTCATCTTTGTTGTTGCACAATTTACTGTCGGTTTTCTATTCTTGTTGGCAATTATGATGCCATATATGGTTCACTCTAGTATCATTGGGGGATCGTTAGCTGCATCGAAACTACCCGGAGGATTTTTATACACCTTGGTTTTTTTCTTACTAATTTTTTTATTTATATTTTTTAAACTTAGTGGTGAAGAAAAACTTACGAAAAGAGTTTTTTTAGGAGAAGCAGTTTTAGGAACTTTAATTTTCTTGTACGCTTTGCTATTTCAAAAAGTTGGAATTGCAAGTTCTAGTAATGGCATAGGAAAGCTGCTACAATTATTTACCCTCGTCTTTTTTTGGGGTTTTATATTTGTGCCAACTAAAGTAATATCTTTAATTGATAAGTTGATTCCAAAAAAATCAAGCAATGAAGTTAAAGAAGTTGCAGTTGAAACAGAATCAAATCAAGGAGATTAACGAATATGGGTCAATCTGAAGTATTAGCGTTAGCTAAAGATTTACAATTAACAGATGATCGTGAACTATTTTCAAAAGTTGTCATCTCTTATACAACGATTTCAAAGGCTACTGTAATTGCATTAGGTGGAATGACAGGTGCTGGTAACGATGGATTTGTTGGAATTTACAAAAATCAATTAGTTTGTTTTAATTCGAATACCATGGGAACTAAACCTACTAAAGAAAGATTCCGTTTTTCATTTGATGTAATTGAAAGTCACGAAATTAAAAAAGGAATATTTGGATTAAACAATCAGTTTGTTATTAAAGCTGGACCTCATATGTTTAAACTTTACTTCATGGGTAAAAGACGTGAAATGATTGAAAAAATAGATCAAGCAATAACAAAAGGCATTAGCATAGTAGAAGAATAAACCAACTACACATTACAAATAGATGAAACAGCACCTTGAGGGTATCTCAAGGTGCTGTTTTTATGACATTTTTAGTGTTAATGAGGATATTGAAAAATATTACAGTAGAATTCTACTATCAGTTGATTGAAAAAATAAAAAAGTAAAGGTATACTTGAAACAAAGGGTGTGGTAATTCATGATCGATAAAAAAATGATGGGGACGTATTTAGCAAAAAAACGTAGAGCTCTTGGAATGACTCAATCTGAGCTTTCTACTAAATTGCACGTTTCATTTCAAGCAGTGTCAAAATGGGAGAGAGGCTTGTCATTACCTGATGAGGAAATGCTTAAAAAAACTTATAAAGTATTAGGGATTAATGAAGGTTTACATATTTTTGAAATGGCTTCATCTATGTCGCTTAGAGATCTTATAGATGATGTGAATTTACATGGAATAACTTTTGAGAATTATATTAGTCTTGGAGCGCTAACACAATCACTAATTTTTTCTGTTGAACATGTAAAGCAATTTAACGATTTATCGATTCGTAAAACACTCTTGAAAGCGCTAGATATGAAAACCGATTTGAAAGAACTTTCACTAATTCGATCTTCACATGTACTTTGTCAGATATTTGTCGATGATATGAGCATTGATGAATTTATAAGGCAAGTTGAAATTATAGATGAAACTCCCCTAGCTATTATTATAAGCCCAAAATTGCTTCCTTACATTATCACTACAAAGTTAGCGAAAAGAGTTGCTGATATCTTAAATGGAGTTAGCTTCATTGTGAGCGAAAACACGAACACAATGAATATAGAATATTCAATCGCATGCTCAAATGATCTTTCTTCTAAAGGATTCAACTGTCTTTACTTGCGAGAGCTTTGCTCAATTGCAACACTAAGACGTGATGTTGAGGCTGGAACAAGCGGTGGAGGAACTTTTCAACAGGCATCATTAATTGTGAATAAAATTGATGCTAAATCTAATGCTGTTGAAGAAACAATCAAGTTGATTAAGCAATATATTCACCAATATAAAAATGATTTTGAAATTAACCTTACTTTCTGATTTAGGCATAATCATGACTGGTTAGAGATTTGATATTTTTTGTATCATATATGTCTCAATGGGGTATAAAAGTGTTGACAAGTAACCCATTGGGGTATATAATGTAAGTAGAGGTGATAGAATATGAACCAACAACTTAAAACCGTTAGGGAAAATCTTGGGTTTACACAAGAAATGGTTTCTACGCTAACAGGGGTGCCTGTTAAAACAATTAGAAACTGGGAACAAGAAATCAGAAAACCTAGTGATTGGGCAGTAGATTTATTGATTGACCGTATGTTAAGGGAAAAAAACGAACAAACTCAAACAATCGATGAAACAACTGGCGTTTTGTCATTTTTAACAATGAAAAAAATAGTTCAGCAAGTAGCAAAAAAATATGATGTTGATCATATCTATTTATTTGGGTCATATGCAAAAGGGGAAGCTACTGAATATAGTGATGTTGATTTATATATGGAATCTAGTTTGTTCGGTCTTAAATACTTTGAGTTTATTGAAGATTTAAGAGAGAAATTGAGTAAGAAAGTTGAATTACTCAGTAATATGACAATTAAGGAATCATCAAGAATTGAGGAAGAGATCAAAAAAACAGGAATCTTAATATATAAAAAATGAAATTAGAATTTCCTCATTATAAAAAAAATATACAGTTTAATATTTCAATCTCTATTTCCATAAAAAAAATTGCATCTATGTGCAATTTTTTTATGCCTTAACAAAAGGATTAAATTTCTTCTCATGCCCAATATCTGTTGCTTTACCATGCCCAGGATATACAACAACATCCTCATCAAAAAGTGAGTATATTCTTTTTACACTTTGATAGATTGACATTGAATCTGATAAAGGAATATCTGTTCTACCAATGCTTTGGAAAAACAAGGTATCTCCAGAAAATAACATTGATTCAAAATGAAGCACTGTACTACCTTCTGAATGACCTGGAGTCTCATAGACAGTAAAAGTATGTCCAATCAATTCAATCTTATCTAAATCTGTAACCCAAATATCTACTGGTATTTCATAACCAAATTGGTTATAACTGCTTTTCCCAATCCATATCTTATCCTTCGAAGGAGCATAAACCTTACATCCAAATAATTCTTTTAATTGTTTGACTCCTCCAACGTGATCAAAATGACCATGTGTTAGATATATCGCTTCAATTTCTAAATGATATTTTTTGATATATTTGATCACATCATCGGATTCATAACCTGGATCTACGATGAATGCTTTCTTGTTCTCATGAACGATATAACAGTTACTTCTTAAATTACCTAAAGAAAATCTCATGATTTCCATTTTCATCACCCAACGTATTATAACATAAAACGTATTCATATATCGTTTTACAAGCAATCTTCAACTATAAAATGTATAATAATATGGTAAGGAGAGATGAAAATGAAAATAGCAAACAACTACACTGAGTTAATCGGGAAGACCCCATTACTCAGATTAAACAAATACGAAAAAATGATAGGTTCAAAAGCTGAAATTATCGTTAAGCTTGAAAACCATAATCCATTATCAAGTGTGAAGGATAGATTGGCATTCGCTTTGATACAATCGATTGAAAATCTAGGGTTAGTGAACGAAAACACAGTCTTTGTTGAGCCAACAAGTGGAAACACTGGTATTGGACTCGCATTCATATGTGCTGCTAAAGGATATAAGCTAATATTAACGATGCCCGAAACAGTCACGAAAGAACGTGTTCAAATCGTAAAAGCATTAGGCGCGACTGTTTATTTAACAGAAGCTGCACTCGGAATGAAAGGTGCTATAGCTAAAGCTAATGAAATAAAGGCACAATGTAGTAACTATGTCATTCCAATGCAATTTGAAAATCTTGCAAATCCTGAAATTCATAGAAAAACAACTGCAATCGAAATCCTAGAAGATACCGATCGTAAAGTAGATATCTTTGTTGCTGGAGTAGGTACAGGTGGTACGATCACTGGTGTTGGTGAAATTCTTAAAAAAGAATTGAAAAATGTTCAAATTATCGCAGTCGAACCAAAAGACTCTCCAGTACTATCAGGAGGCGCACCAGGTCCACATAAGATTCAAGGAATAGGTGCTGGGTTTATTCCTGCAGTATTAAATATGAATGTAATTGATGAAATCATTCAAGTATCCAATGAAGATGCATTTCTTACAGCTAGAATACTAGCAAAAACAGAAGGTGTTTTTGCAGGTATTTCATCAGGAGCAATTTTATTCGCTGCAAGAGAACTCGCACTACGCGAAGAAAATAAAGGAAAGAGAATTGTTGCTATCGTTTGCGATACTGGTGAACGCTACTTGTCAACTACACTATACGAATGAAACCATTTCAATGTACCAAAGAAGATGTATTAGCAGCTAAAAAATTTGATCCAGCTGCGCCATGTTGCTTAATGATTTATTTAACTTATCCAGGAGTGATAGCTTTAAGAAGACATCGAAGAGCGCATAGACTATGGAATAAAGGATTTAAAAATTGGGCAAGATTTATAAGTTATAAAACAAGAAAGAAAACAGGAATTGATATTCATCCAGCAGCTCATATTGGTCATGGTGTATTTATTGATCACGGGATGGGGCTTGTCATTGGTGAAACAGCAAGTGTTGGAGATAATTGTGTACTCTATCATGGTGTGACACTTGGTGCAAACACATTTGATAAGGTAGACCGTCATCCCAAACTTGGAAACGGTGTAATTGTATTCGCGAACGCGACCATTATCGGGCCAATTCATATTGGAGATAATCCAATAGTTGCTGCAAATGCAGTTGTCTTAAAGGATTCTCCAGCAAATTCAAGATTAATTGGAGTTCCTGCACATCGAAACGGCTCTTTATAAAGCCGTTTTATTTCTATTTATAATAAAGAAATAAGCTATTTATAATCTTTATCATATCCTTTGACTTATATAAGCATTACACATAAAATTAATCATGTTGACTGTCAAATTAAAGGAGAAATGAAAATGAAAAAGATAATATTAACAGTTGTTTTACTTCTTGTATCAATGACACTAACCGCTTGCCAATTTGGCAATGTCGGATCAGATAAATCTATTACTGTTTATACAGAAAGACATTACGATACAGACCAATTGCTTTACGATCGTTTTACTGAATTAACGGGTATAGAAGTGAATCTTATTCGTGATGATGCAGATAAGCTCATTACAAAAATGAGTAATGAAGGTGAGGATTCACCAGCAGATGTTTTGATTATTGCTGATGCTGGTCGTTTGCATAGTGCAAAAGAGTTAGACTTATTTCAACCAGTTACATCAGATGTATTAGATGAAAATGTTCCAAATCATTACAAAGATGAAGAAAATCATTGGTATGGATTAACAATGCGTGCTAGAGTACTCGTCTATCATCCTGATAGAGTTAGTGCAAGTGAACTTTCAACCTATGAAGCATTAACGGATTCAAAATGGGAAGGTAGAATTGTTACTAGAACTTCTACAAACATTTATAACCAAAGTTTAATGTCTTCAATGATTGAAATCATGGGTGAAGAACAAGCAAGAGTTTGGGCAACAGGTTTAGTCCAAAACTTTGCAAGAGATCCTCAAGGTAATGATAGAGATCAAGCGAAAGCAGTTGTCTCTGGTGTTGCAGATATAGCAATTATGAATACCTATTATATTGGACGAATGCTTAATTCAAGTGATCCATATGAAGTTGAGGTTGGCGAAACTGTTAGAATCTTTTTCCCAAATCAAGAAACGACTGGAACACACATAAATGTCAGTGGTGCTGGCGTTGCTAAGTATTCTAAAAATGTAGAAGATGCAACAAAACTTATCGAATTTTTAACGAGTGAAGAAGCTCAAAGATCATATGCTGATGCTAATTTTGAATATCCAATCAATCCAGTAGTTGAACCACACGATTTATTAAAATCATGGGGTACATTTATTGCACAAGATATTCCACTAAGCAAATTAGGCGAACACAGTGTTTTAGCAACCATCATCATGAATGAAATTGGATGGAAGTAATTTTTAACTAAGGGATGTGCGTTTTATTACAATCAATAAGATTAAGCGTCATTTGAATATTTTTACGATCATGAGTATTGTCATTGGCATATTAATCTTATTGCCTATTGTCAATATTCTTTTCGAATTTTTTGAAACAAGTAGTCCAACTTGGGAACACATCAAAACCCATTTATTAAAAGAATATATTTTAAATTCCATTGTTTTAATCATTTTAGTTGGAGTTATGACTTTAATATTAGGATTCACGTCAGCTTATTTCGTTTCAAGATATAACTTTAAAGGTAGAAAGTTTTTAAGTTGGATGCTAGTCATTCCACTTGCTGTACCATCTTATATAGCAGCTTATGTTTATGCAGATATGTTTAGTTATACAGGAACGATTGGAAGATTTTTAAGTTCAATTGGTATGAATGGGCAAATAAACATTATGAATATGTTAGGTGCATCGCTTATTTTCGCATTCACCTTATATCCATATGTGTATCTATTAACCTTAACCTCATTATCTAGACAAAGCTCATCTTATCTTGAAAGTGCAACATTATTAGGTGCGAGCAAATGGAAGAGATTAGTTACGGTAACAATTCCTTTAGCAAGACCTGCATTAGTCGCTGGAACACTACTAGTTATCTTAGAGACACTTAATGATTATGGTGTTGTTCAATACTTTAATGTTAGAGTATTTAGTTTCGCCATCTTTAATGCATGGTTCTCACTAGGTGATGTCACAAGTGCAATTCGATTATCTGCATATTTAATGGTCCTAGTTTTCGCAGTCATTTTAATAGAACGCGCATTTAGAGGTAGAAGACAGTATCATATGCATGTGAAAACAAAGCTTGTGTCAAGAAGAAAAATTCATGGATGGAAACAAGTGGGTGTAGCATCATTCCTATGGTTCGTTTTAGCCATTGGTTTTCTAATTCCAGTTTTACAATTGTTATGGTATTTGGTTCTAACGATTCATAAAGCTTTAGATATAAGAATATTAATAGCTACTATGAATACGATTGTTAATTCTGTAGTGACTGCTGGATTTATCGTTATAATCGCGCTATTTATGGTTAATTTCTCGAGATTAAATAAAAGAGGTAAAGCAAGCAAATCATGGGTAAGACTCGCAAATTTAGGGTACGCAATACCTGGTGCAGTCATTGCTGTTGCAGTTCATGTATTCTTTGTTGATTTGGATCGGTTACTCGCACCCATTTATTCCATTATTCTCCCAAACGGACCTAGTCTAGTGATTACAGTCAGTTTATTTACTTTGATTTTCGCTTATATATTAAGATTTTTATCTATCGGATTTAATAGTATTGAAAGTCAATATGAAAAGATTGGAACGAAGTTTACAGAATCAGCTTATACACTAGGATCAAACAGATTAGATGCGCTTATTCGAGTCGATATTCCATTGATTCTCCCAGGTTTAGTTGGAGCATTTATTTTATCTTTCATAGATATTATTAAAGAATTACCACTTACACTCATTTTAAGACCTGCGAATTATGATTCGCTCTCAACTTATATTTATACTTATGCAAGAGATGAAATGATACAAGAATCTAGTCTTCCATCATTAATTCTAATCACAATTGCAGGTGTGTTAATCTATTTGTTAACGCACTATAAGAAAGGACTGTTCAATAATGTATATTGATATAAATAAAATAAATTTTGGATACGAAAAAAACCAATTGGTTTTAAATGACTGCTCAACCGGGATTGATAAAGGTGAGATAGTTGCAATCCTAGGAAAAAGTGGTTCTGGTAAAAGCACGTTGTTACGTGTGCTTTCAGGACTGGAAGTACCATTAAATGGTGAGATTATCATCGATCATCAAGTGATAGTATCAAATAACCATTTTATTGAACCAAATAAAAGAAATATAGGTATGGTTTTTCAAGACTATGCACTTTTTCCACATTTAAATATTATGCAAAATATCCAATATGGATTAAAGAATAAATCAAAGATAGAGAAGGAAAAGATTGCTTTAGAGATGCTAGAACTGATTAGTTTGAATGAAAAATATACAAAGTATCCTCATGAATTATCAGGTGGACAGCAACAAAGAGTAGCTTTAGCTAGAGCACTCGCACCAAATCCTAAGATGTTATTACTCGATGAACCATTTAGCAATTTAGATAAAGAATTAAGAAAACAAATCCGAAAAGATTTGAAACGCATCATGAACCAGCAAAATATGTCGTGTATATTCGCTACCCATGACTATGAAGATGCGAAAGATATTGCAAACCGTATTATATATATTGAAGACGGAAAGATTGTTAAAATAGAAGAAAACATTTAATCGTAGATTATCTAAACATATAATTGACAAAAAAATGAAAATTTGATATCATTAGATGGAGTTTTAGGAGGAATCATATGATCTGGGCAGACTATTTAATAATTATCGTTGCTATCCTACTTGTCGTGACTGTTTTATTACAACACTCACAAGATAATATTCAGGATGCATTCAGTGGTGAAAAATCAGAGTTATTTAAAAACAGAAAGACTCGCGGACTTGAACTATTCTTAGTTCGTTCATCTGCGGTACTTGCTTTTCTATTAATCGCTTTGGTTGTTACATCAAATTTATTACACTAATAATTTCAAAAATCACGAAGAGATTAGACAAAAGTGTTTCTATTGAAACGCTTTTTTCATCAATAAAGGTGAACTATGCCACAACGTTATTTTATTGAAAATCAAAATAACACCATTACTGGTCAAGATGCGCACCATATCAAAAAGGTGATGCGAATGAAAACAGGTGATGAAATTATTGTTTGTTTGAATGGCAAATGTTTTTTATCATCTCTAGATCTAGAATCGGAAGAAGTGAAATATAAAGTGATTCATGAACTTAAAAAACATGAGCAACCAGAAATCACTTTAATTCAAGGGTTACCTAAAAATCCGAAATCGGATATTGTTATTAAATATGGTACTATCTTTGGAGCGTCTAAAATTATCCTAGCGGGTATGCATAGAAGTATTACCAAGCTAGAAAATGAAGATAATAAGATAAAAAGATTTCAAATGATTGCTAAAGAAGCAGCTGAGCTAGCTCACCGTTTTGAAGTTCCAGTTATTGAAATGGTAAAGAGCTTAGATAAATTGGATTTATCAGTTTATGATGTCGTTTTGTTAGCAGATGAAAATGAAAAATCAACAACACTTGAAATTGCATTACCAAGTATTCAAAAAGAGCTAAAAATTGCAGTAATCATTGGTCCTGAAGGTGGGATAAGTGATGCAGAAAGAAACTCTTTATTATCAAAAAAAGTAATACCAGTTACACTGGGTCATTATATTTTACCAACAGAAATCGCTAGCCTATATATACTTACTTATCTATCCGTCAAAAATATCTAAAATTTTTTGACAAATAGAAAAAAATCATATATAATGTAAAAGGCTAACCAATCTAAGCGTGGAAGGAGGGCAGACAATGCCTAAAACAGTCGTTCGCGAAAAAGAATCAATTGAAGATGCTTTACGTCGCTTTAAACGTGATGTTTCTAAGTCAGGAAACCTCCAAGAAGCACGCAAGCGTGAATTTTACGTTAAACCTAGTGTAGAACGTAAAGATCGTGCACGCGCAGCACGCGCTAAGAAAAAAGTAAATCGTAAAAAAAACGCACCGATAAGGTGCGTTTTTAAATCATTTATCATTAAAAAAAGTACTTCTGTGCTTTTTTATTTTTTCTCATGTGGTATAATAAATACACGATTGTTATATAATTCAAATACACCGTCTAGTTCATTTTTTTCTGCCAATTTGATAATATACATGACATCACGTTCATTAAACTGTACTTGGTGCTCAGCTAGCTGAATTAATACAGTAAAAATTGCTTCCAAGAGT
>CAKMKF010000048.1 GCA_927439925.1 uncultured Acholeplasmataceae bacterium | reverse complement strand
CCGCATCAAATGTAGCAAGTCCGCCAAGTTGATCATCAATTAATCCTTTAATATCTTGACCAGTAACTTTTTCAGCTATCCAACTTGCAGTTGAGAATGTCCAAGCAAGTGGCATATTCCCAATCGTTAGTTTGTCAAGTTTTAAAACGACTTCGTCAGTATCAACCGTAAGCTTAAATGTAATGAGAAGTCTAGTTTTATAAGTCATCCCACCACCAAATACATGAGCACCAGATTCAATTTCAACGGTATCATCTTTAAATGTTACCCAAGAACCCTGGTATCCATAATATTCTTCTTTTAATACGTAATATCTTTGATCGTCATCTGCATTTTCATCCAAGTAATTTGGATTAGTTTCTAAAAATTTAGATTTTAGCATTGCATTTGCATCTTGTTGTGCGATACTTAAATTTAAAGCCGAAGTAGACGTTGGACTGACTAAGAATGCATCCATTTCATCTTCAACCATCTGTGAAAGTGGTCTAGCAGTAGTTCCTTCGAAATCTTCAACAGGAATATCTACGCTCTTGTACATCACAGCTAATAAAATAAGGGGAATTGCAACAATCGATAAAATAGGTAATACAATCAACTTAAACAAAAACTTCATATATATCACTCCCTTGTTAATCTTATATTATTCTTTTACTAAATAAAACACAATATTTTCGCTTTCTTTTTAATGAAAAGTGAAACACTGCTTGGAATTCATTATATACCCTTTTTAAAATATACATATACAATATGAATTATGTAAATTTAAACGTTATTTTATTACTATCATCGATGATTTTATTTATATTATACTCTATATTATAAAAAAAATAACCTGAGTAGGTTATTTACTTTCGATATTCAATGTGGATTCTCCACCTAATAAATAATTAGGCAGTGCACCTTCAATCAAATATTGATGATAAGCTGCTGCACCAATCATCGCAGCGTTATCTGTACAATATTCCATTTTAGGTATAATAATCTCTTTATTTGGAATTTCTTTAAAGATTCTATTTCTTAACCCTTTGTTTGCTGCCACACCACCCGATATAATAATTTGTTTAATATCAAATGATTCTGAGGCATGCTTTGTCTTTTCAATGATGACATCTAAGACACTTGCTTGAAAGGATGCACACATATCATTAACTCGAATCGTCTCGCCTTTTTGCTGTGCGTTGTGCACGAGGTTAATGACTGCACTCTTTAATCCTGAGAAGCTAAAGTTATATGCTTCTCGATCTAAAAATGGTCTAGGGAGGTTATACGTGTCTTTTCCTTCACTGGCAAGTCGATCTACAATAGGTCCGCCTGGGTAAGATAAACCAAGTGTTCTAGCAACTTTATCATATGCTTCACCTACTGCATCATCTAATGTAGTTCCTAATAGTTTAAAATCCATATGACCTTTCATATAAATCAATTCCGTATGACCACCACTCACCAAAAGTGCTAATGCTGGAAACTTGATGTCATGGTCAATATTTGCTGCATAGATATGTCCGTGTAAATGGTTCACTCCGATTAATGGTAATTGATGGGCAAACGCGAAAGTGGTTGCCGCATTAATACCTACCAATAAAGATCCGATTAATCCAGGACCTTTAGTAACTGCAACTAAGTCAATATCTTTTGGTGTTAGTTTAGCCTCACTCAGTGCTTGTTCAAAAACTCTAGTCATATGTACAACGTGGTTTCTTGAAGCAATTTCAGGAACTACTCCACCATAAACTGCATGAATATCAATTTGGGATAAGATGATATGTGATAAAACTTCTTTTCCGTCTTTAAGTATTGCTACACTAGATTCATCACAACTCGATTCAACTGCAAGTATGATCATCATTACACCTCCTTTATATATACAAATGCATCTTCTGATCCATAATAATTCTTTCTAATATGTGACTGCTGAAAACCATATTTCTCATAAATGGCTTGAGCTTTTTTATTGCTTTTTCTAACTTCTAATAAAATCGTTTTTACTTTCAATTCTTTTAAATAGTTGATTGAGTATTCAAGTATTTCAGATCCAACACCTTGAGAGTGATATTCTGGGTTCACACAAAAATTCATCATTTCAGATTCTTTATCAATTGCACGAAATCCGATATATCCTATGATTTCCTTATTTTTCTCATAGACAAAATAGTGTGCAAATGGGTTTAGAATAAACTCGTCGTACAAGAAGTCTTCTCCAAGTGATTGCTCAAATACTTTTTTTTCGATTTTAACTAAATAAGGTATATCGTTAATCGTTGCTTTTCTGATCATGATTGGTTTCCGCTTCTGTTCTTCTTAAGTAATTAGGAATGAGATCGTGAGGATTTTCTACTAATGTTGAATGCACTCTAATCTTTTTAGGGTTAATTTCAAAACTTCTATCGTCTATAAAAATGGTTTGCGCATTTCTATATCTATCATCTGATGATAATTCGGATAACTTTCTATACCCATCTTCTAGTAGGACTTTGTCTCCATCATAAATGGCACAAAAAACAAATCCTCTTCTTGCATCTATTAAAGCTGCTACTTTTCCTTCATAACCAGAAGTCATGAAATATAAACTGCTTATTACTCTTAATCTAATATTTTTTGTGTATGCAAGCATCTTACCAACAACAACTGCAATTCTAATTCCTGTATAAGAACCTGGGCCATAACCGATAATCACTTCATCAATCATATCGAGAGTTAACTTATTTCTCTTTAAGACAGAATCTATTCGATCAACTAAATACTTTGCGTGGTCTCTTTGAGCGATTCGAATGGAAAAATCCACTAAGATATCATCCTTAGCGTAACCGACATACATAACGTTGGTTGAAACGTCAAAAAATAAAGTTTTCATATGAATTGCACCGCACGTTTACAAGGATAACCTACACACGTTAATGTAAACTCTCTTTCTGAAATTCCTAATTTTTTAATTTGAATTAAAAGATAATCTTTTGGTAGTAACTCATCTGCCTTAAACGGCCATTCGACTACTATCATACCGAATCCATCAATATATTCTTCTAAATCAAAATCACTTCCAACACCGTCAAGACGATATAAATCTAAATGATAAAGAACTTTAAGTCTATCTGGTGTCTTATACTTTTTCATAATGGTATAAGTAGGGCTATTGACGATATCTATTACGCCAATAGCTCTAGCTAGTCCTTTAGTAAATGTAGTTTTTCCTGATCCTAGATCGCCATCTAATAAAATAACAACTTTCGGTTCATTTCTCAACAGTAAACCAAGCTCATATCCTAGAGCTTCAGTTTCATGTTCTGAATAAGTCTTTTTTATTTTCATTCAATATTCCTACTTTAGTATGTTTTCGTATCCTTTTTTCCCAAGTAATGCAAACATGTTTTTCTTGTATGCTTCAACTCCTGGTTGATTGAATGGATTCACATCAATCATATAAGCTGACATTGCGCAAGCTTTTTCAAAGAAGTAAACTAAATATCCAAATGTATATGCATCAAATGTTGGAATAGTTAATAAAATGTTTGGTACTTCTCCATCGTTATGCGCCATCATTGTGCCTTTTAATGCTTGTGCATTGACAAATGATAATGGTTTACCTTTTAAGTAATTCAATTCATCTAAATCATTTTCCTCTTCAGGTACCATCACGTCATCACCAGTGTTAGATACTTGGATGACAGTCTCAAATAGATGACGTTCACCTTCTTGAATATATTGACCTAGTGAATGTAGATCTGTTGAAAATCCTGCAGATGCTACGAATAAACCCTTATGATCTTTACCTTCTGATTCACCAAATAATTGCTTCCACCATTCATTTAAGAATAGTAGGTTAGGTTCATATCCAACAAGCATTTCAATCTTTTTTCCTGATGTATAAAGTAAGTAGCGTGTAGCTGCGTATAAATAAGCTTCGTTATTCGCTAAATTGGGTTTAGAAAATCTCTTATATGCATCAAGTGCACCTTTTAAGATTTGTTTCGTATTGATTCCTGCTGCTTGGAGTGGTAATAACCCTACTGGCGTTAACACTGAAAATCTTCCACCTACATCATCAGGAATAACAAACATTTCATAACCATTTTGTTTGGAGACAGTATATAGCGCTCCTCTTTTTTTATCAGTTGTCGCGTATATTCTTTCTTTAGCTTCTTCCATACCATAACGATCTTCTAATTCTTTTTTTAGAACACGAAAAGCGATAGCAGGTTCTGTAGTTGTTCCTGATTTAGAGATTACATTGATAGAAAATTTCTTATTCTTTAAATACTCAACAAGCTTGGCTAAATAAGAACCACTCATATGGTGACCTGCAAAAACTATTTCTAGTTTATTCTTTTTGAATGGGACATTTAAAAATTCTAATCCTGCTTTAGCTCCTAAATATGAACCACCAATACCAATAACGACTAAAACTTGACTTTGTTTTCTAATTTTTTTCGCTGCGTCAAGAACTCTTTTATACTCATCTTTATCGTATGCTTTAGGTAAGTCTACCCAACCTAAGAAATCACTACCTAATCCGGTTTTTTCATGAATCTTTTTGTGTATTTCATTAACCTTTTTTTGTAAAGATTCTGGTTCTGCACTCAAAAAAGAGCGCACGTCATTTAAATTTAATTCGATGTGTGCCATGTTAACTCCCTCTATTTCTTTGTTTTTTCGATCCAATGCGGTAAGGCTTTCGCCAACGAATGGAATCCTATTTTGATTTTAACCATTTTCGATATTTTAGGATGAACCGGATGTGCTTGTTTATAGCTGAGTTTTAATCTCTTATTTTCTTCATCAACTTCTAGTACTACAACCTCTACTTCATCTCCAACACATAGTATCTCTTCGATTGATGAGACAAACTGATCAGAGATCTCAGAGATGTGAATAAGACCAGAATAGTCTTCGTAAGTGACGAAGACCCCATAAGATTGTATTCCAGTTATCCTACATACAATTTGATCGCTTATTTTCATATCCAAAAACCTCGTACACATTATATCATATTTTAGATTTCATCTATGAATATAAGAAAAAAACGCAAGTTTCCTTGCGTTAAGCGAGTGTAAGATAGATTCCCAGTCCACCAGGTCCTACATGGGCTGATACAACAGGACTAATAATACCAGTAATTTTGACTTCCACATTTTCACCTATTTGAAATATTTCGTGTTCAAGCATTTTGGCTTCAACAGATTTATCGACATAGGCAATTCTAACTACAGCTTTTCCGTTTTCAATAATCTTATGAACCTCTTTGACAAGGTAAGCAATAACGTTATTAAATCCTCTAACCTTATTTTCTAAACCTAAGACTCCCTTTTCAAATCTTAAAATGGGTTTAATCTTCAAGACGTTACCGATTAATGCTGATACTTTACTGATTCTTCCACTTTTTACTAAATATTGAAGGTTATCCACAGTAAAGACTAAAGAGCCTTTTTTCTTTATATCGTCAAGATATGCTAGTGCATCATTAATTTGATGCCCTTGATCTAGATATTCGATCAATTTTTCTGCTAGATAGGCAGCTCCATTGATATTCGATTCTGTATCAACTACATAAATGTTTTCATTTTCTAAAATAGTTTTCCCCAAATTCGCACTATTGAAAGTTCCAGATAATGATTTTGAAATGGTCATGCATATGACTTGTTCATATTTTGTTAATTGATCTTCGTAAGCTTTAATGAATTGCTCAGGAGATGGTTGACTTGTTTTTACATCTCTCTTTTCATAAAGTGCATTATTAATGATTTCTGGAGCAATAAAACCATCGACATACTCCTTATCCTCAATGATGACTTTGAGTGGAACAATCGTGATGTCGTTTTCTTTTGCGTATTTCTTATCAAATCCAAACGTTGAGTCTACAACTAAACCAATATTTCTTTTCATAAATAACTCCCCTTTTTCATTTTTTATGTAAAAAAACGACCAAAAGGTCGTCTATTTTTAATCTACAGTCACTACTGCAATCACACCAGGCACATTTTCTAAAAGCATGGTTTCAATACCTTGTTTCAAGGTAACGTCTAAAGCCATACACCCATCGCATGCTCCAAGCATTTTTACATAGACAATGCCATCTTCAACATTGATTACTTCAATGTCTCCACCATCTCTTTGTAAATAAGGTCTAACCTTATGAATCAAGTCTAAAACTTGTTGTTTTGTATCTTCCATTATTACTCACCATTCCTTTGCATACATAGTATATATCATTTGTATGTTTACTTCAAACGATTTAATCAGTTGTTGTTGGCTTGACGCGTTTTAAAACATAATGTCCACAATTCATATTGCATGATTCGTTTAAATAGTCAGGAATTCTTTTATACCCGTTAGGGCTTTTTGGATCTGAGTTAAATCCTTTAATTCTAAGCATTGAAGAAGACATGTCTCCTACTAAATATGTGTATCTGTCGAATGCGACATCTACATATCTTTCATTAAATTTCACAAGATCAAAAGACTCGCGATGATCTTTAATCAGTTCAAATTGTCCAAAATCTGTATCTATAATCATAAATTACACCTTCTTCAGTAGAACTACAGCCTCAGAGGCAATCGCCTTTTGTTCACCAATAGCATCCATTTTTTCATAAGTGGTCGCTTTCACTGATATTTGATCTTCTCTGATTGATAAGAGTTTACTGATGTTTTCTTTTATATTTTTGATGTGGGGGTTAAGCTTTGGTAGTTCCGCATAAACTGTCGCATCTATATTACCAATTTCATAGCCCTTTTGTCTAATCAAATCGTTAGTTTCTTTTAATATTCTTTTTGAATCCATATCTTTATATGCCGGATCTGTATCTGGATAGAATGAGCCTAGATCGCCTAGAGCTAGTGCTCCTAGCATGGCTTCAGCAATTGCATGAAGTAAGACATCTGCATCACTATGACCTAATAACCCTTTTTCGTAAGGGATTTCTATGCCTCCAAGAATGAGAGGTCTATCATCTACAAGTTGATGGATATCAAAACTATGTCCAATTCTCAAATTTTCATCCCTTTCCTTTAAAATCATTTTAATGAATGAAAAATCCTGTGGGTAGGTCGCCTTAATATTAGGTTCAGTATTAATGACTACCTTAACTTTGTCTTCTGGATAAAATGCTTGATATAAAGAAATATCGTCTACATAATTTGTTTCATTACGAATATATGCATATCTAATCTTTTCAGTTAGAAATGCTTGTGGTGTCTGAGCTAAGATGAAATCATCTCTATTCATCGATGTTAATTCTTTTTCATCATACTTTTTTAAAGCAGATGTTAATTTTTCAGCTAGAAGAACAGCATCGTGATACTCTAATGCTTTTTCAATTGCCATAACAGCTTGTTTGGTGATCAGTGGTCTTGCTGCATCATGAATATAAACATAAGGTGTTTGAACTTCTTTTAATCCATTCATCACACTCTCGCCTCTAGTTTTACCACCTAAAACAAGTTTAATATTATCTGTAACATATTTTCTAATCTCGTTGATATCATCTTTCGAAACTACCAAAATGATTTGATAATCCAATGACAAAAACAATTCTAAGGAGTATAGAAATAATGGTTTACCGTTAATCTTGTATAAAATCTTTGATTGGTCGAGTTGTGCCCTGCTACCAGTACCAGCAGCAACAATTAAAGCTGTGTTCATAATTACCCCTTGATATAATAGTCTAGTTTTTGATCGAATGAATCATATGGTAATTCTTCTAATTCTTGAAATTTAAAGATAACTCCGACGACATGTTTTGGTCTATGCTTACTTAAAAATTGATCATAATAACCTTTGCCGTAACCAATTCGATATAATTCATTAGATATAGCTAGTGCTGGTGTACACATGTAATCAATAAGGTCATCCATAATAACTCCACCTTCTGGTTCCATTACGCCAAAATTACTTTTTACAAAAGTGTGATTTGGATCATACTTAAAGAAATGAAGACCCTCTTTAGTAACTTTTGGGAAACAGAAAGTTTTTGAATCCTTAACCAAACCTAATAAATTCACTTCTTTCTCCATTGGATAAAAGATAGCTACTACTTTCGATTGTTGATAGTTTAAATCATTTTGGATTTGATTGATGATATCAAAGCTTGATTGTTTTAAGTCGTCAAGGCTTGCTTGGTTTCTTTTTTCAAACATCAATTTTCGAATCTCATTTTTCATCATGATGCAATATCCTTATAGTAACAACCATGTGTATTAAACTGAGGATTTTCAGATATCGTCAATGCTTGATTTGCCGCTTGATATAATTTATGTTCATCATGCGCATCACTTCCACCAATCGCGATTCCTGCGAATACTTCGAGTTCAACTGATATCGAACCGTATTGCATGACAAGATTTAAAAATGTGCGATTTGATTTTATTCCATTTGCTAGAACATCCATCTTTCTAGGGTCAGTGATTGTAATCGCGAACTCAATGCCAGATACTCTAAAGATATCTCCACTTTCAGTTACAAAAGTAGTTCTTAGTTTTTTAATATATTCGGCCATCAACATATTCCCAATTTCTCTACCTTGGGTCTGATTAATCTTTGGCATATTCTTTAAACGTATTAAAACGAGTTGGAAATATCTGTTATCCTTAAACAGCTTATTCATGGAGACTAGCATATCGTTATGATCTTTTAATCTGTCAAGTTCATCAATATTACTTGCTAAATAATGTTTAGTCTTCATAGGATTTAAGGTACCCATGATGACTGCACTATGCGTATCTTCAAACAGTCTCTTTCCTTTTTCTTTAAACCACATATATCTTCCATTTACCATAATACGATATGAGGTAGAATACTGTTTCTTATTCATCGTTAAATCGCCAAGTAAGGCTAAATACTTCTTTAGGTCTTCCGCTTCAATCATTCTTCTGTAATCGGTTAAATCTAACGTATTCCCTGGTAATGAAAGCATGTGAACAAGTGCGTCACTTGCCCAAATTGTTCGTTCATCTAAATCAATATAAAATAAACCTTCTTCGCTAATTTCAAGAGTCGCGATAAACTTATGTCTAATGCTTTCTAGTTCAGTGCTTCTTTCATTTAATTCCTTCTCAACAGCAAGTAAATCGAAGTCTGTCTTCTTTTCACCAACACAAATTCTACCTTTATATTTACCGAGTGCATATACTGGTTGCATCACCATATGAAGGATTACTGGATTCCCATCAAAATTTAAGAACGTCAATTCTTGGACTTCAGAATCTCCAGGTTTCGCATTTTCACGATATGTGATGTAGTAATTTTCTAATGCTCTATTATTAATTTCTTGACCATTCATTTTCGTAAATCGAATGGATTTATTTAAGACACTGAAGAATTTCTTTCCGATGATATCTTCTTTTTCTAAATTTAATTCATGGAGAAGACTTGCTGACATATCCTTAATGCGTTCTCTAGCATCAACTACATAATAAGAATTCCATCTACTATTTTTAATTGATTTCACAAAAAGTTGATAATGGTTAGCTTTTAGAATTGCGGTTTTAAATGTCGAATATAAAATCAATAAGAACACCAAATAGACGAAGAAATTAAACCCAATATAAATCATTTCATAGAGTTCATTTCCGATAATCATTTGCTGGTAAATAACAAAAACCATCACTGCGATGGTAATGTTGAAAAAAGCGATAACCAATCGATTTTTCAAAACTTTTTCAGATTGTATGCTTTGAATGATTACTAAAAATAGACAAAATACAGTAATAATCAAAGGATAAATTGGATGCTGTAGCATGAATGACTACCCCTCTATTTCTTGAAGTAAACCAGATACTGTGTATCCTAAAAAGATAATAATAAGCGTAAAAACCAAAGCGATTACGTATGTCATCCATTTATTCTTACTAAAATAAGTGGATATCTTTTCCGCTAAATTTCTATTTGCAAAAGCTTTTAAGGGTTCAAATAATAAAGTCCATATCTTCTTAATCATCATATACCCCCCTACTTCATGAACATGTTGATGTACTCCATCAACTTGTCTCTATCATTAATCTTTAACATGATACCTTCAACAGCTATGGAAACATTACCTGTTTCCTCAGATACGATGACTGTTAAGCTATCCGTAATTTCACTAATACCTAAGCCAGCACGATGTCTTGAACCTGTTGTTTTTTCAAAGTTTTGATTGTCTGATAGAACAAAATATGCACCAGCGCAAACAATTAAATCTCCTCTAATGATGACAGCTCCATCGTGTAATGGGGTGTTTGGTGTAAATATATTAATTAAAAGTTCTTTTGAAACTTCACTATTCATAATAATTGCACGTTCTGCATATTGATCTAATGTGTTATGTTTTTCGATGGTAATCAAAGCTCCGATTTGTTGAGATGAAAGATACATAGCAGCTTCAATAATCGACTGTTTCGTTCTTTCACTACCCATCACTACCATTTCATTTCTTGAATCTGACTTCCATACGATTTCTAACGATCTTCTAATGTCAGGAGCCATAATCACAATCATTAAAATTGGCATCCATTCTTGAAGATAGTTCAAAAATACTGTACTTACCAAAAGGTCTAATACATTTGCTAAAAATGCGAGTAGATAAACAAACAAAAAAGTGATTGCTATAGAAAGCATTCTCTTATTAGAAACTAAAAATTTAACAAGGAAAACAGCAAGGACCCATACGATATAAGCATCAACAACTACTTTCCAAATTTCTACCCCGAATAACATATCATCGCACTCCTTTTTACTAAATCTATTATATCATAACAACTTCATGTGATTAAATAAAATGTCGAATGAAACATATCCCTTTAAAAGATTTCTTTTAATCTATATTTGAAGAAAGATTGAGTTTTTTTATGTTAACGTCTATAATGGTAGTGTTGGTGAATTCAAATATTCCCAATATATTCGAGGAGGTATCGAAATGTACATGAAACTACGAAGAAATTTAAATGTATAATTTGCCCTCAAAGATTAGTAGGTATTCGATTTTAAATGATAAAAAATAAAATCTAGAACCCAATTGATCCTTAGGCAAATTCAAGGTCTTTTAGACAGTAAGTATAAAAAGACATTTTAGTTTAGCCTATCCTGATGATAGAGAAACAAGAGGTATATATGGATCAAGCATTATTAGTAGGTCTCAGTTATAAAGAGACCACAGAAGAAACACAAAGATCGTTAGATGAGTTAGAGCATTTAGCCCTAGCTTTACAAATTCAAACCAAGGATAAAATTATCCAGAACGCAAAAACCATTTCACCAAAATACTATGTAGGTAGTGGAAAGGTTCAAGAGATTAAGACTATTATTCAAGTCTTATCCATAGATATCGTCATATTCGACGATACCTTATCACCTGCGCAACTTAAGCATTTGGAACAAGAACTTGAAGTCCAAGTCATCGACAGAAGCTTTCTAATTCTTTCCATATTTGCAGAGCGCGCACAATCTAAAGAAGCGGTACTTGAAGTATCGCTTGCTCAAAAGATGTATTTACTACCAAGACTTATCGGTATGGGAAACTCACTATCTAGACAAGGTGGTGGATCTTATAACGCTAAAGGACCAGGTGAAACCAAACTTGAGCTCGATAGACGTCGCTTAGTTGATGAAATAACATTCATTAAAAAAGAATTGGAAAAGATTAAGGCAGAAAAGAACGTATCAAGAAAACAAAGAAATAAGTCACAAATCCCAGTAGTCGCTTTAGTTGGTTATACTAACGCTGGAAAATCATCTATCATGAACTCATTATCAAGCTATATGCATCATGACTCAGATCCAGTATTTGAAAAAGATATGCTATTCGCAACCTTAGATACAAAAGCGAAAAGACTTCAAAAGGATAACAATCCTCCATTTATCTTAATCGATACAGTTGGGTTTGTATCAAAACTTCCCCATGAACTGATTCGTTCATTTGAATCAACATTATCAGATGTTATTCATGCAGATCTTCTTCTTCATATTGTAGATGGTTGTTATTTCAACCAACTTCAAATTGACACAACTAAAGAAGTTCTTGCAGAAATTGGTGCAGACCACATTGAAAGATTATTGGTACTAACTAAAAAGGAAATTGAATTATCAACTCCACCTGTTCATGAAGACTATATCTTTGTATCGAATAGA
>CAKMKF010000047.1 GCA_927439925.1 uncultured Acholeplasmataceae bacterium | reverse complement strand
TGGTTTGAAATATTGGACCTGGTAGTACTTTTCGCATATGAACATTAAATCCATTTTGAACGCGACCAGGTCCAATATGACAAACCAAGATTATAAAAATGAATTTATGGATGTTAAGATCTTTAGGTTCTGGTGTAAGTTTGTTTAAAGGATTGGTTTCTAAATATGTTTCTTTAGGCAAAAGCGTAATTGTCCCAAACTTTCTCACATCATGATATCTTAACTCTCTACCAGATTTAAACCTAAATACGATATGTTCATGTTTTAATACTGGTTCATCTCTTTTAATAAAGAATTTGCCTTCCATCCGTAAATGAATAATCATCACGTCAGTATCTAGAATAAATATCAAATATTTACCCATGCGATCGATTCTATAAATCGTTTGGAATTGAATCCTTTTTTTAAAATCATTTAAATCATTTGTTATGATTTTTGAATAATAATCCATGACTTCAACAATCTCTTCATTTTTGATCGCTAATTCAAGCGTTCTTCTAACCGTTTCTACCTCTGGAAGCTCGGGCATATCCTCAACTCCTATTTCAGTTCATACCAATTCTTCCCGATGTCACATGAAGTCTCAAGTTCAACCTTGAGCTTGAGAGCATTTGACATCATTAAAGGTACTACTTTTTTCATTTCTTCTAATTCAGATTCAGGAACCTCTAAAATCAATTCATCGTGTACCTGAAGGAGTATTTTCGATTTTTTCTTATTCTTCTTTAAATAGTGATATAAATCAACCATCGCTTTTTTCAAAATATCTGCAGCACTTCCTTGAATAGGAGCGTTTAATGCAGTTCTTTCACCAAAAAGTCTTTGGGTATATACCGGAGATTTGAGTTCAGGTATATATCTTCTTCTTTTCATAATGGTTTCAACGTAGTCATGATCTTTCGCGAATTTCACGATATCTTCCATGTAAGCCTTGATTTCAGGATAGATGGATAAATACCTGTCGATGAACGCTTGAGCTTCTTTAGGGCTAACCTTGATGTCTTCAGAGAGACTCCAAGCACCAATACCGTAAATGATTCCAAAGTTGACTGCCTTAGCTGCTCTTCTTTGATCAGAAGTTACATCTGTAACGTGAAACACATCTTGAGCAGTTTTCGTATGAATATCAACATGCTGATTAAAAGCTTCAACTAAGGATTTGACATTTGCCATATCTGCTAGTACCCGAAGTTCAATTTGAGAGTAGTCTGCACCAAGGAAATAATGGTTTTCTCTTGGTATAAATAACTTTCTTATTTTTCTTCCTTCTTCAGTACGTATTGGAATATTTTGTAGATTAGGATCTAGTGATGATAATCTTCCTGTAGTTGTTAGGGCTTGCATATAGATTGTATGTACTTTATGATCATCAAATAGATTTTGTTTGACACCTTCAATATAGGTTGAATGCAGTTTGGTTAACTGTCTATATTCCATAATCTTCTCAATGATAGGATGATGTTTTTTAAGTTCTTCTAAAACCTCGACATTGGTTGAATAACCAGTCTTGGTTTTCTTACCATAAGGAAGATTAAGTTTTTCGAATAGAATATCTCCCATTTGTTTAGGTGAACTCACGTTAAACTCTTCTCCTGCTAATTCATGAATCTCGGATTCGATTTTTTTAATTCTTTCCTTTAAATCTTTACCTTGAATTTCTAATTCATCTAAATCGACAGATAAACCTTGATATTCCATTTCTCCTAAAACTTCAGATAATGGTATTTCAAGTTCAGTCAGTAATGATGTTTGTTTCTGGTCTTCAAGTTGATCTAGCATCGATTGTCTGAGTTCAGAAATCGCCTTAGATTTACTTACGATATGTCTTTGATAGATTTCTTTTTCAGGTAATGCTTTTTTAGCACCTTTCCCGTAAACTGAATCATCATATAAAATATCTTCATAATTGAATGCTGATACAATTCTCTTGAATTCTTCTTTTCCTAAATGGGAATTGATTAAGTATGCAGCGAGTAATAAGTCAAAGGTTATCCCCGATAATTCCATTTGGTTCCATAAAAGGAATACTTTGACTGCTTTTAAGTCGTAAGTGTATTTAGAGATTGACTCATCTGATAAATACATTTGAAAATTGATTGAAGTAAGTGCGAATTCAGGAGATAAATAGTAGTGATTCTTACCATCTGATATCCCTACACCCCATAAAGTTGCTTTATGGTAGTTATAATCAGATAATTCAAAATGAATGGATAACCCAGGTTTTAATATTTTTCCTAGTTCTCTTTCATCTTCAATCACTTTATATTCCCAAGATTCCATTTGATCTGTCGGTAATTCCATTTTTTTAACAAAGACATGTAAG
>CAKMKF010000046.1 GCA_927439925.1 uncultured Acholeplasmataceae bacterium | reverse complement strand
GCATATGAATATCTAAGAAAAAGTTATATTTGTTTCAGATTATGCTGAACCAAATAGAATCTTCTTTGATCCAAATCAAATCTTTGAGCTTGCTCTAAAAGATATAGATTTGGCAGTGTTAAAATGCATGAGTTTAACTCTTGTTACTTCTTGCTTTGCAGATAGATAAAACCCAGTATAAGTTTTTTGAACTGATCTTGACATGTCCATAACATTTCGATAAGCTAACTCATTTGATTTGACTTGAGCAATAAACGTTTGGATATGTTCATCAGTTATGATATCAAGTTCATTTTCCCAAACATTTTCTTTTTTAGCTTGAAGGATAGCATTGATTCCATGAGGGGTCATTCTTCCATCTTTTATAAGTTGTTCTGATATTTCTCTGTTTCTTTTTGACCAAATGCTCTTCTTTCTTCTCTTAGCAAAGTACTTTAAATAAGAGAATTCGTCTATTTTTCTAATTTGTCCATCAATCCATCCGAAACAAAGTGCCTCTTCTAAAGCTTCATTTGGAGTGAGTGTAAGTGGCCCACCTACTTTACCAAAAATAAGCCATTGACCTTCTTCATTGGCATAGTTTTTCTCTAAGTATTTACGAAACTCTTCTTTATTTTTAAATAATAGGTTCATGTTTACCTCTTTGAATACGAAATGGATAACTATACAATTATTATATTAGAAATGTAGATGAATTCTCTTATTTAAAGTACTTCGCTAAGAGAAGAAAGAAGAGCATTTGGTCAAAAAGAAATAGAGAAATATCAGACAAACTTATAAAAGATGGAAGAATGACCCCTCATGGGATCAATGCAATCCTTCAAGCTAAAAAAGAAAATGTTTGGGAAAATGAACTTGATGTCATAACTGATGAACATATCCAAACGTTTATTGATCAAGTCAAATCAAATGAGTTAGCTTATCAAAATCTTTTGAACATGTCAAGATCAGTTCAAAAAACATATACTGGGTTTTATCTATCTGCTAAGCAAGAAGTGACAAGAGTAAAAAGACTAGAACAAATCATTTTGAGATTAGAGAAGAATTTAAAACCGATGGAATGAAAAAAAACACCAATTGGTGTTTTATTTTTCATATGATTCGTTTTCTCGCATTTTCAATACATATCTATTTCTTGGATGAACTCTGCATTCTTCTGAACAACTTCCTAAATGGATACGTTCATTTTCTTCACTTGCGATAATTTGTTTATTGCATTCAGGATTTGCACAGTTAATATATCTTTCACAAGGTTCTCCAGTGAAATAGTCTCGACCGACGATAACATGCTCAACTCTATTGATTGGAACACTTAATCGCTTATCAAACACATAACAATTTCCATCCCAAAACTGACCTTGTGCTACTGGGTCTTTCCCATAGGTAACGATACCCCCATGGAGTTGTCCAACATCTTCAAATCCTTCACGTTTTAACCAACCTGAAAACTTTTCGCATCTTACTCCACCAGTGCAGTAAGTCATAATCTTTTTTCCTTTAAGTATATGCTTGTTTTCACGAATCCAGTTTGGTAGTTCTCTAAATGTTCTTATATCAGGTTTGATAGCACCCCTGAAATGTCCTATGTCATATTCGTAATCGTTTCTTGCATCAATAACGATTGTGTTTGGATCATTTAATCCTTCATAAAAATCAGTCGGTTCCAAATATTTACCCGTGATTTCAAGAGGATTGACATCGTCTTCTAAACTGAAATTTACAAGTTCATTTTTAACTCTAACATGCATTTTTTTAAAGACATGTTCATCCGACTCATCTATTTTGAATTGAATACCTTTGAAATGCTCGCTTTCTTCAAGTGTCTTCATATATAAATTGGTTTGTTCAACAGTTCCACTCACAGTACCATTGATACCTTCTTTGGATATAAACACTCTACCAAGTAGACCGATTTCCTTGCAGAATTTTATGTGTTCTTCACGAAGTGTATCAGGATCTTCTATATTGTTGTAGTGATAATACAGTAAAACTCTATAATCGTTCATTTTCTAATTACTCCTTATAAATATGCTCTATTGATAATATAACCAATAATCATATCCAAGGCAAAGAATACGCATTATACTTTTAAACGCATATCTTAAAAAAGATATAGAACCAAGAAAATTTTAAAAAAAGCTTCAGATTTTTACATATTCATACATATTTCAAATAATAGGGATGGATGGGTTCCAATTCGTTGACTATGGCTTTATCTTGTGATAATCTTTAGGTGTGAAATCAGTTAGTAATGTATATATTAGACAATAAACATGTCGGAAAAACTGACATATGCCATAGATGAATATAATAATAAAAGGAGAATTAAAAATGAAAACAGCAATTATTACCGATTCAGGGGCAAACCTGTCTCAAGCATTTATTAAGAAACATACGAATTTGTTTGTCATACCTCTCATGATTTTAGTCGATGGAAAGAGTTTTCGAGATCAAGTAGAAATCACAGCAGAAGAAGTTTATGCACAACTTGATGATAAGGTTATCACAACGAGTTTACCGAACATGGAAGATTTAACAAAGGTATTAGAACAAGTAAAGAATGAAGGATATTCTGATGCATTGGTTATCAATATTTCATCAGGATTATCAGGAACATTTAATGCGTTTAGAATTGCATTAGAAGATGTAAAAGGTTTAAAAATTACGCATTATGACACAAAGACTTTAGGTGGTGGACAAGGATACATTGTTGAACAAGCACTTGAGTTAGTTCAAAAAGGTGTCGCACCAAAAGACATTGTTGAAAAAATGAATGATCAACGTTTTAATGATTCATTAGCGATTTACACAATCAACACCTTGAAGTATTTAAAAAGAGGTGGAAGAATTGGAAAAGTTGAAGGAACAATCGGAGATATTCTTCACATTAAACCAGTAATTACTGTCAATGATGAAGGTGTTTACATCACACTATCTAAGGCGTTTGGATTACAAAGATCTCTTCTATCCATGAAAGATTTAATGGTCAAAAAATTTGAAGGTAAAAAAATTGATTTAACTGTTCATTATGGTGATGACAAGGAAAAAGCTGAGCAATTAGGTAGCATGCTTACGAAGGCACTAGATGTAAGAACATTAACCATTTCAGCATTAACTCCAGTTTTAGGAATTCATACAGGACCAATGATGTTTGCGTATGTAGCAAGAGTTGTAAAATAGATGAAAAAATGAAACAGCAAGCAATTGCTGTTTTTTTAATCAAATTCTTTGTTTTTAATAAAATTAAGTCTGAGAAACCTCGCATCAAATAATATAAGTATTTAATGTAGCATTTCATTGAAGTTTCGTATATAATACTAGAAAAAGCATGAGGTGTTTATGGCTACTTTAATCTTTATATTAAGTCTAGTATTCTATACGGCATATTTTACATCGTTAACCAGTTACTATTTTTTAGTCATATGGTTTATCATCGCTTTACCACTATCTTTTTTAACTATGCTTTTCTTTTACTTTTTAAATTTCCCACTTGTTTTATTACTTCCATCAAAGCATCCATACAAATCATACATGATGAGAAGTTTGGCATATTTTTTAAATCATTTTATATTGAATTTAAAAGTATCCATTGAAGGAATAGAAAACTTACCTAAAGATGGTCCACTTGTAATCTATGCAAACCATAAGTCTTACACGGACGCATTCGCTATTTTAGAAGTTTTACCTAGAGCAATCACATTAACTCCAAAGAAATCAGTGATGAAAATGCCATTTATCAGTTGGTGGTTAAAAGCTTATGATGTATTTCCAATCAATAGATCGAACCCTAGAGAAACAGCACTTGAGCTTGATAAGGCAGTAGAAACGGTGAAAAACGGACATGCGATTTTAGTGTTTCCAGAGGGAAACATTGGAAATAGACTAGATCCAAGAGTAAAGACAATGAAACCAGGAGCATTTAAACTTGCCCTAAAGGCTGCTGCGAATATTTTAGTTGTTCGATATGATGGGAACGACCTATTAAGAAAACGCGCTCCATTTAAGAGAAGTAGACGTAAACTAACATTGATGAAACTGATTCATTTCGATGAAATTAAAGATTTTACAACACACCAAATTGCAGAGCTAGTTATGTCAAGAATCAATCATTTTCAAGCT
>CAKMKF010000045.1 GCA_927439925.1 uncultured Acholeplasmataceae bacterium | reverse complement strand
ACCTTTTCTAATGCTGCCCATACATCATCATCCATTTTTTCATACTTAGAATTCGCATTTTTCTTAGCATTAGCATCATTACCTTGTAGTCTTTGTAGTTCTCTTAAGACGAATGGTTTAAATAAGATAATCGCCATTTCTCTAGGAATACCACATTGATACATTTCTAAGTCTGGTCCAACGATAATAACAGAACGTCCTGAGTAATCCACACGTTTTCCAAGTAGATTTTGTCTGAAACGACCTTGTTTACCGCGAAGCATATCAGATAATGATTTTAAATGTCTGTTTCTTTCAACTGCTGCTTTCTTTCCGCGTTTCGCATTATCGAATAATGCATCCACAGCTTCTTGAAGCATACGTTTTTCGTTCTTCGTGATTAAACGAGGTGCCATTTGTTCTTTTTGTTTCTTCAAACGGTTGTTACGGTTTAGAATTCTACGATACAAGTCATTTAAGTCTGTAGTCGCAAAACGTCCACCATCTAGAGCAACCATTGGACGAAGATCTGGTGGAATGACAGGAATAACATCCATAACCATCCACTCAGGTTTATTATCAGAATTATTGAAAGCTTCAACAACTTCCAATCTCTTGATAATTCTGTCTCTCTTTTGTTTCGAAGATGTTTTTAATTTCTTGCGTAAAGATTTTACTTCCTTATCAAGGTCTAATTCTTGTAATAGCTTTTTAACAGCTTCAGCACCGGTTAGCGCTGTAAATCTTGAACCATATTCTTCAGTTAATGCACTGTAGTCTTGTTCAGATAAAATTTGTTTTTTAGCTAAAGGGGCAGTTCCTGCATCGGTAACGATGTAGGATGCATGGTAAACAACTTCTTCCAATGCTTTCGCTTTAATTCCTAATAGAATCGCTAAGCGTGATGGAGAATTCTTTAAATACCATGTATGAACGACAGGAGCTTCTAATTCAATATGACCCATGCGTTCTCTACGAACTTTAGATTCAGTAATTTCAATACCGCACTTGTTACAGATTTGGCCTTTATTACCACTTTGTTTCTTACCACAAGCACATTGATAATCTCTAGTAGGACCAAAGATTCTTTCACAGAACAATCCACCCTCTTCAGGCTTAGATGTTCTATAGTTAATGGTTTCATGTGTTTTAACTTCACCATATGACCATTGTCTGATTTCATCAGGAGATGCAAGACGAATCTTTAAATGGCTATATGTTCTTGAACCATATCCCTTACGTACAGGTAAAACCTGACGGTGGATACGTTCTGATAAATCGATATCTAATAAGTCTTCTTTAATCTCTTCATCTTCGAAAATCACAGCTTCTGGAGTATGGGCATGTTCCTTAAGTGGATCAAAGCCATAAAGCTCTAAAAGATTGTTGATTTCTGTACGAAGAATTAAATCATCTTCAAACAAATGATAAAGTGCATGACGATCAAATTCTAAAAACTCTTTTAGATCAGCAATTCTAGCATGACTTAAGATAGCGATAATTTCACTGCTCAAATTTAAGTTTTCTAAATTTCTTGGAAGTTGGTATCTTCTAAGAATGGTTTTAATTTCTTCAAATGAATCGCCTAGAAGCATATTTAACTCTTTTAAATTAAAGGTGTTAAAATCTTCAAGTTGATCAATACCGGAGAGCGTTAACGCTTTGAGTGCTTCATCTGAAAGCTTTAATGATTTAACGTGTAGTGTTAATTTTTCTTTAGCCATTAGCGAAACCCTCCTCCTCTAAATTTACTTGGATTATTATCAACGAGTGATTTTCCTGCTTCATTTTCACCGGAAGATGCATCAATTAATTCAACATATAAGCCAAGTGCTTGTAATTCTCTCGTTAATACTCTAAATGATTCTGGAATTGAAGCTTGTGGAACTGGTTTATCATGCGTGATCGCACTATAGACCTTATTTCTTCCAAGCATATCATCAGACTTAACAGTAAGCATTTCTTGAAGTGTATGTGCAGCACCATAAGCATATAATGCCCAAACTTCCATTTCCCCGAATCTCTGTCCACCATTTTGAGCTTTACCACCCATTGGTTGTTGAGTTACAAGTGTGTATGGTCCAACGGATCTAGCATGTAGTTTATCGTCGACCATGTGGGAAAGTTTAATCATATACATGACCCCTACTGAAATTCTGTTTTCATAAGGTTGACCTGTACGTCCATCATATAGAACTGTTTTGCCATCTGGCTCAACGCCAGCTTCAGCCATAATCTTTTCAAGGTCGTCATCATCAACACCATCAAATACTGGAGTTGCTATTTTAACGCCTAAGTATCTAGCTGCCATTCCTAAATGAATTTCTAAAATCTGTCCAATATTCATACGAGATGGAACCCCTAGTGGGTTTAACATGATGTCAACTGGTGTACCATCTTCCATGTATGGCATATCTTCTCTTGGGAGAATCTTGGAAATAACGCCCTTATTACCGTGACGTCCAGCCATTTTATCCCCTTCAGAGATTTTTCTCTTTTTAGCTACATAAACTCTAATTGATTCGTTAACTCCACTAGGTAGAGCATCACCATTCTTCTTAGAGAAGTATTGAATACTTTGAACAACACCACCGCCACCATGTGGTACACGAAGTGATGAGTCTCTATATTCTCTTGATTTTTCACCGATAACGGCATGAATTAATTTTTCTGATGGACTTGGCTCAAATACACCTTTTGGTGTAATCTTACCAACTAGGATATCTCCTTCTCTAACTTCAGAACCTGGGATGATAATACCTCTTTCATCTAAGTTCTTTAAAGCATCGAGACCAGCATTTGGAACTTCGCGTGTAATTTCTTCACGTCCAGAACCAGTTTTTAATTCTCTTGTTTCAATATCATATTCATCGATATGAATCGATGTATAAACGTCTTCCTTAACTAAATCTTCACTCATGATGATGGCATCTTCATAGTTGTAGCCTTCCCATGTCATGAATGCAACCGTTACGTTTCTACCTAAAGCAAGTTCGCCCTTATCGGTAGATGGACCATCCGCTAGGATATCCCCTTTATCAACGTATTCTCCAGCAGAAACAATTGGACGTTGTAAAATACAAGTATCCTGGTTTGATCTAAAGAAACGAATTAAATTAAATGTAACTGAATCGCCCATACCATAGTCTTTTAAGGTCTTAGCCATTTCATAGGTGTATGGTTTAGATGGATCATATAATACATTGTTGCCGACCATAATCTTAGTTTCAGGTTCAGGAGTAACAACAATCTTTGTAGCATCTGAATACGTTACAAATCCTGAAACAGAGGATACGATAACAGAACCTGAATCCTTAGCTGCACGATATTCAATACCTGTACCAACAATAGGTGATTCAGGCTTTAATAAAGGCACTGCTTGACGCTGCATGTTCGCACCCATTAAGGCACGAGAAGCATCATCATGCTCAAGGAATGGAATTGTAGAAGTCGCAACCGATACGATCTGTTTAGGAGATACGTCCATGAATGTAACTTCATCTGGTTCGAACATCGAGGTTTCCCCACGATAACGACCAATAACGTGATCTTCTGTAATTGGACTAGCTAGAGCTGAAAAGAATATCAAAGACAAAATGTCTACGACAACTTTCGCTGACGCGACCCCATCAAATATTATCAATATGACTCCACTTGCTGGAGCAATTAAAACATTCTTTGGAAGCTCACAGCTTTCACAGTTTATGGATCAAATTAACCCACTTGCAGAACTTACTCAAAAGAGAAGAGTCTCAGCACTTGGTACTGGTGGTTTAGCTAGAGATAGAGCGGGCGTTGAAGTCCGTGACGTTCATAACTCCCACTATGGTAGAATTTGTCCAATTCAAACACCTGAAGGTCCATCAATTGGTTTGATTTCATCATTAGCAACCTATGGTAAGGTTGACCAATACGGATTTATTCAAACACCATATTTGATGGTAAAAACAGTTAATAATAAAAAATTTGTTACACCAGAGTTTAAATACTTAACAGCAGATGAAGAATATGATGAAGTTATCGATTCAGCAGCTAC
>CAKMKF010000044.1 GCA_927439925.1 uncultured Acholeplasmataceae bacterium | reverse complement strand
TTCTAATGTCATTGAGGAGACAACTGAATCAGATCTAGAAGGATCTGCAAATAGTTTTTGAGAAATAAGGATTGGTACGTCATTTGTGAAGTTGACATTTATTTCAATAATTAAATTGTCTTTATAATTGTTTTCAGGAATCAATACATCATATTGACTAATGAAAACTCCATCAATTAAATACACAGGACCACCAGGTAAAATCATTGGTGATACCCAAGATGAAGTTGATGTGTCATAGACTAGAATAGATTCGGTTGCTTGATCGAATTTAAACATATAATCTTTTGTATAATATCTAATCTCATAATCAAAAGCAAAACCATCTGTTACATCAAAATTAGCTGGTTGAATGTTTGATTCATTCGATAAAGTAAACCATGCATAAACAACTGCTGTAAACAGAAATATCGATGTGATTAACATGATCATTGATTTTAGCATATGTTTCATCTGATGGTCTCCTTATCTCTTGTTTTTTAAACAAAAAAGCCAGCCGAACTCTCATTGAGAGTGCAACTGGCTACCTTAAGAAGGCCCTATAGCTTTGCGTCACTAGGTTACCCTAGTTTTGCCAAATTTTATATATTATTACTAATATATATCTATGATTAAATTATACTGCTTTTTTTACTTTTTGTCAATGGAATTGCTTGGATTTGATTTCATTTTTTCTTGTTCTTCTTTTAAAATTTCTTGGTATAGTTTTTCCTTCTCTAAAGCCTTTAAAGACTCTAAATTCTCATCAAGTTCTTTCTTTAATTTCTCTTCCTTATCGTGTTTAACTGTCTTAATAATGTGCATAGTTTCTGTGACAACCATGACCACTAAAATAACACTTAAACCAATGAATATCAGGTCTCTTGAATTTGCTGCTAAACTAGCAAGTGGTTTAAGAAATGTGATCTTTCCATTGAATGTTCCTTGATAATTTTCTGATGTAACAGGTTCAACATCAACTGATGCGTTATTATCACCCTTAGTTTCATAACCACCTTCATAATGAAGACCAACAACTCTGTGAATGACCAAGACATCAGCACCTTGTATCTCACTTTGGAAAACGATGACATCACCAATTTCAATATCATCAAAACTAGAGTCACGAATAATTGCTATATCATATACATCTAATGAATCTGGTTCATCACCAATCATTGAATCAGTTGGTACGATAGAAAATGAATAACCAAATATATATAGAGGCTCATTATTTCTCATTGCACTCGTTCCTATAAACATAATAACGATTGCGAATAAGAAGATTAAGATGGCTAACGTCGTGATGATTATAGATATGATCTTCTTCAAATTAACCCTCTTCCCATCTATCTTTACTCTTCAGAGTTTGACTGATTTTTTTTAACTTTTTCGATTTTACTCTCTGCTTGAGCTCTTACTTTTGCTTTTTCTTTTTTGATGCGCTCTCTTGATGCTTTTTCTAGTTTTAATTGTTCTTCTTTATAACGTTTTTTCTCTGCTCTAATTTTAGCTTTTGCGAGTTTTTCATACTTCTCTTTTTCTAAACGTTGTTTAGTCTTAAGCTTTCTAATTTCAGCGTTATATTGAACTGCAGCTTTCTTCTTTTCAAGTTCGATAATTTTCTTTTCTTCTGCTTTAATTCGTTTTTCTTCTGCTTTAATTCTTTCATTGACATCTCTAGCTTCATCAGTGATAATACGTTTTTGTTCACTAACAAACTCGAGATAACCAGATAATGTTTCTTGATTTTTATCTAAGTTTGATCTTTCTAGTTTAATACGCTCTTCAATTGCTTGTTTCTTAGCCTCATCAATTGCTCTCTTTTTAAGTCCTTTAGAGATTTCTTTATTAATTCTTTCAATATCCTTTAGCATTCTTTTTTCTAAACGAATTGAGTTATTGTAGTCTACTTCTTTTGTTTCACGAATGATACGAGCAATTCTTGCACGATCTTTTGAACGAAGTAATTCAGCATCTAAATCTTGCTTAACCATTCTCGAAAAGAATATGTCATCTGCATCATCTTCATCGTTTAGATCAAAGTAATCTTGGAATAATGTATTCGTGATCGCTATAGTATCACGAAGAGCTTTTCGAAGAGCTACATCATAAGAAGATGACTCATCTTTAAATCTCTCCAATTTTTCATCAAATGCTTTTTTGTTTTGATCTAAAAAGTATTGATTCATTTGCGTGTCTTCTAAAATAAATGGATCCGGATTTTTCATGATGTCTGATAGACTCTTTTTTAAAATCTTAGGAGACTTTTTCTTGTATTCCGCAACATCTAAATACTGATAGTGATCTTCAAGTGCTTTTTGATTCGCATATACTGTTGTAAAAGCTGTAAGTGCACTTTGATAAACATTTCTTAAATAATATCGATCGAATGTTAAGTTTTTTTCTGTAACATTGACATCATAGTTTAATGTATTATATTTATCTAAATATAACCATAAATTATAACAGTTTTGATAATCGATGTTTTTTAACAAAATTGAAGTTTTCATGATCGGTGGAATAACTGGTTTTGCGTTCTTCAATTCCTCCATAAAAGGAGAAACACGTACTCCATTTACTTTTTTCAGTAAATTTTGAATACGACTCAGTAATTCGTGATTATAATGACTAACTTCATCATTTTCTAGGTCTTCTATAAATTTCATATCGATATCTAGATCAACTTTAGTTTCTCTGATTTCGAATGCTGATGTCAATTTAAATTGTTTGGTTTGAAAGGATTCCACGTTATTCTTAACAAGATTGTATCTGTTGTTAACAAAATCAAATAAACGATTGACTAACGTCATAATAAATCTATTTTCATAGATTGCATATTGGATTTCAGCTTGAGTCGTTAAGATTTTCTTAGGAATAACTTGACCATCTCTTATTTCTTTAATAAGATGGGTATTCGCAGCTAAATGTCTGATAGAATCACTATTTGTTTTTTTTGCTTTCTCAATTGCTACAACTTCTTGAAGATATTTTAACCCAGATTTAGGGTCTTTAGTGATTTTATCTAAACTCGGAAAATATGACTCAATCGTACCCATCCATTCCTCATGGAATGTTTTGGTTTCTGAAACAGTCTTTTGATAAAGAGTGTTTTCTCCAGAGAGAAATGCAGTGTAAAAGTGATTTGGAAACTCGTCTTCTTTCTCAAGTTCGTAAAATGCATCATTTAATTGTTGATGAAATTTTACCAAGTCACTTGTTTTTTTCATTTTTTCTCCTAATTAGAACTGTCTCTTAATTGAGTTTAAATAGTCTTGACATTCAACAAATACACCTTTACCAAATAAACGATCTAGTAACGCAGATAGTTCATTGATTTCATCTTGTAAGAATGGTAAGTTTAAACTTTCAAACTTTCTAAATATTTTTCTAGCAACCATATAATCTAGTGCTTCATACTCTGAATTTCCACATGCTGTGTAAACTGGAACGAATGCTCTGATTTGTTTCATAATACGGTTACCGAATGTTACTTTAAGACTCTTTGTAATAAATGCATCTAATTTTTCAAGGTTTTCAATTGCTTTAAGTGATAAACCATGGTCTTTATTCGCTTGTCTAAAGAGTTCAATTAGATAATCATAACTCAAATTAACACCTGCTGTGTCTGGTGCATCAATATAAGCTGATTTTGAGTTAATGATAATTGGTGTAGCACGGTCATAAACTTTATCTGTAATTGTAAATGTAGAGTCATCTTTATTTGCTGTACCAATAAACCATACATTTTGTGGAAGTAATATTTTACCATTTTGTAAATGCTTAGGATCGCCTGGTTGATTATCAGGTACGATATCAATCAGCCATGCATCAGCATCAGGCATTTCTAGTAACGATAATAGCTCAGCAAAGTAATATTCTACACGTGCTAAGTTCATTTCATCTAAAACGATAATGCATACATCATCGCGATATGTCGTTTTATATATAGCTTTTAAGAAATCTGTTTCATTGAACTTCTTAGTAAATTCATTTAAATAACCAATCATTTCAGCACGATCTCTCCAAGAGGGTTGTACTGCTATAATTTCTGAATCGTTATTGAAAAATTTTCCCATTGCGTAAGGTAGCGAGGTTTTCCCGGTACCAGATATACCTTCTAGAATCATTGTCTTAGAAGCTGCCATACCTGCAAAAAATGCAGAAATAATTTTTTTATCGTAGAATAATCCTAATCTTGAAGCTGAGAAGTTAATAAATCTCTTTTTGATGCGTTCGCCG
>CAKMKF010000043.1 GCA_927439925.1 uncultured Acholeplasmataceae bacterium | reverse complement strand
CCAATCGCACTACCCGTGATTGCTGCTTCAGCAATCGGTGTATCAAATACTCTATCTTCACCGTAATTCTGTTGGAGAACAGCAGTAACTCTAAATACACCGCCTTCAAAGCCTGTGTCTTCACCGAATACAACCACACGACTGTCGTCTGCCATTTTTTGATCTAATGCTTGATTAATTGCTTCTAATAATGTTATTACAGCCATGATTATTTACCTCCCTCTTCTAAATATTTTTTCATATATTCATATTGTTCTTTTAACTGTGGTGTCATTTCTTTATATGTATACTTGAAGATGTCTTCTAATTCTGCATTACCAGTTTGTTCGACCTTCTTGAATGTTTCACCAACAAATGTATTGTTTTCTTCATCTAACTTCTTATCTTCTTCTTCACTCCAGTATTTCTTATCAATTAAATACTTTTTAAAGCGAATCAGTGGATCTTTCTTTTCCCATTCTGCGACTTCATCATTTGAACGATAAATCGTTGGGTCATCTGATGTAGTATGTGCACCTAAACGATAAGTGACAGCTTCAATCAAGACAGGTCCTTTTCCAGAACGTGCATGGTCAGCTGCTGCTTTTGTAGCAACATACATCGCTAAAATGTCGTTTCCGTCTACTTGAATTCCAGGAATACCAAAAGCAACTGCTTTTTGAGCTAATGTAGCAGCTTTAGTTGCTTTCTTTCTAGGCGTGGAAATTGCATATTGGTTATTTTGAATAACGACAACAAGTGGTGCATCATAAGATGCAGCAAAATTGAGTCCTTCATAGAATTCACCGTGTGATGTACCACCATCACCGATTGTAGCTAATGCAACTTCATTCTTTTTTAGTATTTTAGATGCATATGCGAGTCCCGCAGCATGCGTGACTTGTGAACCAATAATAACGTTGATTGGTAATACTCTTTTTTCAATAGGGAAATGATTACCCCATTCGTTACCATACCAGTATAAATAGAGTTTATCTAAACCAATTCCTCTATATAACATCATATTGAGTTCTCTAAATGCAGGTGATAACCAATCGGTTGGCTCCATAGCTGCCATTGCCCCTACTTGTGCTGCTTCCTGTCCTTTGTTTGGTGGATAGGTTAACATACGACCTTGACGTTGATATTGTAATGCTTTTGTATCCGCTACGCGGCCTAAAGTCATTGTCTTGTACATTTTGAGCAATTCTTCTTTTTTTAGTTTTGGTTCTAGCTCGGGGTTTGTAATTTTACCTTTAGCGTCCAAAATAGAAAGCTGCTTCTTTTTTAGTGGATCATAGTCTGAAAATAACATGATTCAATTCCTCCTTGTTTTGCACTATCATTATACTTGACTAAGGTGTTTAATTCAAAAGCTTTGCTTACAGAGGTGTGACTTCAAAAAAGAAAACGCTTAATATGTGTTTTTTGCGTCAAATAAGTCAAAAACAGCATTTTCCTTGATTTTTAGTTTATATTTCTTCTGGTTTAAAATATAAAAAAAAAAGGATTTTTTAACAAATCCCCTTTACTCTTTACTTTCTATTTTCTAAATTCATTTGGAGCAGCAAGACCAATTCTCTAAGAGATTTAGCTGCTACAGCAGTTGATGCTCCGCTTGGGTCAAGCATTGGTGATAATTCGACAAAATCAGCACCTACAAACATGTTTAACTTTTGAAATTGATCAAATGCCCATAAAAGATCTTTATATTGCATTCCACCTGGCTCAGGAGTGCCTGTACCAGGAACTACTGCAGGATCTAGAACATCAATATCAATTGTTACGTAGACAGGAACGTTTTTAAGTTGCTCAACAACCTGATCTAATCCTTCAAAATCAAATTTACGCAAATGAGTATGCCCAGCTTTAGCCCAGTCAAACTCAGGTTTTTCACCACTGCGAATACCAAATTGAAAAATTTTACCATCACCAACAAATTTATGAACATGTCTTAAAAATGTTGCATGTGATAATTCTCTTCCAAAAAATGATTCTCTCAAATCAGTGTGTGCATCGAGTTGAATCACATGTAGATTTGGGTATTTTTCAAAAACTGCTTTAATGGTTGAATAACTCGCTAAATGCTCTCCACCAACCATCATTGGGGTTTTTCCATCTTCTAATATCTTTTTCGTTGTATCATATACAATTTTTAATTGTTCATCGACTTCACCAAATGGAAGCTCTAGGTCACCAATATCTGCTGTTTTAAACTCATTCAAATCTCTTTCACGATAAGGTGAGTACCATTCGACACCAAATGAATCCACTCTGATTGCATGTCCTGCAAATCTTGTACCTGGTCTAAATGATGCTGTATTATCCATTGGTACAGAAAATATAACGACATCTGCTTCTTCATAAGTGCTCTTACAACTTTGAAACGATAAATCTACTTTATTCATCTTCATATAATTCGCTCCATTTATCCCAATATTCTTTATCGATTATTTTAATATATCCACCCTCAGTGTCTGAAAGGATGACAGATCCGCTTCTTTGGTAAAAATCTAGGTCATCTAGAATATCTTGACTGATTAATTCACCTGGTATGACAATTGGAATTCCAGGAGGATAAATCATGACTGACTCAGCAGCAATTTCATCAACTGCTTGATTGAGTGGTACATATTTTTTAGGTGCATGATATGCTTCTCTAGGTCTAGTGTATGCTTCAGGATAACTATATTTAATCTTAGGAAGTAACGCTGGAAGATTCATTGGTGCATATTTATCAGATATGATTTTTAAAGCATTAACTAAAGCGTCTAAATCTTTTTGCTGAGTTCCAATCGATAAGACTGCTAGTATTAAATGCGTTTCTGCAAGTTCAACTTGGATATGATGCTCATCAAACATTTCCTTATATACATCAAATCCAGTAACTCCTAGTCCAGAAACCTTAACGATAATCTTTGTTTCATCATAGTCATATGCGTGTTTTTTTAAGAAATACTTATCATCAACAGCTTTCAAACCTTTGATTTTATTAATTCTATCTCTAGTATCTTTAGCCATCTTAATTAAAATAGGTATTTGTTTAGGTCCTTCAAAATAAATATGTTTTCTAGCAACATCTAAACTTGCTAAAAGTAAGCTAGATGGTGATGTAGATTGAATCATGTTAATCGTTGATCTCAAACGAATATGATCTACACTCGCTCCTTGCGTAATCAGTATAGAGCTTTGTGTTAGTGATCCTACAGTCTTATGGAGCGAACAAGAACTCATATCTGCTCCAGCTTCCATTGAACTCCCTGGTAATAATGCAGAGAATGGAAGATGGGATCCGTGCGCTTCATCGACTAAGACCATCATATCTTTAGAATGAGCAAATTCAACAATCTTCTTTAAATCACTAGTTACTCCAAAATAGGTAGGGTTAATAACAAAAACAGCTTTCGCATCTGGATTATCAAGAATAGCTTTTTCTACTTCATCATATTCCATGTGATTTGCTATACCTAGCTCATCATCTAAATATGGTTTTACAAATATAGGAACTGCTCCACTTAAAATAAGAGCATTAATTGCAGATTTGTGAACATTTCTAGGTAAAATAATTTTTTCTTTAGCACGACATGATGACATAATCATCGCGAGTATTCCCATTGTCGTTCCACCAGTTAAAAAATATGCCTTTTCGGCAAGAAAAGCATCAGCCATTAATTCCGCTGCTTCTTTAATAACGCCAGTCGGACGATTTAAATTATCTAAACCTCTTGGTGCGTTAGCATCAAGTTTAAACATATGATTTCCTGCGTAAAGGATCATATCATTATCAAGTGCTCCTAGTTTATGACCCGGAACATCGTGACATACAGTATCGCTTTCAGCATATTCTAATAATTTGGTATAAAAGGGTGTCAATTCGTGATTCTTTTCCATGTATTACCCACCTTTCCAAAATGCAAATCTATTTTAACATTTTTCACACCATTTTAAAACATTTTTATCTTTTTCTTTAGAAATAATTAATGCTTGCCTTGTAATATCGAATTATGTTGAAAAATGGTATAATATAGGAAAAGCGAAAAGAGGAATGAATATGTACAATAATATATTTCTATCAGCTGTGGCTATGAATTCCATATTCACTGCCATCATCATTTTATCAATGATAATTATACTGTTAATTGAAAGAAAAATGTTAAAAACACGTGAAGATGGTTTAAAAAAAGGAATTATCATTTTAATCTATTCTATTACATTTCTTCTACTAGGTTTGTCTGTGTTAGGAGTATTATATATTTGGAATTTTGATTTGAACGCATATTTTCTAACCATATATGATCAGGGAGCTATCGTTTTAGCTGAAAGTGTTGGAAAGTTAGTGAGTAGTGCGATTGTTATATTTATCGCTTCACTTATTCTAAAAATATCAAAAGTTTCTCTTAAACGTGTTGGTTTAAAAGAATCTCCAAATCAAAGAAGAAAAAGAACAGTAGCTAGAGTTACACGTAGTATAACTAAATACATCATTGCACTTGCTGCAATTCTCATTGTTCTTTCTATTTGGGGTGTCAATGTCGCTCCTGCATTAGCAGGACTCGGTATTATGGGTCTTGTTATTGGTCTTGGAGCACAAAAGTTTATCAATGACTTGATTAGTGGATTCTTTATTATATTTGAACATCATTTCGATGTTGGGGATAGAATAGAGGTTCAAGGATTTAAAGGTGAAGTCATTGACATTGGTTTAAAAACAACCAAAATAAAAAATTGGAAAAATGAAATTAAAATTCTTTCCAATGGTGAGATCAATAATTTAATTAATTTTTCTAAAGAGTTTTCAGTAGCTGTAGTTGAATTTGGAATTGCGTATACTGAAGATGTTCAAGCTACAATCGATCTACTCAATAGAGAATTACCAAAGATGAGAAAAGATTTCAAAGAAATTGTAGAGGATCCTCAAGTTTTAGGTGTCATCAATTTATCAAACAGTTCAGTGGATATGCGTGTTATCGCCAAGACACTTAATGAGCAGCATTACGCGATTGAAAGAGAACTCAGAAAGAGAATTAAAAATATACTTGATGATAATGAAATTGAGATTCCATTCCCACAAGTTGTAATGCATCAACCAATAACTAAAGAGAAAAAACAACCAAAAAGCGATATCTTGTAATATCGCTTTTTTTCTTTTCTATTCCTTAATATTCACTTTTTTCTTTGGGAAACAATCATCATCACAATTTTTTGCATATGCACATCTTGAACAAATGCCTTCATCCTTCTTTTTTGTCATATTGTAGATGATAAAACCTACAATTGCTAAAACAATAATCACAATTACTATGTCAGCAAATGTCATAATAGCACCTCCAAAATTCTTCCGATGTTAAAAACAATCACACCAAGAGTCCAGGCAATTCCTGTTTGGAATAGAACTGCTTTCCACATTCTTTTTGTAGTGCCTAGTTCTTGACGCATCGCGCCAATCGCACCGAAACATGGAGCACTAAATAAATTGAAAACCATGAATGCATAAGCTGATGAAGCCGTAAAGAAGCCAAATGCTCCACTACCAAAGATAAGTAAACCTTCTGAGGTTGTATCTGAATACCCTGCGATAATAGCCATAGATGCGACAACTTGTTCCTTAGCTACTAAGCCTTGAATTGCAGAAACAGTCGCTTCCCAACTCCAAGTGCCTAACATCGGATAAAATACCCAAGCGAATATATTACCTATGCTGGCGAGTATTGAATCACTAGGATCTACTCCATAAGTAAAACTCCATGAAAAACTAATCAGTACCCAGATGACAATCGATGCTAATAATATAATAGATCCTGCTCTTTGGATAAATGCCCAAGCTTTTGATGAAACATCAAAGAATACATATCTTAAACTTGGCATCTTATATTCAGGTAATTCTAATATAAAACTAGATTGGTGTCCCTTAAACAATATTTTTTTCATCAGGTAAGCTGATAGTAAAATAATAAATATAGCTAGAAAATATAGAGACGCACTTGCAAGTCCTGAATAATCATTAAAGAAATATCCTGCAAAAAGCGTTATAATTGGCAATTTTGCACTACAAGGAATAAATGGTGTTAATAAAATCGTCATCTTCTTTTCAGTTTCATCGTTAATAGTTCTTGCGGATAATATCGCAGGAACACTACAGCCACTTCCTATAATAAATGGTATAAGTGATTTACCTGATAAACCAACCTTTTGGAATACCCGATCTAAAAAGAAAGCTATTCTTGACATATATCCAGTCGTTTCTAAAAATGAAATCAAAATAAATAATATGATTAATTGTGGTAAAAAGTTTAAAATAGCCCCAACACCAGCTAACATACCATCAATGACTAAGCTTCTTGACCAAGGGGATGCCCCAAAGTTAACTAAAACTGAATCTAACCATTCCCCTGTTAAACCAACATATTGATCAACAAAATCAACAGTCCATCCACCAACAGGTCCAGCAGCTAAATAATATACTCCAAAAATAATCATCATAAATATAGGAATTGCAGCGTATTTATTTAAGAATACAGAATCAAGACGATCAGTCCATGTAATTTGATCTTTTTTAGATTCGATTGCTTCATCTCGAATGTTTTCAATGTATCGATATCTTTCATCTGCGATAACCTGCTCCATATCTCTGTTGTAAGATGAAGAAAGTTTTTCTACGATCTTTTCTGTTTCCTCAGTATGATGTTCTTCAAATATAGGATCATTTTCAATCAGTTTGATTGCTAAAAATCTACTATGATTCGTATCTACAATCTTACCAACTTCTAAAATAGCTTCTTCTAATTGATGATCATAGATATGCTTATACTGGTTTTTTTTATAATCCTGCATCTTCATATATTGAATCAAATTGAATACATTGGTTTTCTTCAATGCTGAAATTGGAAGAATCGTTGTATCCAATTGATCCTCAAGAGATTTTAAATCTATTTTTATTCCTCTTTTATCCGCGATATCCATCATATTTAACGCAATCATGACTGGTATCTTTAATTCTAAGAGTTGAGTCGTTAAATATAAGCTTCTTTCAATAGATGTTGAATCGATGATATTTAGTATCAAATCAACTTTTTCTTCAAAAAGGAATGTTCTAGAAATGTTTTCTTCTAAACTATAAGGAGATAGTGAATAAATACCAGGTAGATCAATAATCTCAAAATTGGTACCTCTAATAATACCTACTTTTCTTTCGACAGTCACTCCTGGCCAATTTCCTACCTTTTGATTGGTTCCAGTTAACAGATTGAATAAAGTTGTTTTCCCTGAATTTTGATTTCCGACTAAGGCTACTCTCATGAGATCACCTCGACATCAATCATCGCTAAATCCTTTTTTCTTAGGCATAACTCATAACCACGAAGCTCTATATCAACAGGATCACCTAGTGGAGCAATCTTCTTAATCTTAATTTGAACACCCTCAGTGATTCCCATATCAAGTAACCGTCTTCTCAAAGCTTTATCAATCGTGTTTAAAAAGACGACCTTAGCCTTCTGTCCTTTTCTTAAGTTAGAAAGAACAGTTTGATCACCTGTTCCATACTTTTCTTTACTATTTTTCATCTACAAAAGCTCCTTATTACGCGTATGATATCAGTTTTATTATAGGGTTTTTATTGGATATGTCAAACAAAGCTATAAGAGTTTATGATTAGTGTTATAAATAAGAAAAAACAGGCCGAAGCCTGTATTAAATATATGCATTCTTATTTTGTTTTCCTAAGTTTTTTTCACTATACATTTTTCGATCTAATTTATCGAAAAACTCATAAAACGACTCATGATACTTGGGATTGAATACCCCATAACCCATCGATAAATCCATAGGCATTAAATTTTGTCTCTTAAGATTGTAGTGTCTTATGTTTTCATTAATTCGTTCAACGGTTTCAAAAAGAATGCCTTCATCTTGAGTTTCTAGAATCACACAAAATTCATCTCCACCGATTCTTGCAATAAAATCTTCTTTTCTAACACTTCTTTTTAAAATAACTCCTAAATCAACGAGTGCTAAATCTCCAACTTGATGACTGTGTTCATCATTAATAAGTTTAAAATCATCGATATCAATCATTATTGCACAAATATTTTTCTTTATATTTTTCAACCCAGATAAATAATTGACTTGTTTATCAAACTCTCTTCGATTAAATAATCCTGTTAATGGATCTGTATTAATGATTCTAGATTGAATATTAATATAAATAATGATTAAAGAGACTGTCATCGATGGCCATAATAATGTAAATTCCGGATTCACAAATTGAATCATAGATGCAAGCATTGGTGGAACAGGAAAGACTACTAAAGCAAACAAATCTGTTTTACTTAAAACTTGTTTATGCCACAAAATATAGAACAAAGATAAAATTAAAACGACATAACTGAGTATAAGAATTGTATTGTAGTGTTCTCCTCTATGATAATGATTCATAGAATCGAGAGTAAATACGAAATTGAATCCAAATAGACTTAAAACTATAAAAAGCAAATTGACAATTAGAAGTGGTGATAGGAATACTAAAAGCTTTTTTGTGTATTGATTACTCTCATAAATATGATAATTAATGTATAACATCCATGTAGAAATAATGATTGGTATGAGTAAGAAATAGATGGCGATTGTTGCCACATAAATGACTTGCCCTAAATTTGAGTTTACACCTTCAAATGCATTGTTAATTATTTCAATTAATAATATAGCAACATTGAATAATAATAAACCGAAAAAATATCGATTCTTGACATAAGTCGATCTCACTTGTTTTTGAAAACTAAAAAAAATAATAAGCAGAATTACAATTGCAATAATGTTAGTTTGATTATGGATTATCATATGAAATATTCCTTTTTTTAAGTTCTATAAAGATAATAGCATATAATTTGTATAATTAAAACTTTTTTTATAATTATTAAATAATTAAATGAAAAAAGGCGGAATTTTTTGATTCCGCCTTCTAAACTCTTGCCTATCTTATCAAATGAGTTCTACATATATCCCGATTTGATCGTAGAATTCGTTATACTGACAAACGATATAAGTTATTTGTTCTAGATTAATATAAATTGAATCTACGCCAATTAAGTCAAGTTCAATATTGAAAACTGCAGGATCACTTGTAGCTGTAATGGAATCTATCAAAATCAATTGACCTGTATCTGAGTAAATTGTTAAATCAGATAAATCATCGATATCAACTATGTAATCAAAGCCTATGCTAAATCCCATAGTTGTTTCATTTGTTACATATCCATAATTATTTATTTTCACAGTTTCCATATTATAAATCTTTATCATTCCACCAACATTAATTTCATCTCCTGAAACTTTAACCATGAGATAATACCCTAAGTCATCAATGGTTGTAACATATAAAGGGTTTGTTGCTCCTACAATTAATATTTCCTCATAAGTATAAGGATTGACACGATACCACTGTAAACTGTAACCAGACTCTATGCTATCACCATTCAAATTGTATATGTAAATTTCTTCTAATAACAATCCATGTCCAACAAAAGGTTCCATTGTGCCGGTTATAAACATACTCATATCTAAAGTCCAACCAGCAAAGTATGTATCGATATATGTAGCTTCAAAGGTTACAGCATTTGATATAGAACCATTATCAGCAAGCAATCTAAATGTCATTCCTTCAGATAATACGAGACTGAAATTATCCCAAGTTGTTGTCAGAGGATAACCATCCATCATGAAATCCGTCCACATCAAAAGCGAGGAATCATAATATTGGAGTGTATAATAACTAACACCAACTTCAGATGGATAAGGGAATTCTAGTTCAACCACCATATTTGATCCACCAAACCAATCGGATTCTCTATCCACTTTGGTGACGATTAATCCTCCAAAAGTACCTAATTCTGTTGTATCCTCTAATTCTGGAATCAAACCAAGAGAACCCGGATTATTTAAGCTCATCAAATCATCATAAGGAACAATAATTAAATCATAGAAACTAACCAAATCTATACCGTTGCTAGTGGCTGTAATGTTGACTGTTGCGTGTGTTGTTTCCAATGTGGATGCGAATGTAATCTCATTGCCATTCACTAATGCTCTATCTGCATGTTCAATCGCTATCACAAACTGATAACTTCCTCCATATATAGGATGAGTTGCTGAGAATGCATAAGTCATATCATCTTTAAAAGATCGGTTCATTTCATTTTTTATATATGCCATCATGATTTCGGTCTTCTGTTCGTCTGTATATGTTATTGAAGTAATAACATCTATTCCTTCAATCAATAAACCTGACCATACTTGTCCAAAAGCTGTGTAAACATACTCATAGTTGAAAACTTTAATTTCTACATCCATACCAACATAACTATCCAGTATGGCATAAAAGTCATAATCTAAGAAAGTGATGTTAATTGTGTTGAGTCCATCTGTTAAGTAATAACTACCATAATTGTTATCAAATACCAGATGCCCTTGAACCTTATTGTAATACACTAAGTTTATCGATTCAGTGCTCGCATTAGCGAATTGTTGTAGTGTTACAGTTCTTTCAATTAGAGGTTCATCCATGTTTGTATTCATAACTGTATAGTAAGCTTGATCTGAATATCCGCTAATTTTAACAAATCCTGAGTATTGATCATTCTTACCAAACAAGATGACTTCATCTCCTACATTGAGTCCATTAAAGCCATATCCAATTAAATATAGATCACTACCTGATTCTTGAAAAACAATTTCTCCATAATCAATTATTTTGGATACAATAACTTCTAGCTTAGCATATTCGCCTTGCTCAATATTGTAAAAATCGTTAATTGTAATGATTGGGTATGGCGCAAGATTGAATACAAATATGTGGGTTGCAGTAAGTTCTCCAACTGTCATGGTTGCTTCAAAATCAATCAACTCAGTAGCAATAACATCTAAGAATGTCATGTTTACTAAATCAACTGCATATCCATTTGTTCCTACAAACTCCCAAGTAATGCTAATACCTAAAACATCGATGTAATCTGGAAGGTTGATATAATCCCCAGGTCTAAAGATTTCTTGACTCAACATGTATTCCCCATAAACTATAAGTGCATCAATCTTTTCCTGATTTGTTTGATAAGTTATTTCCAACTCTCCTGGATTTGTTACAATCATCATACGATCAGGAGCTAATGGATCTTCTTCTCCAAAGTTAGGAAGCAAGAATCCCCTAACTCTAACTTCGTACCCAATATATTGATAAATCGATTCCATAGGATTTTCCATCATTAATGTAGATGGTCCCTCATTAAACAAATACATTGGAGCGATAGCAGCAAATTCACCACCATCAATAAACTCTGTGAGCACTGGGAAATATGAATCTTCTAATAAATTCATATAGCCAGTAATCTCTACATAAATACCCCAATTATCCATATTGGCCATATCGATATCATTAAAACTAACTATTGTATGAATATTTAGCGTCATTGGGTTTGCTATATCTTCTGAAACAACCTCTACAAGGATTGTTGTTTCTTCATCCCACATTAATGCAATACCTTCTTGGCTTCTCTTATATCCTTGAATTATGACTTCATCGCCAATTTTAACACCTAATTGTTTAACAACAAACATATGACCTGTAGCATCTGCAATGATCATTGGTCCGTCCATCATTTGTTCCATAACCACTACAGCTCGAATAACATATAATTCATCAAATGCACCTGCTAAAAACTCGGCAACAGTTTGAGTTTCTATTGGTTGAATCCATAAATCAAATTCAACAATCTCTACTTCTATTCCTACTGTTATGGTAGCTCTGATTCCAATAAAAGTTTCTAAAATAATCGTATCCGATATTAAACCGGTAGTTAGATCATATAATGGCGCGTTTGGTCCGATTACTTCATAACTAATACTTGCTTCAAATGGAGGATATCCATTTGGTAATTTATGTGTTGCTCCTGGTCTAAGGATCTTATTCGAATAATCATCACTTAGAGAAGTTGCAATATGAATCGCAAGTTCTTCATCGGTATATCTAGTCATTACATCACCAGGATACCCAATAAAGACTAATATCATGTTACCTCCACCATCTTCAATTCCTAAAGAGAACCCAGATAGTTTAACTTGTTGTCCTTCAAAAGGAAGTAATTGATTGATTGCATTTGGTGTTGGTGTAAAGACTGGAAGTTGACTCATACCATCAGAAATTGCAAATACATTTTCTGCCATATCTTTAAGTAGTAATCCTTCAACTTGATAATAATTCAAATAATTGAGTGGGTCATTTATATCAAGCATAGAGAAAGCTTCTATCGAAATTGGTGTAGGAGTTAATGGGTTATCTTGATTAGAAAGTAAAATACTTTCAACTGTGGAACCTGGATCATTCGCTAGAATAATCATGCCATCTGGAGTTTCCATTTTAGCACCATGAAGGAGAACTAAATCCCCAACTTGGATCATAGGATTTGTAGACATAGAGAGTAATGCACCAGTTTCATCAGCAATCATAATCATTGATTGATCTGAAACAATCATCAAAATAACACCCTTAACATAATGCATGTCTTGATCAACAAGTAACATAAACTCTTCTATAGTAAGTATTTCTATTGGTTTTACATGTAATTCGATGTCAACATCTGCGCTAGCTTCACCTATCGTGATTGTAGCTATCAAACTAATCCATAATTCAATATCAATTGCAGGATCAATAGTCATGGTAAGTAAATCTATAAATGCTGCGTCTTCTAATGCTACTCCATAACTAACTGATAAATCAAAGATCGGATGCTCAGTAGGTAAATCTGCGATTTGACCAGGAATATAGGTTTCGCTTTCAAGATAACCTTGAAGCATAAGTGCAAGCATATCTGCAAGTTCTTGATCTGTGTAATCTAAGGTGATATCTTCAACTTGACCAGTAAAGATAAACATGAGAAAAGGATCTTCATCAAAGTTAGGTAATGAGAAACCTCCAAGAGTCACTTCAAATCCTTCAAATTGAATGAGTGTTTCATATATTTCTTGATCAAACACAATGATTGGCATTGATGATAGACCATCTACCAATTGGAACGAGTGTGTCATTTCATCAAAGACAAGTTCTCCAGATATGTTAAAGTACTTCGCCCAATAAAGCGAATTAAATACATCTAAAGCATTGAATTGATCAATAGTGATAGTTGTTGGAACTAGTGGGTTAGGAACATCTTCTTCAAGTACTTCAAGTACTGTATCATCAGCACCGCCCATCATGGCTAAACCTTCCATATTAGCGAAGTAACCATGAACGATAACACGTTGTCCAAAGATTGCCATTTCATCAGATTGAATAGGTAGTATATTTCCATCTTCATCAGCAATAATCAATAGACCAAAATCTCCAAATGAGAATATTACAATACCTGTAACATGCGCATAATCCATTTCGTCAAGTAGCATAAACTCAGCTATGGATAAAACATCTGTAGGTAGCAAGATGATGGTCACATCTACAGTTTCTGTGATTGTACCAATTGTAACTGTAATTCTAATTGTAATATTTTTTTGAACTTCAGTTTCTAAAAATACTCCAGTTAATACGTCAAGATATGTTGCATTATCTCCAATAGTTTCAAACTCTAATGTAGCCACATATACTGGCTCTAAAGTTGGCAATTCAAGTATTTGAGAACTATAGAATTCTTTACCATTTAACTGATTTATTCCAAATTGAATGAGTTCATCAACTTTTTGTTGATCTGTTAAAACGATATCTTCAATAAGTGTTGCTGGATTATATAAAACGTGCCATATTTCCATCATAGGATCAACACCGTGAATAATCGCATGCATTGTAATCATTGAACCTACTCTGGATTCAAAAGGATTATTCATTGGATCAACTGACTTATAATTAATAGCAACTCCATACTCACTTCCTGCTTGAACAAGGAAGAATTTACCATTATCATTTTGAACAATACCAGTGATTGCTATAGGTTGTCCAAATAAGTTAGTATTTTCTGGAGAACTTTCAGCGAGTTCACCTAAACTCATCACTATATCTTCAGGTAATGTTGTAAATGTATTGTTAGCAACTAAATTGAATACATTGGTAATTTGAGGTACGTATTCAAAATAGTTAAAGTTACCTTCAAGCTCAATACCGTCACCAACTTCTAATCCAGTACTAGGATGAAGAACAAATATAAATCCTGTTCCGTCATATAAATAGAAACCTGGGTCCATTGGATTTGGAAATTTATAATAAATAACACCTTTGACTTTAACAGTTTCAGGATTTTGAGCTAGGATTGTAGAAATCATATCATAGCCATCATCAACAACCCATTTCGCATATACTGTAATATCTCCTAAAGGCATTATCGTTTCTGTGAATAAAGTTGTTAATGCAACATCTGCATACCATCCTACAAAGACAAAACCTTCTTTTACAGGAATTTCATGCTCAGGAATCTCTTGATTATAAGGAATTAATTTGTCAGTAAGTGCTAATCCACCATTGGTTTCATAGCTGAGCGTAAATGCTACAGGACTCCATTTTGCATAAACCGTAATATCTTCTTCTGGCATTATAGTTAGTGTGAATGGGTTAATGAACAGTTCTTCATTAAACCACCCATCAAATAGATAACCTGCACGAACTGGATCGGCTATTAAAACGATTGGATCGAATGCCTTAATCATGGTTGGAGCAATTACATTAGTTCCATCTACATAATGGATTGCGTACTCTTTATATACCCATTTCGCATAAAGCGTAATGTTTTCTGCTGGCATGGTTGTAAACGTATAAGCAGTTGTTAATTCAGCATTGGTATACCAAGTTACAAAATCGAAACCTTCTTTTGTAGGATTAGATGGCTGAGTGACTGTAGTCATGTAGTCTTGTGTAATATCCAAAACTTCAGTTCCGCCATTTTCTTCAAAGGTTATTGTATAAGTATTTATTGTCCATTTCGCAAACAACTCAAGACCTAAATGTGGCATCGTTGTAAAGGTATAAGGTGTTGTAAGAAGTGCGTCACTATGCCATCCAGCAAATGTATGACCAAGCTTAGTTGGTGCTGTTGGTGCAGTTACTACACTTAAATAAGCTTGTGTAATATCAACTACATCAGTACCTCCATTTTCATTGAATACAATAGTATATTGCGTAGGTACCCATTTC
>CAKMKF010000042.1 GCA_927439925.1 uncultured Acholeplasmataceae bacterium | reverse complement strand
AGATTTTCCACTCGAAGATCCTTTAGAGCTTGAAGACATTATATTCGGAAACATACTATCCGAGAAACCTTATACCATCTGTTCACCTCCTATTTTTTCACTATCTTATCTAAATCAGCAAATGCTGGATGTGGGCTTTTCTCTTGTTCAAAGGAAGCTTCGTTCGCATCTGGATGATAGATGGTATAAGGTTTCTCGGATAGTATGTATCCGAATATAATGTCTTCAAGCTCTAAAGGATCTTCGAGTGGAAAATCTGCTTCTTCAGAATTCCCAAAGATAATCACTTCATCGAAGTTCATTTCATATGGGACTGGCTTTAATGTCTTAGAGCATGCTAGCTCCATATTGACATCGACATGAATATTTAATGTAAGCTCATCATGTTTAAAGAATATATCCGCTTTAACTTTTGCAGGTTCAATAGATAATACCTCTAATGAATCTAAAATCATTTTCGAATAATCAATGACAAGATCAATTGAGGTTTTCTCTTTTAAATCATGGATTGAATATTTCATAATATCACCTCAACGAAAGTATTATACATAATAATTTGATAAAAGTCAATCAAATGAATAGATTTTAAAAAACCCCGGTGGGGTTCTTAAAGCTTACGGCTCACGCGTACTTTACTCTTCAGAATATCTAGAACTTTTACTTCTGTTTCTGTTAGTAAAGTGTTTAAATCATATTCAGAATGAATGTGGTGGTTTCTTAGATGGAATGGAACGATTGTTCCATCAGCTAAGCCAACTTCAAGGTCAAGCATAATATATTTCGGATGATCATTATTATCATATTTTAAGGAAGTTTCCATATGAACGACATCGAAATAATTAAACTCTCCTGCAACATCGAATGCAATATGTCCATTTCTATGGTCTACATTGGCTTGATGATAGAAAAGTGAGTCAGCACCAAAGAATAATACAGTCACCAATGCTTGATCATATAAAAGAGTATATCCACCATCAGGTTTTTTATCTAAGCGGTAGCTTACTTTTCCTTTATGATCGAATGCATCAGGAACAGTAATGACGATCAAAGATTCATAATCAGATTCCTTAATAGATGATAATTGGTGTGCGCGATTGATAACATGCTTGTAGTCTTCATGAAGCATATCATCATAAGAATCCTCTGCACGACCAGAGAATTTTTTGAAATACTTAGATGTGTATTTAGAACGATTTTTTATTTTAACAGGTTTCTTTTCTACTGGCTCTTTAATTTTCTCAGCTTTGACTTTCTTGCCTTTTGGTTCTTCTGTCAATTCATCTTCAATAAAATCTTCATTTTCGATAGATTGGTTCTTGTTTTTCTTTTCTTTCATGGCAATACCACCTTTCGCCTTCTATTCTATTTTAACAAATAATTAAAATACTAGTCAATTAATCGTATGCTTTTCAAGCGTATTTATCAAATATTTATAATATTTTGCTTTATTCTCCTAAAATACCTTCAAATAATAAGTTTTGGAAGTCTTCTGTCTTCGCATCTAATATGTATTCTTCAATAAGGTTTTGGCTTAATAATTGGGTTATGTTCTTTTTGTCATAAGGTAAATCAATAAATTTTTCTTCAAAATCTAGTAGTTGTTTCTTATCAAAAAAATCGCCTTGAATCGCTAGATTTTTGATAATACCATCTGCTAAATCGAGTTTGATTTCAAATAGTCCACCAGAAATTCTTTTCTTAAGAACTTTTGTATAGGCTGGTTGTTTTTTATAAATCCAATCCTTCGACTCATACTTTTTAGATAATTCATGGATTTCTTTTATTTCTTCATCACTTAATTTATAGGTTTGATTGGTCAATGTGTTTTCAAAATGCTTAATCAGCTGCTCCTGAGAAAGTCCATTTAAATACGGTTTTAGATTGGTTACTCGAGATCTTACCGAATCAATACCTTTCGAGACCAACTTTTCATCACTTGGTGAGATTGCTCTTACCATAGTCTCAAGATCACAATCATATAAGAAAGTCCCGTGCATTAACATGCCATACTTATTTTGCAAAAAAGCATTCCCAGATATTTTCTTTCCTTCATATAAGAGATCATTTCTACCTGAAAATTCAATATTTATATTTAATATCTTCATTGAATCAATAATTTTAGATAAATATGTCTTAAAAGTGAATTCTTTGTTCGTTCTTTTGGTGACTATAGAAAACATTGTATTTCGATGGTCTGCATAAACACAACCACCACCAGTAGGTCTTCGATATACATCAATATTGTTTTCTCGTAGAAATCCTAAATTAACTTCATTTTCTATCACTTGGTTTTTTCCAATAACAACACCATGGATCTCCCAGGTAAAGAAATATGTTTCATCATTTTTAAGTAGTTTTGTTAAAACATATTCTTCTAAAGCAAAATAAAAATATGGCTTTAAGTTTCCTTCATTATTATGTCTAATTAAAATCATAAATACCCTCCTAAAAGGTAATTTTCTAAATTAATTATAACATGTTAACTCATTATATTGAAACATAGAGACTTTTATATAAGAATTAAATATAAAGTAATGCATGATGCATGTTCATAAGTTAGCAAAATAGAAATACTTAAGTAAAAATGATATAATATGTATAAATAAAGGAGGATTATTATGCTACTGTTTTTGAAGCTTTATGGGATTTCGTTTATTATCTTTTTTGCGATTGATTTATTTTGGTTAGGCATTGTTGCTAAAAATGTATATCAACGATATATTGGGGAATTATTAAAGCCAGATGTCAATTGGTTTGCAGCTATCCTATTCTATCTTTTATTTATCGGTGGGTTGGTAGTCTTTGTCTTAATGCCAGCAGTTGATGCTGGATCATGGGTGAAAGCACTACTTCTTGGAGCATTCTTTGGTTTCATTACTTATGCTACCTACGATTTAACAAATCTTGCTACATTAAAAGGTTGGCCAATTCAGATTACTATTATCGATTTAATTTGGGGAACATTCCTAGGTGCTTCAACAAGCACTTTGTCTTACTTAGTATACAAACTTATATTTTAGAGGAGAATTAAAATATGACTACATCTGTTTTAACAAATGAATTAATATATAAATCATTTATAATTGGTGCTAAAAATGTGATTCAAGAAAAAAACAGTTTGAATGCCATTAATGTGTTTCCAGTACCTGACGGTGATACTGGTAGTAATCTCGCATCCATGATGACGAGTATTATAGAACGTTCTATTTTAGGTGAAACGAGCGAGGAAACCATTCAATCGATTGCTGATGCAGCAATCATAGGTGCTAGAGGTAACTCTGGGATTATTTTCGCGCAATACATTCATGGATTTTCAAAAGGTGTTAAGCAAAATACACTAGATACTGATACTTTTGTAGAGAATGCTACAAATGCAGCGGATTATGCATATCAGTCCATTTCAAAACCAGTTGAAGGCACAATGATTACTGTAATGCGCACATGGGCAAATGCACTTCGTGAATTTAAAAATGCGGCATCTAATTTTTTAGATTTACTCAATCATGCCTTTGAATCTGCTAAAGAAGAGTTAGCGAGAACACCAGAAAAACTTGCAGTTCTAAAAGAAAATAAGGTCGTTGATGCTGGAGCTAAAGGTTTCGTACACTTCATTGAAGGCTTTGTTAAAGCGCTTAAAGGTGAAGATGTCGAAATACATACTGAAGTGGAAAATATCAATGAACTTCATGTTGAGCATTTAGAAGATTCACTTCATAGATACTGTACTGAAGCATTACTTAGAGGAACAAACCTAGATTTAGAGTTAATGAAAAAAGAACTTCAACAGCACGGGGATTCATTGGTAGTTGCTGGAAGCGAAAGAACTGCTAGAGTTCATATACATACCGATCATCCAGATGAAGTGTTTGCATATTTAGCAAGTATGTCTAGAATTAGCGAACAAAAAGTAGATGATATGAAGCGTCAATTTGAAGCAGCAAATCATCGAAAATATCCTATTGCTATTGTTACCGATTCAATCGCGGATTTACCAGATGAATTTATTGATCAGTATCAAATTCATCAATTTCCGATTAGTCTTTTAATTAATGACACAACCTACTATGATAAAGTTACGATTCGAAGCGAACGTTTCTATGGCATGATGGATTCATTAAAGGTTTATCCAACATCTAGTCAGCCAAATGCGAAAAGTTTAGAGAACTTCTTCTCATTTTTAACTACATACTATAAAGAAATTGTCGTCTTAACGGTATCTAAAGAAATGAGTGGAACTTTTCAAGCATTTAGTGAAGCAGCATCTAAGTTTAGTGATGCTAAGATTCATGTCATTAATACGAAACAGAATTCAGGAGCTGAAGGTTTACTCGTTCTAAAAACTGCTGAACTAATTAAGGCAGGAAAATCATATGATGAAGTCATTGCTGAAGTCGAAAAACTTAGAGAACAAACGAAGATTTTAGTGAGTGTGAAGACCTTGAAATATATGGTTCGTTCAGGTAGAGTTTCAAAAGTTACTGGTATTGCAGGAAAGATTATGAATTTAAAACCTGTAATATCTATCGATTCCGATGGAAAAGGTATCATTTTCGATAAAGGGTTAAGTATTAAATCAAGCAATAAAAAAATATATAA
>CAKMKF010000041.1 GCA_927439925.1 uncultured Acholeplasmataceae bacterium | reverse complement strand
TCAAGTAGAAGGTGTATGTGATAAGTGTGGTGGGAAATTGATCCAAAGAGACGATGACAGTAAGAAACGGTTCTTAGAAGATTAAAAATCTACTATGATCAAACTAAGCCAGTTATCGGATATTATAAAAATTCAGGGTTAATCATCTAAGATGCGACCGGCTTCACGCATCAACTCGATTTCGCGTTTTGATTTGATTTGAATCAATTCATCTCACCTAATACTTTCTTAATAGCGGTATCTACTTCTTTGATTGATTGTGTTCCATCAATCATAACAATAGCACCTTTACTTTGATAATAACCAATGACTGGTTCTGTTTGTTCATTGTAGACACGAAGTCTTCTTTGAACAGTCTCTTCCATATCATCAGCTCTTTGAATGAGCTTACCGTTATCAACATCACATATGCCTTCAACATTTGGCTTCTTGTTTGTGACGTGATAAACTGCACCGCATGTTTCGCACACTCTGCGACCACTAATTCGCTCAATAAGAACTTCATCAGGCACATAGATATTAATCACTGCATCTAACTTCCATTCTTTTTGAATTAATAGTTCATCAAACCATGCTGCCTGATCAACATTTCTTGGATACCCATCAAATAGGAATCCTTTCTTTGCATCGGCATGATTCAAACGGTTTCTAACAATTTCATTTGTGATATCATCTGGGACAAGTTGTCCTCGATCAATATATTCTTTAGCTATTTTCCCAACAGTTGTATTGTCTTTATACAATGCCCTAAATATGTTACCTGTTGAAATATGAGGAATATGATAATGCTTCACTAACAATTCCGCTTCTGTTCCCTTACCTGCTCCAGGAGGTCCCAATAGAATGATTCGCATTTTTTATCCTCCGATTATTTAAAGATGCCGCTATATTCTGTTTGACTTGCGTCTGTTTCTACCTGTTGTGTCGTTTCTATTGCAACCCCAACAATAATCAGCAAGGAAGTACCGCCAAGAGTGATTGCCTGTGCTTCAGTTCCAGTGAAACCGAAAACGATGGAAGTCAATACTGGTAATACTGCCAAAATAACTAGATACACTGTACCAATAACAGTAATCTTGAACAAGAGTTTTGCTACAAAGTCTTTTGTTTCTTGACCTGGTCTAATACCTGGTACATATGCATTAGATTTAGACAGATTATCTGCAATCTTCTCTGGGTTGATCGTTAAGAATGAATAGAAGAATGAGAATACGACAATAAGCAATACATAGAGGATAAATCCGATTGGCTGTTGATAGTTAAATATCGAGTTTAACCAACCTGATATACCTGTCGTGCTACTTCCTGCAAAACCGACTACAGTGAGTGGAATACTTAGGATAGTTTGAGCGAAGATGACTGGAATAACCCCTGCACTGTTAATCTTCATTGGAATGTTTGAATCTGACTTACCTTGACGGTTAGCGTATTGGACTGGAATCTTACGTACTGCAATTTGCATGTATACTACACCAAGGAGAATTCCAAAGTATAAAGACATGATTAGTATGAAGAACACGATATCCCATCCACCACCACCGTTAGTGATGTATTTTGTCCATAAAGTAGTCCACATGGTTGGTAAGCTGGTAACAATCCCTGCAACAATTAACATGGATGTTCCGTTTCCTACACCTTTTTTAGTGATAAGATCTGCTAGCCAAATAGTCAATGCTGTTCCACCTGTCATAACAAGTGCCATGTAAACATAGAAGAAATATCTATAGTTTTCAACAGCTGAAGCTTCTAAGCTTGGAATCAAAACACTACCGTTTGTAGAAATACCAATGATTAATGCAAACCCTTGAATAAATGCTAATGCAATTGCAAGATATCTTGTAATTTGATTTAGCTTAGATTTTCCGGATTCACCTTGTTCACTTAATTCTTTAAACGATGGCACAACCATTTGTAATAATTGTATTGCAATAGATGCAGTAATGTAAGGCGAAATACCAAGTGCCATAATAGAGAATCTTTCGAGAGCTTGTCCTGAGAAGTTATTTAGGATTGCGACAAAGCTACCGCTAGATGCCATAAATGCAGTAATAGCACGAGTATCAAAAAGTGGGACTGTTATATGACTTGCAATTCTAATGACTAACAGGATACCTAACGTAAATGCTAAACGTAGCATTACGGTTTTGTTACTTAGAATTCTTTTTATACGCAACCACACTTTAGATCACCTCTACTGTTCCACCGGCTTGTACGATTGCTGCTTCAGCAGCCTTTGAGAAAACATTCGCTTTAACCGTTAGTTTTTTCTCTAAAGTTCCATTAGCTAGTACTTTAACGCCTGATTTAAGTTTCTTTAAAATATTTCTAGCGATTAATGCTTCTGGAGTTACAACTTCGCCGTCAGCAAACAGATTTAAATCTGCAAGATTCACGACTGCGTATTCCTTACGGTTTACGTTCTTAAAGCCTCTTTTTGGAAGTCTTTGGAAGAATGGAAGCTGACCGCCTTCAAATCCTGGGCGAGGTCCGCCACCAGAGCGAGAAAGTTGACCTTTGGTTCCTTTACCAGCTGTTTTACCGGTACCACTTCCAGGTCCTCTGCCTAAACGCTTACGGCTTTTGCGAGCACCTTCTACGGGTTTTAGTTCGTTTAACATTGGTGTTTCCTCCTACTCTACTTCTTTTACATCAACCAAGTGTGATATAGTAAGAATCATGCCATCAATGGCTTCATTAGACTCTTTAACAACTACTTGGTGAATCTTTTTTAATCCGAGTGCATGTGCTGTTTTTACTTGATTAGGCTTGCGTCCAATCAAACTTTTCTTTAATGTGACTTGTAGTTTCATTATACCAACTCCGCAACATCTACACCGCGAAGGGCAGCAACTTGTTCAGCAGTTCTTAATTCCTTAAGACCTGCAAATGTAGCGCGTACCATGTTGATTGGTGTTCTTGAACCTATGCATTTAGAAAGGATATCATTAATGCCAGCAAGCTCGAATACAGCACGAACCGCCCCACCAGCGATGACTCCAGTACCTTCTGAAGCTGGTTTAAGGAATACTTTACCTGCTCCATAGTTTCCTGTAATTGCATGAGGAATAGTAGTTCCTACGATAGGAACATTAATCATATTTGTTTTCGCATCTTCGACAGCCTTCTTAATTGCATCTGGAACTTCAGCTGCTTTACCTGTTCCAAAACCAATTTGACCTTGCTTGTTTCCAATGACCACTAAGGCAGCAAAACGGAAACGACGACCACCCTTAACAACTTTCGTTACACGGTTGATCGAAACAACACGTTCTTCGAATTGATTGTCTTGTTGCTCTTCTTGATTGTATCTTTCTCTAGCCATGTCTGTCTCCTCCTTAGAATTTTAACCCTGCTTCACGTGCAGCTTCAGCTAATGCTTTAACACGTCCATGGTATAAATAACCACTTCTGTCAAACACTACTGATGTTACACCTTTAGCAAGCGCCTTTTCGGCGATTAGTTTACCAACTGCCTTAGCTGATTCAACGTTCGAACCCTTAAGACCTGTTTCTTGACTACGAGCACTGATAAGTGTTGTTTGTTTTAAGTCGTCAATAATTTGTACATAAATCGCAGTGTTTGAACGGTATACAGAAAGTCTTGGACGTTCTGCAGTTCCTTCTACAATCTTACGGATACGTAGATGACGCTTTTGTCTTGTGACATTCTTAGATATTTTCTTAATCATCGTGATGTCCTCCCTTACTTAGCAGTCTTTCCAGCTTTACGTGGAACATACTCATCAACATAACGAATGCCTTTTCCAAGATATGGTTCAGGTTTTCTAACACTTCTAATTTTAGCAGCGAATTCGCCTACGACTTGTTTGTCTGCGCCTTCAATGATAATATCTGTGTTTTTCGGAATGGTGACAGTGAGTCCTGCTGGAATCTCTAGTTCAACTGGGTGTGAATACCCCATACTTAAGTTCACGACGTTGCCTTGGAGGTTTGCTCTATAACCAACACCGCGAATTTCTAATTGCTTTTTAAATCCTGTAGATACTCCAGTAACCATGTTAGCTAACAAGGCACGTGTAGTTCCGTGGATTTTTCTTGAAAATATTGCATCATCTGGACGTGAGATTTTAATATCTGCACCTTCCATTTTGATGTCTAAAAGTTGATTGAATTGGAATTCAAGTTGACCTTTTGGGCCTTTAACTACTGCGTAGTTTTCTGGGCTTAACGTTACAGTAACGCCAGCAGGAACTTGAATCACTTTATTTCCTATACGTGACATAATTTCCTCCTTATTACCATACGTAGGCGAGCACTTCGCCGCCAACTTGAGCTAGACGTGCTTCACGATCAGTCATAATTCCCTTAGATGTAGAGATAAGCGCAACGCCTAGTCCATTTAACACCTTAGGTATATTTTCTACTGCAGCATAAACACGAAGTCCTGGTTTCGATATCCGCTTTAAACCTTTAATTACACGTTCTTTAGTCTTCGTGTACTTCAAGGTAACAACAATTTTGCCTTGTGGCCCTTCTTTAACTACTGAGTAGTCAACGATGAAACCTTCCTTTTTAAGTACTGCTAGAATATCAGCCTTTAATCTGGAATTAGGCATTTCTACTTTCTCATGACGCATTTTATTTGCGTTACGAATACGCGTAAGCATATCCGCGATTGGATCAGTCATAACCATGTGTTTTTCCTCCTAATTACCAGCTTGCTTTTTTAACACCAGGAATTTGTCCCTTATGTGCTAAATCACGAAACGTCAGTCTCGACAAGCCAAACTTGCGCATATAGCCACGTGGGCGACCATCGATTGAATCGCGATTTCTAACACGAGTTGGAGAAGCATTTCTAGGTAGCTTTTGTAAAGCTAGGTAGTCACCTTTTTCCTTTAACTCTAATCTGATTTCACGGTAGCGTTCAACAATTACCTTGCGTTCTTCATTTTTAACTATTAATGATTTCTTTGCCATAATACGCCTCCTTACTTCTTAAACGGCATACCAAGTTGACTTAATAATGCGCGTCCTTCTTGGTCGGTTTTAGCC
>CAKMKF010000040.1 GCA_927439925.1 uncultured Acholeplasmataceae bacterium | reverse complement strand
TTCGTACGGATAAAAGAGGATTTGTTTTTTGCACGCAAATGATGTACTCCGGTGATGGTGCAGCATATGGTGCTAGATTACTTAGAAAAAGAGGTTTTCGTGTTCTTGAACAAGAGCATTTCAATATGCCAAACAATATTAAAAGGTCCGTTAATTTTTTGATTTGAAAAGTAATCAAGTTTTCTTTGATCATATTTATGAATAAATTCTTTTAAATCATCTTCTGAAAAGGACATAGAATCCAAAGATAATTCCATCATTTGCTTCATTCGATTAGAAAAGAAGATTGTCATCTCTTTTTTGTTTTTTTCATATTTCATATAAAACGCCCATGGAATGGTTAATGCATCCATATTAATTCCCCCTCCAATCTACTTGGATATTTTATCAAAAGATTCTATCAAATTAGTTTTTTATTTCTTAAGAATATATTAAGAAAAAAAGAACACCTAAGTGCTCTTCAATATATTAACTAAAATCTCCAAGTTTATACCCAAATCCCCACATTGTAATTACAATCTTCGGACTTGAAGGGTCATCTTCTATTTTTTCTCTTAGTCGTCTAATATGAACGTTAATGACATTATCATTGTAATAATACTCTTCTCCCCAAACTGTTCGATACATTTGCTGTTTCGAAAAAGTTTGTTCTGGATGTGTTAAAAGTAGCTTAAGTATCTCAAATTCTTTTAGAGTTAGATCAACAACAACCCCTTTTTTCTTAACCTCGAAATTACTCAAATTCACTTCAATATTACTAACTTCATATTTAGTCTTTGTATCTTTTTCTAATGATTTCTGAGATCTACGAAGAACCGCTTTAACTCTTGCTACAAGCTCAAGCATTGAAAAAGGTTTAGCAAGGTAGTCATCCGCTCCAAGCCCTAAATTCACTGCTTTTTCAACATCAGTGTCTTTCGTTGAAATAATAATAACAGGTACATCACCTTTAGAGCGTATATGCTTTAAAACTTCTTCTCCACTTTTAATAGGTAACATCAAGTCAAGTAATACGGCATCATACTTGATTGAATTGAATTGATTGATTGCGTCTTCACCGTTGAATACGGCTTTAACTTCAAACATTTCTTCTTTGAGTTTAGATTCAATGCTTCGACTTATTAGTACATTGTCTTCAACGATTAAGATTTTTTGCATATCTTCACCTATCCAATAATTTTTTTGGAAATCCTTTCATCATGATGTATAGTCTATTATGTCTTTATTATATCACACAATTTCATGATTGAAATCAAATGCTTTTTTTAAATAAAAGAGCCCTGATGACATGGGGGGGATTAAGTCATCAAGGCTTACTGATTCTTGGTCCACCACTAAAAATTTCAATAAAAGGAGAAATTTTCAGTTATGGTAAACTAGTATATCAGCACCTATATTATAACCGAAAAGAAGTAATAATGAAAGTTAAATCATTAGAAGAAATAATTATTTTTGAAGAAAAAAAACCGCAGATATGATATTGCATACATATCTGCGTTGATTTGTATTACCCAGAAAAAGTGAATGACATCGTGTCGCTCATTTCTGAAACACGACCAACAAAATCGACCGCCTGGATTTGAACTTGATAGGATTGACCTACGGTTAATCCTTTTAACGTAATTTGATTCAGTGATGCATATTTATGAAATGCTCCATCTAAATAAACTGCGTATTCTTCAACGCCATAGTCATCTTCTGACTTATTCCAAAATAATGTATTTTTTAATTGAGCAAGTTGCACATTTATTGGTTTAGAAGGTGCATCAACATCAGTTAAAGCGTAATCTTGTTTATAAACTCTAACATAATCCACTTCCATAGCTGTTGGAAAAATGGTAGTATCAATACCTTCAGCGCCGCCCCAAGTTCCACCAATTGCTAGATTTAGGATTAAGAAGAACTCCTGATCAAAAGGAAATGCTTGATTATAAGGAACCTCTTGATTAAAATGCGGAACATAGGCAAATACACCCAATTGATCTCCATCCACGTACGTTGTAATACTTCCTGGAGTCCAAATCATTTCATATTCTTTAAAACTGGTTTCAACATCTTCATATAATCTGGAATAACCAATTTGAGTACCTAAGTTATGATTAAATTTCTCTGTATGAATGGTTGAGTGAATACGGTTTTCATCATAGCCAACATATTCCATGATATCAATTTCACCACTTCTTGGCCATCCACCATAAACACTCATTAAAGGCATCATCCAAATTGCTGGCCATGTACCTCGACCTGTAGGCATTTTAGCAGAAACTACAATTCTTACATATTTGAAAGTTCCTTTATACTTAGTTGTCAATCTCGCTGATGTGTAATCTCTTCCACCCATCGTTTCTTTATGAGCAGTAATAATTAATTTAGAATCTACAACTTCGGCATTATTTCTAGAATAGTATTGAACTTCTTGGTTTCCACCACCAAATGCTCCTTCTTCGAAGTTCCATTTGGTCTCATCAACACTATCGCCTTCAAACTCATCCGCCCAGATACATACCCATCCACCTTCAAGTGAAGGTACTGCACAATCTTCAGTTGCGGTCAATGCTTGAAGTCCATTGGGTACAGATGGTATAACAGTTTCTATAGGTTCTGTTGGTACGGTTGGATTTGCTGTTTCACAACCAACCATGACAAACAGTAATAAAACAAGTATAATTAATTTCTTCATAAAGCCTCCTTATTCACCAGTAATACCAGTACGGTCAATACTTTCTGTGAAATATCTTTGTGCGATAAAATATAAAACGAGTAATGGTAATATAGTGATCATATTTCCAGCAAGTAAAATTGCTTCATTAAGCTCTGAACCTGGGGATCCAGGAGGGAATAACGTGTTATAGCTTGCTCTAAATGCTTGGAGTTTCAATGGAAGTGTCACTTGTCCACCAACATATAATGCTGTAACAAATGTTTCATTCCAATACCAAACAAATGAGAATAAGAAAACAATAATAAATGATGGTATTGCAAGTGGTATCGCAATTTTCAAGAAAATTCCGGTTTGTGATGCTCCATCAATTTCAGCAGATTCCATTAAGACACCTGGAATTGTTTTGAAGAATTGATAGAAAATTAAAATATAAATTGCTGCATTAATCCCCTGACCAAATATAGCAGGTAAGATCATCGCATTTTGTGTACTCATTAATCCTAAATTCTTAAAGATTAACATATTCGCTACCATTGTAACTTGAGAAGGTAGAATAAATGTTGCTAACATTAATGCGAACATAATCTTCTTTAAAGGGAAATTATACTTAGCGAATCCATATCCAATAATTGCTGATGAAATGGTAACCGATAAGCTAACCTTTAAAACATAACTTACAGTACCGAAGATAGCATCAGGAATTTGAAGAACAGCCATCGCTCTCTCATAATTTGAATATTGGAGAGTTGTAGGAATCCATTTAATCCCTGGATTGATCAAATCATCAACGCTCATAAAGCTATTGACTAACATAAATAAGACAGGATACAAGTATATATAGCTAAAACTTATTAAAAGCGTGTATATAACGATTTTATAGATAAAGCCATCTGTGAAGTTCATCCCTAGGAGAAAGCGTTTAGCCTTGATTTTAAATAGATTTCTATCAATATTTTTCATGGCTTATTTCTCCTTTCTATGGATGTTTAACACACCCACAAAAATACTCATTAAGATAACCATCAAGAAGAAATAAATCCAAGCGATTGCTGCAGCGTAGCCATAACCAAACCAAAAGGCAGAGTCAGGAGCTCCGACAAGCATGTGAGTTCTTGCTAGATCAAGAATACCTCCTGCTTCTACAAATAATGACATAGAAACAACGATATAAATGACTGCAACACTAATTAATGGACTAATCGATGGTAATGTAATTTTCCAAAAACGATCCCAAGGTGAAGCACCATCAATTGAAGCTGCTTCGTAAATTGATGAATCAATCTTTTGAAGACCTGCTAAGAAAATTAAGATAGGAATCCCTGCGTACCATAATACAAGTAACATAGAAGTCAACAGTGATTCTAAAGGATTTGCTAACCATGGTCCAAGGTTTTCAGTAATATAAGTCAATGCTGGGCTATCTTGAAGTGATGGTAGTGATGTAGCATCTTGATTGGATAATTCTGCAATTACTGGTCCTGTTGCTATCACCACGGGTAAGAAAAATATAGTTCTCCAAACTCCTTTTAGTTTAATTGGATTATTAATTAAAACTGCAATCATAATCGAAAAAACTACAACTAAAGGTACAGATAATACCATTCTACCTAAATAAGTGCCAAATAATGGAAGTAAGACTTGACTTCTAAAAACGTTTAAATAGTTATTAAACCCAACCCAAGTGGTTACAATTCCTGTTTCTAAGTTGTAATAAGCGGTATGAAAGCTTAGATAGAGAGAATAAAACATCGGATATAATGTAAAAACCAAATAACCAATTAACCAAAGCATGATAAACATATAACCATAATAGCTTTCTCTTCTTCTTCTTGTAACTTTAATTTTGGCAGATGAGAACAAGTATAATTGGTTTAATTCTCTTCGAATGATAAAGTTATGTGTCATTGCATGACCTATTTTTCCTAAGACAGGACGCACTTTTCCACGATAAAATTTACCAACAGGTTTAAATACTTTAACCAAAAATGAGTGAATTGAACTCATGATCTTTCTAAACAATTCAAATACTGGTTTTGTAATCTTTTGAATGAAAGCTTTAATGGCATCTATTATTTTTCTCATAATGTCACCACCTTATAGCTTCTAGCAAGTACAGTTTCTCCTGATATAAGTCTAGATGTGTAGTTGTAATTGATATAAATAATTACTCCATTGGAATATGTAACTCCAACTAGACCTGTTTGATATACTTCTCGATTTACAATATAAGCGTTTGTCACATGTTTTAATGCGTCATTTACGTAATGATAAGCTTCTACAACTTCTTCTTCATAATTCTCGAGTGTTGTTGTATAAAATACACTGGATGGAGTATAACGCATTTCATATGTTCTTTCATGAGTCAAAACATAACTCGGATTAATTGCGAAATCAACCATCGTTAAGAATCTATCTTCTGCAAGTGCATTGAAATTTAAATATGGAGTGTAATAAGAGACACTACCCTTTAATACAATTGGTAATATAGGAACTAAATCCGTGTAATAATCATATTGACTATTGGTAATCTGCATATCTAAATATCCATCTAGATATGAATACATATAAACATTTGGCATCGATAACAATAAATTATCATATAAGGCTGCTATATCTTGATAATAGGAAACACTTGAACTTCTTTCATAATTACCAGAATCGTAATAGCTAAATAAAGTTCTACCTAAATTACTCATTGATAATCCAGATACGCCCATTTCATCGATAAAACTTAAATCATCCTTAGCCATCTTAAAACTTTCTGCAGGATATAAGAAATAGATTTCAGTCAATTGACCATTTAAATTTCTTGTATTTCTAACCATCTTTAATCTGTTCAACGCTCTAGCAACGTCACGGTTGTAAGAAACACGACTAGATTGGTTTGATGATATGACATAATCATTTGCTAAATAAATATCATTCCCATCAGATGTCACATGTTCAGAAAGTTTTTGAATGTCTTTTTTATCCCAGGAATTCGTACGATATGGATTCGTTCTCAAAAATCCATCTCTTGAATAACCCATCAGTGTCACCTGTTGATTTTCTATACCTTCAGTAACAAACATTTTATAAGCATCTTGAATTTGATTCGCAGTCGTCATCGTTACACGAGTTGTTCCAATAAATGACGGTTCTTGATCACTCATAATATATCCCAATTGAATTGGAATATTTCCATCGACAACTTTTTCGTTATCAGTTAAAACTCCCTCGTCAATTAAGTGATCTCTATAATCTTTAGCAATACCAACATAAGATGCTTCGCTGTTTGATAAGAAATTAAACTGAACTCTAAAATCTTGACTGGTGAAATCAGTAGATATCGTATCACTACCATCTCCAGCTTTATTAATGATATTTCTATAAATTTGTCTAACATTATATCTTGTTCCGATACGATGGTATCTTGTTCCACTACCCCAGAAAGTTGATAATAACTGGGTATTTTCAGCACCTTCTAAAATATTAGCATAGAATGCATTTCCATTGGGTTCATGGACCATACCATAAATAGGAATTGATAGATTAGGTATCGTTTGTGTAGCATAACCAATATCAGAACCATAAAATCTTGATTGGAAATAAGTGTTATAACGTTGATTGGTTCTAACTAAAGCACCAACTCCATCAGGAATAACGATATAACCAGGAATTTTATCTTCTCTTGCCGCACCAAAGTATGGGAATACTTGAATGCCTAATAAGCGATATATTTCTCCTGTTTCAGCTAAAGAATCCATTGGAATATAAACTTCAATTGCACCATCCACTAAACTAATTTCGACATCAAAACTAATATCGATTTCTTTGATATCGACATTAACTCTAAATGAGGATGCTGTTTCAGATACAATCTTATTTGCTACTCTGCGGTAATTATAACTACCAGCTTCTAGCATATAAGGTCTTAAATGATCAGGTTCTGTTTCTGTAATAGCTCCATTATTTTGATAAGATACATCCGCTAATGTATAAATGGATTGTGTTTGAATTGTTGACGAAGATACGTTATTTTGTCTACCATATTCTACCCATAAACCAGAATTCATTTGGTTTCTGTTTAACGTATTATCTTCTCTTTCACCTGATGTTCCTTGGAATTCTGGTCTACTTGACCAAAAATATCCGGTTTCAATATTTTTTACCATTAGGGAGAATGAATCTAATTCAAAATAGACTTCTAATTCAGGTGTACTAAACATCAGTTCAAATCCTAAATCATCTAATTCTTCTGGAGTATAAAGTAATGTGTAATTGGTTTGATAATCTAAAAGTTTTTCTGGTGATACAGCATCACTTTGAGTATATCTAGAACTTTCTAGTAATAGTTGGTTAATATAAGGATAGTTTTCAACTTCTTCAATATCACTAATGATTTCATATTTAGAAGTTGCAGCGTAAGCAATTCCTAGCGTAAACATAAAGAATAACATCAAAACGACTACATATTTCATTATTTTAGCCACGGATAATCAACTCCCTTATCACGTCTGAAATTAAGACGTATACTTCGTTTAGTAATAGATACACAATGAAAAGAACAGCTAAAATCATAATTGCCGTAAAAATACTGATTAAGATATTTGAAATTGTTGGCTTCATATCATAATAATGAATTTCTTTAACCATAATGATCATGTATAAACCTGTGATAAACAGTCCAATAAACATAATGGTTGAATATATAAATGCTTCATTAAATGATAATCCATTTGAAATAACAGTTAAGATAGGAAGTGTAATAATCATCGGTAACAGTGTATAAGCTGTTGCTTGGTATACATCTGAGAATTTACCTTCACCATCACGAATACTACATACTAAATAGTTAGCGATAACCCACAAGAAGAATGGTACAAAGATCGTAGTCATTTGTTGGAACATATTGATTTCTGCAGGTATGTAGTTGTTAAATAAGAAACTGGTTTCAAATATCCAATAAATGTATGCTGTAAAGAATAACAAGAGGTAAATAGTTGCCGATAGGTTTGAACCTTTCGCTTCTCTCTTAATTCCATAATATCCATCACCAGGATGTTTAATAATATAGAATGGGAAGATGAGCTCTTGATAAAGTTTGAATTGTGATAAATAAACTTTTAGTTTCTTAAATGGTTTTCTAACATAATCCATAAAATGAACAAATCTGTTAATAAAGTAAAGAAGAATTACACCAAGCAAGAAGAATATAATCACTTCACCACTGTCAAGTAGTGCAGTATTTCTGACTTCCCAGAAAGCATTTGAATAACCTTCTTGATCTCTTGCAACTTGGTAATATTCCATCGCTGCTTCATAGTCTAGGTCTGCGTAATAAGCATCCCCTATACCTTTATTTGCTAAGTCAAAGAGTGCATTCATTTGAAGCACTTCTTGCCAAGGTTCTAAGGATTCAGAGTATTTACCTTCTTGATATAAATCAATTGCGAAATGAACTAAATTCGCGAATTCTGTTGGAATAAAGACTTGAAGAGATGATGTTGATTTATCGATCGCATAAATATTACTCTTGGAATCGACAGCGATTCCAGAAGGTGATTTAAACAAACCTTTTTGTCCGTTTTGATCAAGACCAGCAAAGATGAAAAGTACAGATCCATCTGGACCGTATTCTACGATATAGCCACCAGATTCAATCGAGAAAATGGTGTTATAAGGACCTACAAAGATATCTTCTGTTGTTTCAAAACCCCATACAGAGCGATTGTAGACAAAGTTTGCGATATTGAGTTTTAGATACCCCTCATCACCTTTTGTAGTTGTAAGTATCAATCCATCGTGGTCTATAGCAATGTTATAAACAGGTTTAGGAATCATTTTAAACCATTGTCTTCTTTGTTCTTCATCAAATAGAATGGATTTTAAGACATTATCCCAAGTGTTAGGGATTTGATTACCACCAAAGAATCCAAAGAAATTTCCGTTGTTTTCATATTCTGCTAAACCATTGATATTACCCGCAAGTAAAATATAGACGTTGTTTCCTCTATCTGTAATAATCTTGGTTGGGTCAAATGCATCCCCTTCAGTAAAGAAAGGTGTATTGGTTGGTTTTTCGTAAACTGCTCCTTCATTGTATAAATCTAGAGCTACATCATATATAAACTGATATGCTTTTTTCGATCCAAAATCAGCTACATATAAAGATCCATCAAAACCAACATGAACTCCTGTTGGTTGATTTAATAATCCTTCACCAATGACAGAAACTACGTCTGTTCTAAGAGAATATTTAACAATTCTTGCATTACCAGTATCTGCAATATAGACATTATCATCATCATCAATTGTTATATCAGAAGGGTCCTTTAAAGTAAGTCCTCCTAAATTATAGGAAATCGATAATGGTAAATAAGCATCCTGAGTAGGTACAATTCTACCCTGAGAGCTTGAGTAAGTAAATGTTGAATAAGGTAATCCATTGGCACTCAATTTTAGGGATGGAGTGAGTGCTAATACAAAGATAAATAATAATATAAATAGTTTTTTCATTATTTGATACCCGAATGTGCCATTGTGTTCATAACCTTACTTTGTAGCACAATAAATAAAATCAGATTTGGAATAAACATCAGTAATCCACCAGCTGCTGCCAATCCCTGTCCAGCAACTGTATTTCCTTGAGCTGATGTTAAGCTCATCATGTAAAATGCGAGTGTTCGTTTTGATTCGTCATTGATATATAAAACGGATGTTGATACATCATTCCAGATCGCTTGAAAAGCTAGAATACCAACGGTTGCGATAGCTGGTGCGATAATTGGCATAATGATTTTAAAGAATATTTCCATCTCGGATGCTCCATCAATTTTCGCACTCTCAATCAATTCGTTTGGCGTTTGATCGATAAACTGTTTAATCAAAAACATTGCGACAGGCATGACAATAACTGGTAAGATATGCGCCATATAAGAATCGATTAAACCGGATTGTGCAATAATTAAGTATCTTGGAATTTGAACTGCGATCGGAACGAACATTAAGGCTAAAGTATTTAACTCAAATAAGAATTTCTTGCCTTTGAACTTAAGCTTAGATAAACCATATGCTGATAACGCAGTAATCAAAATAGCAAGTGTTACACCAATAGCTGTGACTAATACACTATTAACTAGATATCTAGAAAATGGTACACCAGATGCTGATGTAATTCTTGCGAGTTCAACGAAATTGTCAAAAGTAGGTCTTCTGACGAAGAATTTAGGTGGGTATGCGAAAAGCTCACTTTGTGGCTTAAACGCGTGATTCACAATAAATATGATTGGAAGTAACATGAGTAGAGAGAAAGGTACTAAGAATGAATAAAATGGAACCTGACTCTTATGAAATCTTGTAGGGTTTATTTTTGTCCCTTGAAATGAATTGGCTGCCATATCGTCACTCCCTTTCCCCTAAAATTCGCCATGTAACCTTAGAAATGAAGTAAACCAAGAGCAATAATACTACTGAAATTGCTGCCGCGTAACCCATCATATATCTGATGAAACCAAAGTCTTCGATGTGGTTGACGATGAGCTGACCGGCATACTGTGGTGTCGGGTTGGACCCTGAGAGTGCAACACCGATACCTCCTGCCTGGAAGGTTGTAACAACTGCCATAACTGCCCCGAAGAGCATTTGTGGCTTCATCGAAGGAATTGTAATGTAAAAAATTTCTTGTGCTCTATTTTTAATTCCATCCATATAAGCTGCTTCATATAAGGTTTGATCGATATTTAAGACCCCTGCAAGCATCGCTAAAAAGCCGACACCCATGCTGCTCCATAGGGAGACAACAATCATGATGGTCATTAAATATTGTGGTGATTGTAAAAACTGGATAGGCTCTAATATAACGCCCCAGTTCAATAATAAACTGTTTAAATACCCTTGTGAGTCATCAGAGAAAATGATACGCCACATGGAGGCTAATGCGACACCAAATGTAAGCGATGGTGAGTATAAAATGATTGCGAAAACTGTTCTTGGTTTTGCTGGAATTTGTGATAGCATCCAAGCTAGCATGAATGATAAAACATATCCGACAGGTCCAACGATAAACGCAAACTTTAACGTATTCGATAAGACAAACTGCATGAATACTGTATCCATCGTAATCAATTCAATATAGTTAGTTATACCAATAAATTTTGGTGCTTGAATTGCATTAAAATAAGTAAATGATAAGAATATAGCGGCTAATACAGGTACGACAACGAAGATAAAGAATAATGTCCAATAAGGCACGATAAACCATGCCGGACGATTCATTTTACTAATCATTTCCTACCTCCGTTAACCATCTGTCGATGTTATAGATGCTAGGAACAGTGTATTCTTTAATGATCTCGCCTTTATAGGTATATCCAAATTCAGCCATCTTGTAAATAATTTCACGGTTTGATATACGCACAGCTTCATCTAAAGCTTGTCTTGGATTGACACCATTGAATACGATCTTAGTCCATGCATTACTGATTTCACGTTCAACCATATAAGTTCCAGGAATACGTGGAGCTTCTAATCCATAACCCCATTGCTCTAAGACGATATTTTTGTATTCATCTGGCATTGAAAGTGTTCTAAATGCGTCAAGATTTGCTGTATTCCAGAAATATGCTTGACCATAAGTTGATTGAAGTAGGAATGCAAACTCACTTTGAATATCTGTAGACATCCACCATTTTAGGAAATCCCATGATTCATCAGGATATTTTGTCGTACTCATAATCATATTTGCTTGAGCACCTACTGCTGAGTAACGAATAATTTCATCAGTATCTTCATCATAGACTCCAGGATGTAGATCCATACCCCATAAACCATCAAGTTCTGCTGCTGCAGTTTCTAATAGGATGTATGTAGATAAATCAGATATTCCGATAGGAAGTAATCCATATCTGAAGTGATTGTAAAAGGATGCCACAAATTTTGGCATGTTATATAGGGTGTAGAGTTCACTCATTAATTTGATACCTTCGAGTGTTTCTTCACTATTAATAGCTGTTTGCATACCATCAGGACTGTATAAATCCCCACCAAATTGATAAATAAAAGGTAGAGTAGCAACAAATGGTTTAAGTCCAGAATATTGAGCAAGCGGTACGAAATAGTTCATACCATAACTTTGAAGTAGAGGTAAGATTTCAATGATTTCGTCCCATGTTTGAGGAATTTCAGTAATTCCAATGGAATTCAAAATATCTTTTCTATAATATGTAACCCAGAAGTTTTGAGTTCCTGGAAGTGCATAAACTCCTTCTTCGAATACATAAGGAATCATTGCACCTTTCGTAAAGTGCGTTACGATTTCTTCATAACCTTCAAATTGACGCAAGTCAAGAGCTGCATCACGAACTGCAAAATCATAAGGTAACCAGTGGTTTACACCAATCGTGACGTCAGGTGCTTGTCCGCTCGCATTCGCTAGTACTAGTTTGTTTTGATCTGGCATTTGAGATAATGTAATACGCATGTCACCATCATATTTTTCATCTATGAGTGCTTGCATAATTTCAATATATTGTCTTGGGTGGTTTACCCATACTGTAACCTCATTATCTTTTCTTGAGGATGCAGAATATGGATTATTTACAAACGATAATACCAATCGTTTAGTTCCTTCCCATGTGCGTACAAAAATATTTTCAAACGGTTTATCAATTTTGACATCACCATGGAAAATGGTACGCTCAAGTTCTAAATTAGAACGCATTAAACGTTGCATTAAATTTCCTAATATTTGGTTAACTGATGAATCTCCATCAGAAAACTGAACCATTAAACTTGGGAGTTTATTGATATCTTCTGCAATATTTCTTAATCTGTTAGCTGCAACCTTTAAATTCCCAACTTCAGAAGGTTCATCTACAACAGATAATTTAACAAGTTTATCATAGGAATCTTCTAATAAATTAGCCCATCCTAGAATATTTGGTGCAGCCTCTGGGAAGTACGCTTCAATATCCCAGTCACGATAACGATCGGTTCCACCACTTGTATATCTCTTGATATCTAGTGATAATCCTTGAATCTCACTCATCACGTATTGGATGGTTTCGAGTGTTTGACGATATGGATAGTTAACTGCTTCTAGAGTTATTGTATTCACACCTTCTTCTAAATAAATCTTTAAAGGTGCATTCGATTCATCAACCAACGTACGATTGATAAATGAAGTTGTATATGGAAATGGATATGCTTCTAATGAATCAAATGGAATTTCACCATTGATCATGATTTTTCTGAATACTTGCATATCTTTAATCAAATATTGGCGATATTTAAATGATAAATGGTAAAAACCAGCTTGTGTAGTTTCTATTTCATAAGTCACTGCTTGCCCGCTGTTCTGCCATGAATCACCAAAAATTGTATTCAATCTCAAAAATTGTGTATTGTAATATAAGTTTGATGGGTCTTGTTCTGGTCTTAAACGAATAGATGGATCATTACGAGACGCCATTTCTCTAGCTGATACTGTAATACTATCATCAATTACATTTGCATTTGGAAATTGGAGTAAATAATCTTGATAACTTGGAATATCTGTTTCTCTAACAAAATATGCTTGCCCTATTAATAATTGTGCATTCACATAATTAATTTCAATGACATCACCAGGTTCAAGTTCAAATGCAAAAAGACCAGGGTGCATTCCACGGTAATCATTAATCTTATGATGATTCCAATCTTTAACTTTAGTTGAACTAGGTTGAATTTCATTTTGATAACGGTCTAATGTAAAATCAGTCGAGTTTAATACCCATTTGGACGGTATAACTAGGGTTTGAGACTCATAAAATGGGATTTCTCCATTAATAGTTATCGCGATTTGAGCGTTATTGATGCTATTTTCTATTTCTTGGTAATCTATAGCAAGATAATACAAACCAGATGCAGTACTGGTATTTACGAAAGAAACTGGAGAAATGGATGTCAGTAAAAATACGTCTTGGTCGACTCCCGTTATTGCTTCATAGTCAAGAACCGATTCTCCATAGTTAATATGTGTTTTCGGAATACGAAAACCTGTCATATCACCAGTCAAAATCGTTTTCTCTTCATCTGTTTCAACTAAATTTTCTTGATTATATCTTTGAACAACTTCAGTGTATAAATCTGAATTAAATGCTTGAGATAGGTATGTATTATCGTAATCATTAATCAAATCTGAAGCATCATAAAAATCATTCATGGTAGACTTTTTAAAAAAAGAAAGGCCAATCATCAAAACAAAAAGCCCAACCAAAATGGTTAAGGTGATTCGCTTAGGTGACATATGTGTAAAAAAGTTTTTAATCAGAGTCATTCCCTTTTTAAAAAATAGGATTAATTTTTGCATGATACCTCCATTAATAATGGATTGGAGAGGGGAAAATTTTCCCCTCTCTTCCATTCAGTCATTAATTTGTTTAACTTCCTAAGCTAGCGAGTTGTGCTTGAACAAGTTCGTTTGCTTTATTTTCCCATTGTACAGCATATGACTGTACCGCAGTTGGTCCTGCTTCAACTAGGTTTGTCCAGTTGTATGGGTTTTCTGGATCATTGACCCATGCCCAAAAATCTTTATACCCTGGAAGCCATTTGTCTAGGTCAGGCTTAGAATATTCAATACGATTTAACGTATAATTAATACCTTCGATATCATCAACTAGGTCAAATACTCTATCCCAAACGCCTGGATAATCAGCCACTGGGAATCTGTCTAGGTGAACTGGAAGTTCGCCAGCAAGTTCTGCAGCTGCAGCATCTGCTTCAAGTAAGTCTAGTCTAGCTTCCCAACCTTCTTGACCAAATGTCATCCATTTAGCAAGTAGATAAGCTTCTTCTGGATACTCAGTTTGTGAAGATACACATTGGTAATCCAAAATTGTTGGTGGGAATAATCCTTCTGATCCACTTGGATATGGCCAGAAGCCTAAATTAATATTACTTTCTTCTTTTGCAAAGTTAATAATACCAAATTGCCATGAGCCTTCAATATCCATCGCAGCATAACCTGTTTGAATCATATAGGTACGAAGCGGTGCATTTTCTTCAGCATTTAAATCTTCTTCTGTAAATCTAGTCGTTGTTCCATCAGTTAACTGGTGAAGTGCAACTTTTTGTTCCATTGCATAAACCCAATCTGCAGATGTGTAATGGAATTCAGTTCCATCCCATGTATCATATTGTACATCTGCATCATTCATCATTGGCCATACTTGTTGGAAATCTGGAGATCCATACCAAGTATCCATACCAATAACAAGATTTTCTTGGTTAGCAAGGTCAAAATTCTTAATTGCTTTTGCAATATTAACAAATTCTTCATGAGTCCAATCCTTAACAGGATAGCCATCATTATCGATACGATATTGACCAGCTACTGTGTTTAAATTTGCTTCAGCAAAAATGTCAAGGTTAATCATAATGCCCTTCAAAAATTGGAATGAAGGAACTGCAAAACGCTTGTTATTATATACACCAGTTAGCGCGATGTTATCATATACTAAATCAGTATCTGGATCAGCATCCCAAAGAGATGCGACATCAAGTGTTAAACCAGCATTAATAACTGTTGGTACGTTATCAGTAGCAAATACGTCTGGAAGTAATCCTGCTTGTGCTGCAGTTACAAGGTTACCTGTAAATTCAGCTCCACTGCCTGGAATATCTTGACGAAGTGTTACTCTGATATGAGGGTATTTCAGCATAAATGCATCAATCATGCGTTGATTGAATTCTGGATTACCCCAATCCGCATAAGTTAATTCAATTGTTTGTACAGGATTTGTTGGAACTACGGTTGGTTCTTCAGTTGGAACAACTGTAGGATCATCATTACCGCAAGCAGCAAGCCCGAATGCAAACAATGCAACAAGTAATAGTGCTAATAATTTTTTCATTATTGCCTCCTATTAATTAAAGTTTTGGTAAATTAAAATTTCAGAAATAGTGAACTCAGCTGGTAATGAAACTAATGTTCCACCAAGAGTACCGAAATCTAATTCAAATTTAACGTTGGTAACAGGGTTAGCAACAGTAAATTCCACAACAACAACCTTTTCAACGCCAGCTTCGACATTGAAATCATACTTAGTGTCTGGAAGAATTGAAGCGTATCCAGCATCTGGTAAAATCAAGTTAACACGAAGATCTCTAGTTACGTCACTTGTAATGACAAATTTTAAGACGTAAGTTCCTGGAGCTAAGTCACCAATCATTTGATATAAATGAGGTTGGTATGCTTGAGCATCTAAACCTGTAACATCTACTACCATTTGACCGTCAACATAAGTCATAGTTCCTTGGCCAGCACCTTCAGTAAATAATGTAAATCCTAAAACTTGGTCAGCAGTTCCATTAACAACTTGTTCAGCAGCTTCAGCTACATCAGCTTTTAATGTTAGGTTATCAAATTTAATAAATTCGTTACCTGTTTCAAATGGAGCAAATGCTGTACCAAATTCAAACTTAATCATGTAATTAGGATCAACTGTAGCACCAGTTGTAAATGTTAGGTCATAAGTTGTCTTCGTTGTAGTTATTGCTACTGCACCACCTGTGTATAGGTTTACCCAGCCAAATGGTTCGCCTGAAGTAATAAGTGGTGTAATACTTACAGCTTGTGAAGCATATGCATCAAAGCTGAAATTGTAAGTAGTGTCTGGTAATAAAGTGGTTGAACCAACTGTTGATAAGCCAACAGCTGCGCCATCTTGAATCAATTGAAGCATCCAATTTGCACCACCACCAACATACTTAGTTAAACCAAATACGAATTCGCCATCAACAACTGTTAATGAAGCTTGTGTGCCATCCCAGTCATTTTTAAATCCTGTCCAACCTAGATTTGTGAAATCACCGTTTGTAACGATATCATCTAGTGATGCTTCTTGAAGTTTAACTTCAGAGAATGTTACTAAACCGTCAGCAAATCCTGGTTGTGAACCTAGTTCAAACACGATATTAACGATATGAGTAGCTTTTGTTACTGTAAATAATACTTCATAAGTATCTTCAGTAGTTGTAATTGCAATAGCATTTTCTCTAGCATATTCAACCCAATCAGTAGCAGTATAACCAATAGCAACATTAAGTGAACGTGCAGCTTCTGCAGCTACTGTAAATGATAATTTATAAGTCTTACCTTCTTCAACTTCAACTAGACCAGCTTGAGAAAGTTGAACAGCCCATGCAGCATCTCCACCACCAGTAATGTCTACATTGTAAACACCAGCAACAGTATCAATACCATGAACAACAACTGGAGCAGTACCCCAATCTTGTGACCAAACACCCCATTCAGGAGTTGTTGCATCTAATGCAACTGCAAATGATGGGTTCAAAATCTTGTTAGTTGCAGAGAATTGCATAGCAACTACTTCTAGAGTCATTGAAGCTGTAGCTTCATTACCAGCAGCATCTGAAACTGTGTAAGAAACTGTGTAAGTACCTTCAACAGATGTATCTAGAGTTGTTACAACTGCATCTAGACTGTCTTTAATAACGACTACGATATCAGCTGTGACATCGCCATCAATACCATCAACTGCAGTAACGCCAGCTAGTGGATCAAATGTTGCATTTAATAGAATTGATTTGTTAGAGACACCATTGATCATTGGAGCTGTTTCATCTGCGCCAAGAGTTATTTCTTCAATCAGAACGTTATCAAACCATAATGTAGCATCAACTGCAACACCATTTAATGAACCAAGTTCAAATAATACACCACCACGCTTGTTGTCAAGTGTGTGCATGAATTCATATGAATATGTAGCCCATTCAGTAGTAATTGTCTTATGAACGATGTTGTTAGGTTTGAAATCTGTAAACCAAGGAGCAGAAGACAATAATTCACCAACTTGTAGGTTAATTGTCTTTTCTACGCTTGACTTAGCATCAAATGTAACTCTGTAAGCTTGATCTTGTTCGAATGGAACATTCATTTGACCAAATCTTGGAGTATAGATGTTAGAACCAGCAACAACTTCTGCCTTAAGTGCGCCTTCTTCAACAGATAAAGTCATTGATGAACCGTCAGCATTATAAACAACACTTGGATCATCCCAACCAGCTGTACCTAATGCAAAGTCTGGGTTAACTAGGTATTCGCCTTCAACGCCTTCTGGAGCTTCTACTTCAATATATCTCCAACGTTGAGCAGTAATTGTACCTACTTTAACTTCATAACGAATTGCATGGTTACCAACTTTAGTGGTATCAAGCATATGCGTTTCTGAAATAGCGGATGTTGATACATATGTGATTTGAGCTGTATAACTTAATCCGTCATTTCCTGTCGCAGTAACGCCAGTTAACACATTGAATTCTGCTGAGAAAGCAAGTGTAACATCATCGGCACCGCTAAATGTAATTGCTGTTAGAACTGGTTCCGGCGTTGGTGTCGGTGTTGGTTCTACTGGCACTGTTGGCTCGTTATTGCATGCAACCAATACGAATGCAGACAATAATACAAGCACCATAAACAAAATACGTTTTTTCATTTATTTTCCTCCTCTAATATAGACATTTATTTTAAAGACATGACCTTCTCGGATGTCTCTTGTCCACTGACCAAATACTTTACTTCCCTCAACCTCACAAAGTTCATTATCTTTATGAAGCGTCATTTTTTCGATATAAGCGTTTTCATCAAACGTATCGATATCATCCTCTAAATGATAGGTCACCGTTGTTTTGTTAAATAACTTAACTGAAACGATACCATCCTTGAAAAATGTTTTAGGTAATTTTGGTGAAAGCTCGAAATAGAGCTGTCCATTTTGCATTCCAAATAAATGATTTCCTAAAAACATATATCTCCACATTGAAAGCAATTCTGCTGTAGAACCTGTAAGTCTTGAAACGAATCCTTGTCCATGCTTTTTAGGATCTGGATTTGAAGATGTTGCTAGAAAACTCGAGTTTTCAATAGGTGATCTTCCATAAACATGTGGGTCCATAAAGCATGTATAGTTTGTTTCAATTTCCTTGAAGAACTCCTGGTATAATCCTGATTTTAAAAGTCCAAGTAAATACTTATAAGTCATATGCAAGAAATTAGATTCACGTTCTAACCATCCTGGAGTAAATGCTCTGATTCTACCAATTTCATGATCATAGTCTTCTAAAGATACAGATGTTTGATAGAATTTGAGTCGATCATCATAGAGTCCAGTTTTTTTAACTGCTTGATAAATCTCTTTTGCTTCCTTCTTCTCTGAGAGTCCTTTTAAATATCTTGCTGGAGCTTCTAAGAAGATTGGTAAAGGTTTCATTTCAAATGAAGTAATCTTAACGACAGGTAATCCATATTCACCAATAACTGGTTTTCCTTCACTATCGATGATGTCTTCATATGTTTTTGCTTCATAAGTAATATATGTTGGATAAACTGAGTTAATTTTTTTAGCTTTTTGAAGCGCTTCTTTAAGTTTATTTTCGATTTGGTGTAATAAACTTGTATAATGCTCCACGTGATTGTTTGTTAACTCTTGTTTTCCTTCTAATTCATCTCTATAAGTTTCAAGATGTGTCATGCGTTCATTCCAGTTGATGTAATCATCTTTACTATTTAAATGCATGTACGCATGTGCGAGTTTATCAGTTGATTTCAAGAGCGTAATGCTTCTTTCGCCATTATCAACAGATACTTTAATTAAGAACTGAACTATTTTTAAAAGTTCAACAGTCTCTGATACCCCTGATCCAAATAGCCCTGGAACCCCGTTCATGGCATCGTTCCATCCCGGTTTATTTCCTTCGTAGGATAAACCTATTCCATAAGGATCTAAGTGACCAAATTTGTTTAAGACAAGTGTGAGCAATTTAGCATAAAGATTTACCTTTATTTTACCATTCTCATTTTCTAGCCAGCTATCGGAAGCACCATGAGTATGATGGATTGCTCCATATTGTCTAATTTTACCATCCTTAGTTTTTACATATTTTAAGCGTCTTGGTAAAACTTTAACTGGAGATTTGAAGAATGGATATTGCTTGTTGAAAATCAAATCCTCTAAATGATCTGGATAAATTGAAAGATATGAATCAATTAAATCGTAAAGGTAAGTGAAATGATCTTCCCAGTACCCTTCACCAAAAGCTGCTTTAACTAAAACATGACTATTTCTTAGAACTTCTCTTAGTGTCTCTTCTATTTCTAGACCTTCATTAAAGAGTTTGGTTGCTATATTACCTGGTGTGTATTCACCTTTTAAGGTACTATGAAGTGATTTAGGAAATTTATCTAGATTACCGTCAAATGTAAACTTGACACCTTCAATCGATAGTGGATTGTATCCATCCGCTTGAATTAAAGATACGAATTGATAAATATTAAAATCGCCTAATTCTGGGTAGAAGAATAAATCATTTCTTCTATTTTGAAGTACATCCCTAAAATTACCATTACCTTGTGAGTAGAACGCTGGTTCTAGTGAAAAGAAATTATAATCTCTTTCTAAATCTCCATGCTTTCTAGAATATAAGTGATAACCAATTTGACCATCTAGCGTTTTTACTATTAACGGTGTACCACCTCTTAAAACGTTATCTAAGTAAGATTGTTTAAAATATGCATCCATTATCGGTTTAGAAGTGTTTGTTTCGATTGCTCCAACGATTGCATCATGAATGCTCTTATTCTCATTTTCTTTTGCAAGTAGATAACCCAAGTTCATTCTTTTTACTAAGCTTGCTAAATTATCTTTATCTTTTGAGTAACCAATCACACTCATGAATTTAGCTTCTTTAAAATTCTTAAATCTAAACCCACTCATTGCACAAGGCACTTGATTGACATGCACTTGACTGATTTTCTTTAACTGATTCAAATCATTTTCAATAAAACCATAAGGCGTTTGTAAGCTTAAGTCTTCATTAAAAATTAATTTGTAATCACTAATATAAAATACTTCTTGTTCTGCGGATGTAAAATAGAAATTTCCATCTAAAACCATGTTAACTTCTGCTGAATCATCTGTTGAAGCTCTTAATTTGTAAAATACATAATTTTCTTCATGAATGGATGACATCCAACTTTGAAGTAAATTTGATATTGCTTTATATCCACCGTAGTCTATTCCAGATGGGAGCATTTGAGCAAGTCCATCAACAACTTCGATATCTTTTTCTTTTTGATCTAAATTCTTAATCTCTACTTTTCTAGTTAATCCTGCAACACTTTCATTTGGAAGTGTAAAGTAGGTTATCTTAACTTCGATTCCTATTTTTGTATTCTTTTCTATAATAGATACACTATCTTGTTTGATGATTAGGTCTTGATGCTCATTTTTTTCTTTGAAGAACTCGTAGACTTCACCATTCACTTTAATAAATGTTCTAAAACCAATAACTGATACAAAATGGTAAGCATTATTTGCAGGAAAAAACTCCATCATAGCGCCATTTTTATCACGAATTCCAAATGATGTGATCAATTGGCCACGATTTACATAAAATGCCCATAAGGGAATTCCCATCTTACCAGCGATACCGCTTAAGAAACTAGAGAATGTTTTTTGTTTTTGATAATCTTTGATGGTGTATTCAACCATTTCTTTTGTGTTCATATTTCCTCCAAGGAAATCGGTTTCTTTATTAGTTTATTAATATCATACCACAAATGTGGAACCGTTTTCAATATCTACGCAATTTTTTATATCTTTGTCGAATCTCTTATGATTAATTCTACTGGTAGTTTTACTACCTCTTCAACTTCTTGGTCGGGGTTTTCCATCAATTGAATCAGCAGTTTTGCTGCAGTTTCTCCAAGGAGTCTGCGATCTTGTGCAATCGTCGTAAGTGATGGTGTAAAATGCTTAGCGAATGCTATATCATCAAATCCAATGACTTGAATGTTTTCAGGAACATTCAAATCCATGTCTCTTAAACCCTTTAAAACACCTAATGCTATATCATCTGAAGCTACCAAAATAACTTCTGGTTTTTCGTTCATTTGTTCAAACAACTTTTTCACTGCATTATATCCACTTGTGAAACCAAAGCTTTCAGCGAAAACAATAGAATTTAAATCGCTTGTCAAGGACAATTTAGAAGCATAATTCTGATAAGCTACCAGACGTTCATTGAAAGCTTTAGAAGAAATAGGACCTGAAATCATGGATACACGTTGTTTTTTTAAGTAGTTTTTTATATATTCAAGAGTTATTCTAATCCCTTGATCGTTATCGCTAATGACTGTATGTAGGCCAGGAAGTAACATATCTGTTGATACACATGGAATACCGCTTTTTATAAGATCGTATAGCCCTTGATCTGTGTAGTTGCCTACCACGATATAGACTCCATCAACACGCTTATTGATACACCATTCGTAATAGGAAAGTTCGTGTTTTCCTAGTTTTTTTACAATAAATGATAATTCATAACCTTCTTTTTCAACATAGGTTTTAAAATGTTGTAAAATGCTTGAGAAAAAGGAGTGCTCTAAACCAACGTCAGATTCTTCAGTGAAAACTATACCTACTGTATAAGTTCTTTTGGATTTTAACATTCTAGCACTTGATGCAGGAACATATCCAACTTCCTTAATATAGGCAAGCACTCTTTCTCTGGTTAGGTCACTAACATTTCCTGTTCTATTAATGACTTTTGAGATGGTTCCAGGTGCTAGATTTAGTTCATCGGCAATGGTGTAAATTGTTCTTTTCTTAGTCACTTTATTCACTTCTTTCGTATACTTTTACGTACTTAAACTGCATGGTTAATGGAAATATTTGGTTATCAACTGCTCCACCCCAATTACCACCGATTGCTAGGTTTAAAATGAGATAAAATCCTTGATTAAATGGCCATTCAGAATCCGTATCATTTGGTTTCTTTGAAAATGTCTGATATTTCTTTTTATCTAGATAGAAAGTGATGTCATTTTTAGTCCATTCAATAGCGTACTCATGAAATCCATCAAAAAGGTTAGGTACATCAACAACTTCAGTTCGTTGGTTATGTTGATGAAAGTTAAACGTTTTCGTGTGTAATGAAAAATGGACTTTATTTGGATTTCTACCCACATGCTCCATCATATCAATTTCACCACAAAGTGGCCACCCTACTTCTTTCATGTTATTTCCTAAGAGCCATATTGCTGGCCAAGTTCCAAATCCTTCCGGGATTTTTGCACTCACTTCAATTCTTCCATGCATGATTGATTTCTTATTTTTTGTAGTAAGTTTTGCAGATGTATATTCTCTATTTTGGCAGGTCTCTTTATAACTTACAATATTTAAAATTCCATCTTGAATAAATGCGTTTTTATCTTGATCTGTATAATACTGAAATTCATTATTTCCAAACCCATGACCACCTGTTTCAAGGTTCCAAATGGATTCATCAGGTTTTCCATCTTTTTCAAAGGTGTCTTCCCATAGTAGCTTAAATGTCATTTAACTTGCTCCTTATATTTATGAGTCATCATGTTTTTTTCATCTGGTGTCAAATAGACTCTTGGAGAGTTATCATAACACGTATTTTCTTCTTCTACAATTAGAAGTTTAGCATCATGACTTAAGGTGTGTGTATGATAAACTCCCATTGGTATTTTATAAACTTTATTTGGTTCTAGAGAAATGCATGTAATATCGATAACCCGTCCATCTTCTACTTTTGCAAAAAACATGTGACATGTTCCTGAAAGTAAAACGAATACTTCATCTGTTAAGTCATGTGCCTCAACATACGTGAGTTGATCAACTTCTAATTCTTCAATATAATTTAATATAGCAACACGCCAGTTTTGATGATGAAATAGTTTTTCATAACCGATGCCGTTAAAATCATATGTATCATAATATTTCATCTAAAATCACCTCAATATCGCCATCAATTTTTAATAATTCATTGGAAACTTCTTTTCCATTTACTTTAATTTTTTGAATTTTGTAAAATCCATAGTCGAGTGATTTAGGATTATGGTAAGTCACTTTTCTAAGTTGATTAAATAGGAATGTGGTTATACTAGCTTTATGATCTATAAAATCTTCTTTTTTAAGTTTTGGTGATAGTCTAAGTTTTCCGTATTCCATTTGAATTCCGAAAACTTCTGTTCTTATCAATTTCAACATCCAAGAAGCTGATCCAGTTAAATATGTATACATTCCAATTCCACGATCGTTAAAGTATTCAGGAATACCAAGGAAAACTTTGGAATCTACAGATTGTGCACGCTTAAGTAACGACATAAATGCTTCTCTTCCATAGGAAACTAGATTGTATTGATAAAGTCCATATGCATACATGACTGCCATATGAGAGAATACAGCACCATTTTCTTTATGACCATAAGCAAATCCATAAGCTCTACCCATATTGGTTAATATTTGATTGTAATTACTATTAAGCTGATATCCACCTAGATCTTCTTTAAAGAGTAAATCTCTAGTTTTACTCGCAATCAATCCAGCTTGTTGGTTTGTTGCAGTAAGTGATAATAAAGCCATTGTTTGACCAGTTAAGTTCATTGTGTTTTCAGAATCGACATCGACTCCATCGTTATTAAAATAACTTTGATATCTTTCATTGAAGAATGCATGTTCATGGAGATGAGCTATTCTTTTCGCTGCAAGATTTTTAAGAGTCTCAATCAACTCATTTTTCTTAACTTTGATGGTCTCACCATTAAAGTGAGCAACTGAATCAAAGAAATGATTCAAATCAGGTTTCTCTTCAAGTAATAATGATAAATCCTTAAATATTTCAACTTCTTCAGTTCCTATTTTCGATATCATCGATGCTAAAAGCTCGAGATTGCTTGCATACATGTGGGTAAACGCAATCGTTTCCCCACGATGATGTGCCATGTCTAACCCATCATTCCAATCTGCATCTTCAAGTCTAACAAAACCATGTTCACCAATATTGTGGTGACCTACTAAATTTTGAAGTAAAAGATGTTCTAAAATTGTACCTTGGTAAGGTTTATTTTCTGCATTGGTTTGAATATTTTTTTGATATGGTCTAGTCTTTTTCGTGTAATGCGTGAATTGATCCATAAAATAATACTGTTTTTTAAGCAAAAGATCAATTTGACCAGTCTCATCAATATACATTTTAGTTGTTAATAATGGCCATGCCCCATGATCAGACCAAACTCTAGTAATCATATTACGGTCTGCTTTAAATTCACCTGGCTTGTCACCAATAATGGTCGCATTCGAACCATCGATTCGTACGCCTTGGAAATTGTTATATAAAAGATCGATTACTGAGTCATCATTCATCATGATTAAAGATAATAGATCTTGCCATAAGTCTCTCCAACCTCTTCCACCATGGCCATAGTCATGATGAGGAAGATAGGAGTTTCCAAAATATCTTCTAAGCATAGGTTGTAGAACAACCCATGATAATTGTTTGCTCGTTTCAGAATCAGCTAATTCAAATTGTAATCCAGAAACATAATTCTTAAAGAAATTGACAGTTTTTTCTAATCCATCATAAAAATGAGTCACGTTTAAATATTTATTTGAATCTTTAATCGCTTCTTCTTTGGATGGATGAATACCAATTGATAAATATAAAGAAATCGTTTCTCCTGGTTTTAATGTCACTTCATTAAAGCTGATAGCTCCAATACCTTCATATCCATTCACTTTGGTGCCTAAAGGAGATACATTGTTAAGTCCTTTAGGAAAGTGTAGTGAACCACCTTTGATAAAATCATCTAGTACAGGAATATATCCTCTAGGTGTTAATTTTTCTGATTTCGCAAATACGCTATATATCGTATCATTGACTTGATGCCCTCTTTCATCAAATGAAAGTGTTGGTTCAACCATGATACCATGGTCGACAACCTCAATTTGATTAAGAAGTGACGTCACTTGACGATGATCTCTTAAATTATCAGCGCTTCTCGCATAAATAGGTGTAGCTGTAGTCACTTCTAGTTGAAAACTACGTGATGCCTGATTGGTTATTTTTATTTCATGAAGTTCAAGATTGACATCAAGTGGAATATAGGATAAAACCTCTAACTTAAGTAGAGGATTATTTCGAATTACTTTTTGATAAAGCAATTCAGCTTCATAGGTCATCTCATCTTTTTGTTGGAGTTGTGTCTGTCCATTTAAGAAATACATTTCTCCATCTATTTTAAAGATTACATTTCTTGAAAATATGTTATTGTATAAATCAACTTCAGTTGTAGGTTGTAATGCATAATGATGTTGATCAAGTTTTAAATCTCCACCAAAAAAAGGTGTTATTGAACTTCTCAATCCCTTTAAGTTAAAAAGAGGAAAGTAATATCCATCATTTGTTTTTAGTTGTATTATTTTTTTTGTTGACATTCAGCACCTCTGGAAATCGGTTTCCTAATAATATTATATCTAAAAATATTTTTTTGTAAAGGGCTTTCATAAAAAAAATGAAATCGGTTTCCTAAAAGAAAAGGTCATGACCAAAGTCAGACCTTTTTGTTAAGCGATTATATAATAATTGTTGAAATACTTCTTGCTTCTACAGTCAGTTTAATATTTTCTTTTAAACCTTTGATTTCTGTGTTAAAATCTTTATCGTTTTGGTTTTGAATGACAACCACTTGAGAACCATCTTTATTAAGAAATGATACATAAAGTAATTGATCAGTTCCTGTAGATTCCATTTGGACTGCACCAGGACGAATAAATTTAGAGAAATGTCCAATATAATAATACGATGGCATTTGAACGAGTTCTTCTTGCCAGATTTTAATCATGACTGGAGCTGAACAAAGATTGTTAACGTGGTTTGGTCCTCCTGTTTCATCTAGGAACAAATTCCAATCGATATAGCCTTCATTATAGTTTTTTAAATCGTTCAAGATATTTCTGCCATATCTTTCGCCAACTTGATACTCACCAAAGTGTGGTCCATTTTCTTGACAACCTTCAGTAAACATTAAATGCTTATCAGGAAATAATTTTTTATGCGTTAATACATTTTGGAATTGTTCGTTTTCATACCAGTGGAATGCAGTTCCCCAAGCGTATTTAGAAGCTTCTTTATCTTCATAAACAACTTTAGCTCTTTCAACCATAATATCTCTATTGTGATCCCATATTAAAATTTTTTTATCTGATAATCCTTCTTTTTCAAGAGTTGGTCCTAAAACCTTAACGAAATCTCTTTCATCTTCAGCAGTATAGATGCATGAATCCCATCTTTGAACTGCTGCAGGTTCATTTTGAACTGAAACCCAAGAAACTTTAACATCTTTTTCTTGATATGCTTTGATAAACTTAACAAAATAGTCAGACCATGTTTGATAATACTTAGGAAGTAACTTCCCTCCTCTTACCGGAGAATTGTTATCCTTCATCCAGAAAGGTGGTGTCCAAGGAGACCCTAAAATAGCAATCTTTTGTTTCGCATATTTTTCAGCATCATGAATTAAATCGATGATTGGTTGATCTCTTTCAATTGAAAAAGTTTCTAACTGATCATCGTAATCCTTAATGTATAAATAGCTTCCTAAACTAAAGTCACAACCATGAATAGATACTCTACCGATGGTATAGCCTAGTCCATCAACTGGATCAAAATAAGCGCGAATAGCCTTATCTCTATTTTCTTTAGAGATTCTTGACAAGTTGTAGGATGAACTCTCTGTAAATGCACCACCAAAACCGATGATTTCTTGTTTTAATTCTTTTGGATTGATTGTAATTGTTTCAAAAGGTAAGTCGCGAATGACTTTGACTTCCTTTAAAGATAGTCGATCCTGTGTATCCTTTTTTGTACGATAATGTTTCATTTCAATTCACCTCTCACACGTTCATTATATTAGAAATTTTTTGTTATTCAAGTGTTACTCTTCTAGAAATTAAAAAGAAGCTTAATGCTTCTTCTTTTTGATGATGAAAACAATGGCTGCTCCTAGAAATATATCTATCACTAAAAAGACAGTGATATTTCTAATCAAGGTTGATCGAATAAAGTTATTTAAGTCTAGTAAATCTTCTAATTCATCTCTTGTATATCCGAGTTCCATTTGACCAGAATCAGGACTGTAATCAATATAATCGAATTCGATAACTTGATTAAAGATGATGTCGTTATTGTAGTCATAAATTGATACATTTAAAGGTGTATCACTATCAACGAAAGTCACATAATAATAAAATCCAAATCGATTAATTCCATAGCTTAATGCAGATCCATCATAGGCTTCATTTTCATATGTATTTAATAGTGTAGCGTTCGTATCATTGTTGGTTAAGATAATTCCTGTTTGGTCATTTTCATCATCTATTGTAGTTGCATAAGTTACATTATTTATAGGTAGAACGTAGATGACAAACTGATTTTTATATACACCATTATCATAGGCAATAACTTGATAACTCTCCATTTGATAATCCCCTAAAATAGTTGAATCTAAGTGATTATATGCAACCGATTGATACTTTATAAATGCTGTCATATCCTTGGATTCATAAGCTTCTTCAGCGAGTTCAGAAAATAGTAGAAGAGATCTTTGTTGAGAACCTTGAATGAGTGTGAAAAAATAAATTGTGCTTAATAACATGATCGAAAATAATGGGTAAAATATATAGAATTTTTTCATCGAATAACACCCTTTTTTCCATACATTAAAAATGCATTCCCAAGCAATTTCACTTCATGTTCATCTATAATAACTGCACCTTCATCAGGTATAGCAATGATAGGATGACGATAAGCTCGATTCACTTTTCTTAATGCGCTTTTTTGTTTTTTTCTTCTTCGATAATGAACTTCAATTGATATACCTGAAATTAAATTTAATCCCTCTTCATAAGAGAATTTTGGGTGCTCTTTATCAGGGGATACGTGGTAGTTATCAAACTGAATCATCGCACCAGCTGATGAGCCAATAAACACTTTATTAGGCGATTCTAAGGCTTCCTTAATCTTAAACTCATTAATTCTTTGCATCATTAAAATCGGTGAGCCACCAGGAAAATAGATAATATCAGCTTTCTCTATTTTTTGGATAGCTGATTCTTTCGTATCTTTATAGTAATGTAACCATTCAATTTGATCTTCTTTGATGCCATATGGTAGAAAAGCTTCAACCATTTTGATATAGTATTCTCCACCAGGACTATAAAATTGATCATATGTTTTTTCATCTTTAAATTGATTTTCAAAAAATGAAAAAGCAACCATTAAAACCTTGTCTGTTTCTTTTATATATTTTTTTGCATCAGAGACTATAATAGGATGATGTAATATACCTCTACTCATTAAAATATTTGTCATGATTTAACCCTCCTTAAAAAGTCCTTTGCTAGTTCAATCCAGTTTGATATATATCCAAACTGGTTGACGAAATCATTTGCATCCATATGGTCGAAAGCAACCTCTTTTGTTGCTAAAGAAATACCGTGTGTTCCTCTTGGATAAAAATGAGATTCATTATAGATTTTATGCTTATTTAATGCTTGTATAAAACGTATACTATTTTCTACAGGAACTGATTGATCATCCATTGTATGCATGATAAAAACTGGAGACATTCGGTCATTGACTTGTTTTTCAAGTGATACATCTTCCCATGTTTTTTCATTTAAGTTTTCGCCTAAAAGATTTCTCATGGATCCGCCATGATAAATGGATGGATCAGATGATATAACTGGGTATGCGAGTATAGTCGCATCCACTTGTTTTGGATAAGAAGTAGCAAGCATTGCAGAAAAATGTCCACCTGCAGAAAATCCAATTAAGAAGACTTTATGAACTAAAGGATGATTTCTTAAAGTTTCAATAACTTTTAGTCCTTCTTCTTTAATATAAGGATAAATCAGCTTTTCTTCTCTATAATAATAGATTGCTGTGTGGTAACCATCCTTTAAAAAAACGTTACTTATTGGAACAGATTCTCTATTCGAGGTATGCTCGTATCCACCACCTGGAAAAATTAAGACAATATCTCTTTTTGTATCATCTATCAAATTAAGTTCTATATAATTTTTTGAATCTAGTTTTATTTTCATTTCATCACCTTACTATTGATTATAACATTACAAAAGACTAATTAAAAATGGAAACCTTGAATTCACACGGTTTCCAATATTCTTTAAATATACTTATATTATCCAAACATTGTGGTCAATAAATTTTGACCCATTTCAACTAAGTTAATGCCAAATAATCTTAAGAATAATGCGAATGCTGCATATTTAACTAAACGACCTGCAGCAACTGCAATTAAGAAACCTTTTTTATTCAATCTAACAGCACCTGCCGTATAAATAGCAAGTGTAAAAGGTAATGGTGTACAGGCAAAGAAAAACATACCAATATTGCCATATTTTCTAATGTTCACATTTGATTTCTCAAATTCACTCTTTTTCACTTTTCTTAAAAATAGTCTAGTGAGCTGTTTTGTAAATCTGTAACCGATATAAGCAAAGAAAGTATCTGCAAAAACGGCAAAACCTATAGCAAACAATACATATCCTGTATCAAATTGTGTTGAATCAGAAAATATTCTAATGAGTTCAACATCATAAACTGATACTGGAAGAACCAAAAGTGTAGCTACAGCAGATAAACTCATCCATCCAAACAATCTTCTTAAGAAAATCATTACAGTTGGAAACATCGAGTCAAAGATAGAAATCGGGAAAATAATGACTAAAATAAGCACCAATAGCAAAATGATTACCATTAGCGGTTTATATAGTGATTCTTCTCTTAGCATAATGTGCTTTTCATTATGTCTTTTTGATGTCTCAAGATAGCGATAGCGATGAACTCTTCTTGGGCTATTCCCCATTTGTCTTCTAAGCATGAATAATCCCCCTTAACTGAAATCCATATCTATTATACATTATTTTAAGAACTAGTAAAATGATAACGTCATCAAAAAAAATAGGACAACCTCAGTTGTCCATAGCATCTTCTATAACAAACTCTTTGACATAGTCAAGTGAGTAAAACCATGGGACTAAATGATAACCATAATCGATTACTTGTTCTCCCTGTTCAGGATCTATCGATTTAACATGATAGACTTGATAGAAAAGACCCACATATTTCTTTGATCCTCCATCATCATATGAGACTTCACGTGCGTAAAAAACTGGTGCTTGATTTTTTTCAACTAAGATAATATCCGTTGAAAGCATAATCAACCAGAGAAACAAAACGATAGAAATAATGATCAATCTTTTCTTTGTTTTTCTCATTATATACCTCAAATTTCGGTATTGTGGATATATTTTAACATTTTCTTTTGAAAAATGCATAGTATTTTTGATATTCTAAAAATAGATAAGTTAAATAATATATTAATAAGTTCAGCAATCTTTAATTTGTTATATAATGAAAAAGAGGTGGGTTCGATGAAAAAAACTATAGTAGATGTTGCAAAAGAATTAAATCTCGCACCAAGCACAATTTCAAAAATAGTAAACAATACTGGTCGTATTAGTCCTGAAACTAGAGAACGCGTCTTAAAATATGTTCAAGAATCGGGATATGTTGCGATGAGTAATGCACGTATTTTAAGTGCTAAGAAGAGTTGGACTATAGGTGTCATCTATTCGGATATCTCTTTAATCGGTTTTGAGCATCCCTTTTTCTCTCGTATTCTTCAATCCTTTAAAAACCATGTTGAACAAACTGGTTATGAAATCGTATTAATTGTTAGTAGATTAGGTAATAATGAACTTACATATTTAGAATGGTGTCGAAATAAGAAGGTTGATGGTGTTTTAATTGTTATGGGAAACATTAACAATCCAAACATTATAGAAGTCGTGAATAGCACAATTCCTTGTGTATCCGCTGACGTTGTGATGCCAAATCTTCATTCTATAATAAGCAATGATGCAATGGGGATTATTTTAGGTATCGATCATGCATTGAAGCTTAAGATGAAGAAAATTATTGCAGTTTCAGGTCCTTTAACTGCAAGATCATTTATGACAAGAATGGATACTTTTAGAAATTATATGGTCCATAAAAATTTAGAATATAATGAAAATAGTGTGATCATTGCTGATGAATTCGGTTATGAAAGTGGATATCGTGTAGGTGAAATGATCGCAAATAGAGTAGATAATCTTCCAGAAATGATTTTAGTCTTTTCTGATGTTTTAGCTTTTGGTGTCATTAGAGCACTTGAAGCAAAAGGTATTAGAGTTCCTGATGACGTTTCTGTCATTGGTTATGATGATATTGACTTTGCTAAGCATTATACTCCTTCTTTAACTACGATCCATCAAGATACCAAAGCAATCGGTTCTCTTGCTGCTCAAGAACTCTTAGCTGCAATAGAACATCCTATTGAAAAAAGACAAATCGTTAAGTATATTCCTGTCACGCTCATAGAGCGTAACTCAACAAAAAAAATTTAGGATTAATATGTATTGACTTTAAAAATAAATGCATATATAATACTACTGTAAACGCATACATATATGTTTGAGCGGTGTTAGCTTAAGTAATAACTGAAGAAGCACTATTTTTTTACACAAAATGGGAAACCGTTTTCCCATCAGTGACAAGGGGTTGCGCTTATATTTTTTTAAAAATTAGGAAATCGTTTTCCCACATACAAAGAGGTGTAACAAATGAAAAAGAAATTTACAATCGTTTTACTGCTTTTATTGAGTTTAATGATGTTTGGAAGATTTGGTGCTACTAGTCAAATTGAAGCAGCTACTGTCAACAGAACATTAACAACTCAATTCAATCACATTCTTGCTGATGTCGATGAAGTCATTGACACAAGAACTATTAAAGTTAAAGGAGCATTCGGTGAGATCTTCTTAAATGAAGCTACAATCGCGAGTGCAAACCCAAGTGTAACAATTACTGCTAATTCGATATCAGTATCGGAAAAAGGAGTATTCCCTATTGGATTTAGTTATCAATCCAATAACATGACGCTTTATTTAATATCTAAATTAGAAACAGATACTGAATACGTCATTTACGAACAAGATTTTACAGGAGTACCTAGTGGAGCAATCCCAAATACTCTTAATCTTTATAATAATGTTGGTGCTGCAGGTGGATCTGCTGCAATCGATAATGAAAGATTATTATTAAGTCCGCTAACGATTGTATTATTTCCTACATATCTTTCTGGATTCTCAAATTATATTATAGAAACAGATATGCGTATGACTTCTGCTACTAACCCATCAAGATGGACTTCAGTCTTATTTAGATATACAACTGAAAATTACTTCCAAATGGCAATTCGTCAAGATGCTACTGCAGCAAATGGTGTTGAGTTTGCAAAACGTGTTGAAGGCAATTGGAATGTTCCAATGACTGCGGCTTATACAGAACAACTCAATACAGGAACATTTTACAACCTAAAAGTCGATGTTAAGGATACTACAGTTAAAGAATATATTAACGATACTGAAATCATGACTTATGACAATGCATTTGAGTTCACGCATGGTCGCATAGGTGTACAAGCGGATAATGCCACTGTTTACTATGACAATATTAAAATAACACTACCTGTGGATTACATCGAAGAAGAAAAATATCAATACGCAACTGTTGTTGATGTCTATCAACCAGAAACTGGTATTGTTGCACCTGCAACAACACTTGTATGGTTTGATGAATTATCACAAGTTGATGACTTTACTGCAGAAGTTCGTCCAGCAACTACAATATTTAGAATCAATGATGATTTAAATGTAGTCAATGGTGCAGGAACAGTACTTCTATCCTTAGAGGAAGCATTATTGGCCGTTGATGGTATGGTAATTCCAGCATTTTATACCAATGATTCTGTAATCGCTGCTGCATTAGCTACTGAGTTAAAGAGATTACGAATATACGATTTATTCTTAGTCTCAGATAACGCAGAAGCAATACTTGCTGCTAGAGACATTCATGCTGTCATTCGTGGTGTCATGAATTATGAAATGGATACTGTTAACTCATTATCTAATGAAGAATTAGTGAATATCAGAAGACAAACCAATAGTGCACAAGCAGTTGCATCTATTATTCCAGCGCGTCTACTTACTCAAGATCAAGTACTCTACATGCAACAAAGAGCAATGACTGTTTGGGTATCAACTGGTGATGATGATGTATCACAATTCAAAGCAATACTTTCTGGTGCAAACGGTATTTTATCTAATCATTATGAAGGTATCTTCGAAAAGTATGCATTATTCACTGAAACAACTCACGTAAGAAGACCATTAATGATTGCACACCGTGGTTTATATGCAGGAACACTAAGTTCTGCTCCTGAAAATACAATTGAAGCAGCTCAAGAAGCATATTTACGAGGTGCCGACATATTAGAACTTGATGTTCATTTAACAATGGATTTGGAAGTTGTCATTATGCATGATAATACTACAGCTAGAACAGCTCCAGCGCACGATCCTTTAACCATTGTCAACTCATTCTTAGCTGACTTAAAAGCATTAAATCTCGCAGACCCTATTGGTGGTCGAACTGATTTAAAAATGCCTACACTTCGTGAATATTTTGAAGAGTTTAAGGGTAAAGATGTCGTAATCTATGTAGAAATTAAACCTACAATGCCTCTTCTAGTCGATTTAGTTGCTGAACTTATCGAAGAAATGGATATGTACAGCCAAGTCGCAATCATTGCATTCGCTTCACAAAACATACTTACAATGAATGAAGAATATCCTGAAATATCAAATGGTTTATTAACTGGTGCTGTATTAAATGCACAAAACGTAAATACTTCATTAACCAATACTTTCTCAACTATTATTCCTATTAATTCAACCTTAAATCCAAATTACGGTGCATTAACACTTGAATACATTGAAGCGATTACACACCGTGGAGTAACCGTATGGCCATGGACGTTAAATGAATATCCAATCATGACTCAATACTATAACTATGGTATTGGTGGAATGACTACAGATCACATCGGTTATTTTGAAAATACATTCAATAGACTTACACTAGAAAATTATGTTTTAAGTGCACTTGTTGAAGATGCTACAGATTTAAAATTAACTGCACAAATCGAAACACCAAATGGCACAACCTATCCTTACATGCCTACATATAATGTAATTGATGATGGTGGTACAGGAATTACATTGGATGCAAGTGGTAATGTTTTAACTGCTACAAACCCTGGTTCATATTATGCTTATACAACGTTTAACTCAACATTACCTGACGGAACAGCTTTTACAATCACAAGTGACTTATTAGAAATCACTTTATCTATTCCACCAGTTATTCCAGAAGAACCAGTAGATCCAGCTGAAGATGGTATGAGTCCAATTTTAATTGCTGCAATCGTTGCAGGTTCAACAGCTGCACTTGCAGGAGCAGGCTTCTTCGGTTTTAGATTCTTTAAGTCAAGAAAAATAATTCAAGGTTAATTCGTGGTTAATCCCCACGTAAACATAAAAAAAACGGAGGTTCAAATGAAAAAAACGATTTATCTTATATTTATTCTTTTATTCGCAACACTTCTTGTTGCATGTAAAGATGACCCTACAGTTCCAGTCGAACCGACTCCTACTCCAGTAGAGCCGACTCCAACTCCGGTCGTAGACACAACCGATCCTTTATTCTTCGGAATAGCTGATGCAGTTGTAGATGTTGGTGATGAAGAATGGGATCCTATGACAGGGATTACTGCTATCGATAATATCGATGGTACCATTACATCAAGAATCGTATTAACTGGTGAGTATGATGTAGATGTAGCAGGTGTATATACACTCACCTATACAGTTGCTGACTTAGCAGGAAATACTGCAGTTGCTACACGTCAACTCGTTGTTAGAGTAGCTCCTACATCAGAGCTATATATTACAAATGGTGACTTCTCAGAGCCTCTATCAGGCACTTGGACACATTGGGCTGGTGAAGGTGGAGCAAGTACAGCTGTCGTTGTTGATGGCGTATTAGAATATGATATTACTGCTGCTGGTAATCAGTGGTGGAGTTCACAATTCTCACAACCTAACTTAACAGTTCCTCAAGGAGCGAATTTCATTTTTGAATTCGAAGCTAAGGCAGATGTCGCTCGTCCTATGGTTGTTAAATTAGAAAATGCACAATATGTTGGTTACTTCGATCAAGCAGTTCAACTTACAACAGAATGGCAAACATTCCAAGTAGAATTTTATGTAACTGCACCTACAATTACGAATGGTAAATTGATATTTGGTGCTGGTACAATGGTTGGATATCCACCAAATGTTGTTGGTGAACTTACAACGATTTATCTTGATAATATTAAATTCATTGAAACTGAAGTTGAATTAGACACTGAAGCTCCAGTTATCAATGGTGCAACAGCTAAGACAATTGGTAAGAATGAAGCATTCGATCCACTAACTGGTATTACTGTTAGTGATAATCAAGATGTTGATTTAGCAGTTGAAGATATCGTCGTTACTGGTACAGTAGATAATACAACAGCTGGTGAATACGTATTAACTTATACTTTAGAAGATGCTTCAGGTAATGAAGTCGTCGTTACGCGTACAATTACTGTATTAGACGGATTAGTTCCTTCTACATGGCTAGTTGTCAATGGCGATATGGAAATTGAACAATTAACTCCATATGCTCAACCTGCTGAACTTGGTTGGGGATGGCATGGTGCTGGAACATTTAATGCACAAATCAAAGATGGCGTCGCTAAGATTGATATTACAAATTTAGGAACAGTTCCTTATGGTGTTCAATTCTATCAACAAAATAGAATCATTGAACAAGGAAGATTCTATAAAGTTACTTTCGATGCAAGAGCAGATTTAGCTCGTCCTATCCAAGTAGCACTTGAACAAGGAACAACTAGAAGATTCGATCAAATGGTCGATATTACTACAACTTGGGCAACTTATACAATTGAATTCCAACACTTACTTCCAGGTTATACAAATGGTAAGTTTGCATTCTTCATGGGCTTAGTTGGTTCTACTTCAGTTCCAACAACAGTTTATCTTGATAACATCACAGTTGAAACAATTGAAGGTATCGTAGATACTGAAGCTCCAACATTATATGGCGTTGATGAATACATGATCTTAAAAGACTTTGCATTTGACCCATTAATGAATGTTACGTTATTTGATGCAGTTGATAAAGATGTAACTGTTGATGATATCGTTGTTGCTGGTACTGTAGATCATACTACAGTTGGACAGTACGTTCTAACTTACACAGTGAGTGATGCTTCTGCAAATGAAGCAGTTTATGAAAGAACAATTCATGTTGTTGATGCAGTTGACATGCCAGATACTACATTCTTTGTAACCAATGGCGATATGGAAACTCCTCAAACAACTCCTTATGCTCAACCTGCTGTTGATGGTTGGGGATGGCATGGTGCTGGTACATTTACTGTAGAAATCAGTAATGGTATCATGACACAAGTTGTTACAAACGTTGGTACAGTTCCTCATGGAACACAATTCTATCAACAAAATAGAGTGATTGAAACACAAGCTATGTATCGCCTAACTTACGATGCAAAAGTCGATCTTGCAAGATCCGTTCGTTTATCCTTAGAAGCTGGTACTGTTGTCAATTGGTTTGAAGTTGTTGATATTACTACAGATTGGGCATCTTATGAATCGATTATTACAATCCCTGCAGGTGGATTTACAAATGGTAAGTTCGCTTACTTCGTAGGTCTAGTTGAACCGGATTCACCAGCAACTACTTTCTATCTTGACAATGTTGAATTAGAATTAGTTGGTTACCTAGTCGATAATGATGCACCATTAATGTTTGGTGTTGAAGAAGTTCAAACTCCTCAAGGTATCGCATTTGACCCACTACTTGGTATTTCAGTATTTGACATCGTAGATAAGTCATTAACATCCGCTTCTATCGTTGTTACAGGTACAGTTGATATCAATGTTCCTGGCGATTATGTATTAACTTATACATTAACAGACCGTTCAGGTAATGTTACTGAAATGACTAGAAATGTTATTGTTGCTGATGCTGGTGGTGAACTACCTAACACATTAACACTTGCTAATGGTGATATGGAAGTTGAACAATTAACTCCTTATGCACAACCTGCTACACTTGGTTGGGGTTGGCATGGAAGTGGTCAATTTAATATTGAAGTTAAAGATGGTGTAGCTAAGATTGATGTATTTGAACCATGGACATTATTCTATGGTGTACAATTCTATCAACAAAATAGAACAGCTACTCAAGGTCATACTTATGAAATTACATTTAAAGCTAAAGCTGATGTAGCAAGACCATTACAATTAAATCTAGAATCAGGTGGAGCTAAATTCTCAGCATTCTTCAACTTAGAAAATGATTGGGTAGAATACACTTATGAATACACACACACAACTGCTACTGTAACAAACGCTAAGTTTGGATTCTATGTTGGTAATATTCACGGTCTATCTGTTCCTACTACAGTTTATATTGATGATGTCGTTGTTAGACGTATTATCGAAAAATCACCAGATACAGAAGCTCCTCAAATTTGGGGCGCATTAGATGGTTATTGGGTAGAAGGTAATACATTTGATCCTATGCTAGGATTAAGAGTTTATGATCATCAAGATAAGGCACTTCTTCCTACAGATATTACATACACTGGCACAGTTAATGTTGACGTTCCTGGCGATTATGATATTGTTTATACACTTGAAGATGCTTCAGGAAACGTTTTAACACACACAAGAGTTATTACAGTTGTTACTGACGCAAATGCAGTAGCAGACCGTTTTGAAATGATTGATGGTGACTTTGAATTATCACAAACCATTACTAACCTCGATAACAATCCAGGTTGGACATTAAAAGCTGGTACAGGTACAGGCACATGGAATCCTCATCAATTTGTTGATGGACATCTAGAAATCGATATTACATTCGTTGGTACTGTTCCTCATAGTATCCAATTCTTCCAAAGAAATGGATTTATATCAGAATCAGGTTCAACATATCTATTAACATTTAAAGCGAAAGCTGATGCAGTTAGAGATATTAGAGTCATTATGGAAGAAACAAGTGAATTCCAAAACTTAACAATGCAAGATGTATCACTTACAACAGATTGGGTAACTTATGAAGTTGTATTGCAGAATAAATTAAAGAGTCACGCAGATGTTAAAGTTGGCTTCTTCCTAGGTCTAATCGATGCATTAAATCCTACTAACAGTGCAGCAACTAAAGTATACTTCGATGACGTTTCAATCGACTTGATTGGATACGCTAAAGATGATATAGCTCCAAGAATTTACGCTCCAGCTGGAACTGTTGTACAAAATGCAGTATTTAACCCACTTACTGGTGTTAAATATGGTGACTTCTCTAAGGGTACTACACTTGTGATTACAAGTGATACCGTTGGTTTAGTAACTTATGATGCTGGAACTAAGCTTTATACAATCAATACAACAGCTGTTGGCGAATATGTCTTAATTTATACAGTTACAGATTATTATGGAAATGTAACCGTCTTGAATAGAGCATTAAGCGTTACAGCACCGGAATAAAAAGAACTTTTCAACTCTTCCTCTAAGAGTCCTATAAGAGAAAAAGGAATGAACCCGTTTGGGAACATTCCTTTTTTCTATTGTGATTTTGCTTGAATTATATTAAGTATAGTCTTCTCAGGTATTTGGTTAACGCCAATCATTTCAGTCAACTTCTCAAATGCTATAATGATTTCTTCAATCATTTCTACAGTAGGATTTATACCTTCTTCCCACCACCAATTTTTAATTGAAAAATCATTTAATGATCTTTTACCACTAGGTTCAAATCTAGCGATTAAATCATTACCATATAAGACCGGAATGACATAATATCCATATTTTCTCTTACCTTCAGGAACATAGACTTCCCAAGTATAATCAAAATCAAATACTTGAAGTAAGAACTTTCTATCCCATAAAAGATTATCTAAAGGAGCGATGAATTTCACTTTCTTTATATTATCTTTTGAATTTCTCAGAATTGGGATATCTTGACTTCTAATATAAAAATCTTCCTTCATTCCAGTAACTTTTACCAAAGTGAGTTTATTTTCTTTTACCAAAGCTTTTATAATTGGTTTTCTTAAAGTCTCCTTATAGATGAAATGGTTATACCACCCTGGTCCTGATTTACTCCAATAAATTCCTATACTACCAATTCTTCTTAGCACGTACCATTTCAGAAAGTCATCCATATCAGATACAGGATTGTGATCGATCAATGTTTGATCAATTAAGTTTTCGATTAAATCATATTTTTTGATAACATTATTTTTTTCAACAATTCCTAAACGTCCAATATTCCATAAGTAGTCACACACAGCTGATGAAATCTTTCCATGTCCCCAAATACCTTTTTCGATACTTCCTAAATCGATATCTTTAGGATATGTAGGACCATGTTCTTTAATGTATTCCAATACATCTTCAACATAATCCATCGATTTTGATTGATTTCTGTAATCTAAAGTTCTTCTTATATCTTTATCTTTGGCTTTTCTTATATGATGAAAATATGGGAAATCAGATGTTAGATAAATACTCATCATCTTATCCCAACCATCTACTAACACACGGTCTTGATATAACAACTTTATTAACATAGATTCCTTATATCCAGGTATTCTAGATTGTAAAACTAAATCAGCATTTTTACCAATGACATTTAAAGGATCGTATTGAATACTACCGAGTCGTTTAAATAATTGAATAATGCCTTCTTCTCCTTCAAATTCACTTGGAAAAGATAAGCCTTGATATCTAATTAAAAATGATTTTAGTTCTTCTTTTGTTAAGTGTATTGTTTCCATGATAGCCCCTTTTCTAGACAACAAAAGCCCTCAAGTGAGGGCTTTTCATCAATTTTTTTACATGACTTTCTTGATAGCTTCAATTGATTTCTTGAAGACCTCGTCTTCTGTTAAACCATTGGTATTGATGATCACATAAGGTATTTCATAAACTGCACATTGTGCAGCAATTTTTGTTGTATAGTCTTTCATTAAGTTATAAAAATATTCTTTATTCTTATCAAAGTTTTCGATTTCTTGACCACGACCACGAGTCATAACTCTATCTTTAAAGTTTACCCAATCTACATCTAGAATTAAATATAAATCCGGTTTCTTGATTTGATTCATATACGCATGAAATACCCCATTATACATATTCATAATGGTTGGCATTGATTTTAAATTGTGTTGTGCAAATAACCAGTGTTCCACTAAATCTCTATCTACGATAAAGCTATTGTCATATTTTTGTTGATTCAACCAGTGGTTATGAATGAAGTATATTTGTAATAGCATCTCAACATTACTTCTTTGTTCATATAGCCATTTTAAGAGTGTGTTAAACACATCATCATCTTTTTCAAATTCTTCCATGACTGGTAAATCTAATTCTTTCCCTAATCTTTGAACTAATGTTGACTTTCCGGATGCGATCATCCCACCTACTGATATTTTCATAACTTTAATTCTCCCTTATTATTTGTCTGTTGTTAAATAATCTATTCCTAAATTTTGAAATTTGAGTGCATCTTTTGTGTCATTAACAGTATAGACTGCAATTTTGAAACCTTCTTTTTTAAGTCTGTTCACAAGTGTTTTTGATATGATATCTTTCCTTAGAGAAAGACCTAGTTGATTGACTCTAGCATCATAGATTTCACTTTCTGTAATAGAATCTGATAAATAATGAAGTTCAGCTTGTGTAATAGCTCTTAAGTATTTTAGATAATTCATATTGAATGAAATAATAATTACTGTTAAAGATGGATAATCATCTAATAAATTAATCAAATCGGTTAGCATCGTTATATCATGAACATGTTTCACTTCAATAACTGCTGTTTTACTATGAAAAGAACATATCTCTAAGTAATCCGTTAACAAAGGAATTTTTAAATCCTTATATTTTTTTATACCATTTCCCTTTGAAATGTTATATTCCATAAGCTCTTCATAAGTTAAATCTCTTACTCTAACTTTCGCTTTTGTCATTCGTTGAAGATCATCATCGTGAAATATGACAAATTGATTATCTTTAGTCATTTGTACATCACATTCTATTCCAAAATAACGCTGTTCTTTTGCAGCTAACTCGAATGCTGGAATCGTATTTTCTGGTGCTTTAGAAGATAATCCTCTATGTGCAATATATTTCATTTTTTTCCTCATGTATGATGTAATCATATAGTAACATTTTATCATTTATAATACGTTTGGACAAGTTAAAATCAAAGATATTTATACTATATTTCGAACGTTGGTCTTATTCATGTTTTTTTTGGTATAATAGATAGAGTGAAATGATTATTAGAAACGAAAAAGGATGATGAATAGCATGAAGGATTACAAGTTAGTATATGAAGAAAACTTTGAAATAGACGGCAAACTAGACCCTGAAGTATGGAACATTGAGGTTGGAGAAAAATGGTCAAACAATGAATCTCAATGCTATGTAGATAGTCTTGATAATTGTTATATCAAAGATGGTAAACTGAATTTAGTTGCTTCTATCCATCCCGGTGAACATTGTAAATATAGATCGACTCGAATCAATACATTTAAGAAAAAACATTTTCAATATGGGAAATTTATCGTTAGAGCGAAAACACCAGTTGGTAAAGGTTCTTGGCCAGCAATATGGTTTTTAGGTTCTACAAAAACAGATATTAGATGGCCAAAATGTGGTGAGATCGATTTACTAGAATTTGCTGGTAATCGTCCAGGTCTAGTATCTTGCGCAATCCATACTGAAGCATATAACCATAAGATAGATACACAAATTGGAAGACGTAGAGTTTTAGAGACTGCATCTACTGAATTTCATGATTATAGCCTAGAATGGACGAAGGACTACTTATCTTTTGGTATTGATTCTAAAGAGATACTTCGGATTAAGAAAAAGAAAAATGACACATTCGCAGAATGGCCATTTGATCAACCTTATTTCATGATTATTAATCTTGCAGTAGGTGGATGGTATGCTGGTGAAATTGACGATAAAGACCTACCTTACCATTTTCAAATTGATTCCATAAAAGTTTATCAAGAATAAGACGCCAAAAGCGTCTTTTTTTATGGGAATTCAATCGTAATCGTTGTTCCTAAACCATATACACTTTCTATGGAAAGACTTCCATCAATATCTTTAACAATTTCTCTAACGATTTGTAATCCCACACCACTACCTGTTTGGTGATAAGCAATCGCATCTTTTGAACGATAAGCTCCTTGAGAAATCAAATCGATAGTTTCTTTTGTCATACCTATTCCTTGATCTTTGATGATCAGCTTTTTTTCTTTTTTCAATAAATCAATTTGAACCATTGTCTTTTTTTCACTATAATAAAACGCATTAAGCATTAAATGCTCTACAAGTCTTAATACATCTGCTGTCGAAATCAATACTTCTAAATCTTCAATGTTGTCTTTTATGATTATATCTTTACTTTTAAAGGTTTCTTTAAGTTTTTCGACATGTTTTCTAATCGGAACTGCTATATTTTGAGTTTTTGCGATATCTTCTATATTAGATATCATCAGTTGTGGAATAATCTTTTCGATATTCTTGATTTCATTTAATAAATCCTGGTTTATTTCTTCATTAAATTCGATACGATTGTTAGATATTCCTTCTAAATATGCTTTCATTACAGTCAGAGGTGTTTTGACATCATGCGCTAGCACCTTAACATAATGTTCTTGTAAGTTCTTAACTTCTTTTTCTGCTGACAAAGCTTTGATATACCGATTGTTAATTGAACCAATATCTTCAAATAAAAATTCCTGATTCTCTTCACCAATTCGATTCATGTCTTCTTTGACTGTCTGATATTGATGATTTAAATACCTGTTCATGATGACGAGACCACCAATAAATAAAATAAACGAAAATAAGTTAAAAGCAATTAATCCATAGGTGAGTTCTCTACCAAGAACACTACTTTGGTAGTCTACGCTAATAGATCCTATAAGTACTTCATTGGTATCATATATGTCAAAGATATTTGGATTTGATGATATGCTATCACTTTGATACAATATATTCCCTAATCGATCATAATAAATTAAGTTAACACCATGTGTATGGTCATAATGCTCTAAATATATAAGTGCAGTTTCAATATCTTCAATAGTAATCAAATGCTCCATCATTTCAACAAATGACGAAGTTTGTCTTTCAATTTCTCTATTGTATTGAACATATGAGGAAACAAACAGACCTATATTAGCAATCAATAAAAGTGAGGCGAAAAAAATAGTAATAAATCTATTCATTTTTTGTTTAAAAAATTGATTAAAGTTAGTCATCTGATACACCTATAAATTGATATCCAGCACCATAAAATGTTTTTATATATTTAGGACTTTTTGCCTGATCATCAAGTTTCTTTCGAATGTTTTTTACATATGCATCAATAACACGGTCATAAGCGTCACTCTCGCTAAAGAGTAGATTAAATATCTCGTCTCTAGAAAACACTTTATTCAGGTGACTTGATAAATAAAGTAGAAGTTCAAATTCATTATGTGTGAACTCTATTTCTACATCCTTAAGAAAGACCTTTCTCCCCATTGGATGAATCTTTAAATCGCCTTGATTAAATGAATAAATGGTAGGCGATAATGATGTAATTCTTTTTTCTAGATTTTTTAATTTCGCCATTAATTCTTCAACAGAAAACGGCTTTGTTAAGTAGTCATCAGCACCTAGTGATATCACATCAATCTTATGTTTTATTTCTGTTTTCGCAGATAGCACGATGATATAAACATCACTTAAAGCTCTGACTTGTTTGATCAAATCTTCTCCCTGAAGCTTAGGCAACATCAAGTCAGTAATGATAACATCAAAAGAAGATATCTTTATCTTCTCTAAAGCTTCTTCAGCAGAAAATGCTTGAATAACATCATGTTTATCTTGTCTAGAATATAACGCGATTAAATCATTTATTTTTTTGTAATCTTCGATTATTAATATACGCATCATTTCACTTCTTTCATGTCTATTATACTTCTATATGTAAAAAGCACTATCGATAATGATAATGCTCTTTAACGTTTATTATTTGTTATGTTGTTAATTTAAGTGTAGTCAAACATGTATTTGAATCATTAAATGTCTCAATTTCTGATGTAGCAGAGAAATTATTATATTCTACATAAATAGTTCCTGTCATATTTCTAGGTAACCAGAGACCGGCAAATCCATTGTTTTCACTTGTAACTACTTGATCAACTATGATATTGTCTAAGTCATCTTTAATCAGTACATAGAATGTAGTGTTTTTGAGTTCACCACGACATGTAACTAAGCTATGTGTTCCACAAGGATGTGTTTGATTGATATATGGAGCAATCGATAGATAGAATAGATCATCTGGAACATCGAAAGTATATGTCTTCACACTCGTATAAATACTTAATTGAGTGGCAGTAATACTAGCATTATAATTATTTGGATCGATTGTTTTCGCTTCAAGTTTTTCGACCATTTGAACTGTCGTTAGACCCTCAAGACCTTCTTTTTCTAAAAAGGTTTTATTGCTATTGTTCGTAACCAATAGTGTAATGGCTGAAATAACTGCGATGATTAACACTATTGATAATATCAGTTTTCTCATGGTCTACCATATTCGATTAAATCTTCATCAACGATGTATTCAATCAATCTTTCTTTAATATCATTGATTAACTCTTTTTGTTCAAGAGTCGTTAAATCGTCTAGATTATTTGTTGCAAGTTCTTCTGCAAACATTAAATCAAGTAAATCTTGATTTTCTTCACTTAAATGTAGATAATACCATTCATATTGTCTTTCATAACTTCCACCATGACATCCATAATCTGAATTCATCATATATCTTTGATCATATGGTGCATCATTAGGTAATGCATAAACAAGTCTTGTGCCAAATCCTAGAACTGCTAAAGCAATTACTATAACTAAAATTAATTTTTTCATTTTTTTCACTCCTTTATGATTTTAGATATTTTTTCATACTCTTCAATACTAATTTCACCCTTGCTTAATCTTTGGTCAAGAATTTCTTTAGCATGATCCTTCTTTGAAGTATCTCTAATTTCAAAGAAATGAATAAACACTGCTGCTACACCAATCCAAAACAATACCATGAATATGAAGCCGAAAGGCATCATAAATCCCATGTGTCCGTAAGCTGGATACCAATTCCAATCGAAGTAGTAATATCCAACCATTCCTAAAATAGCTAATAATATCATGACTGATACCATGATTGTAATACCTGTAATCCATGTTTTTCTTTTCATTTTTTATCACCCACTTGTATTATAGTAAACAAATGTGAATCAAACATGAATCAAAAATATTTTTTTTAATCTAAAGCCATTACAGTTAATAATTCAACTGCATAACCACTATCGTCTATAGCATCCAAATAACCTTGCGAATCCGCTTCTTCTCCTTCAAAATTGACTTTACCTATATGTGTAGATAAATCAATATCAACATGATTAGCACCTTGACCAATCAATGCATTTTTTATTCTATTTAAACACCCTACACAATGTATTTCTGGTATTCTTACAATCAATTGATAACTTTTCATTTTTTTACCTCTTTCTATTATTTTATTTTGAGTAATTTTGCATTAATCGCAACAATCACTGTGGATAGTGACATAAATACTGCACCAATTGCAGGTGATATGATAATGTTTATTGAAGCTAATACACCAGCAGCTAATGGAATAGCAACTACATTATATCCAGTAGCCCATATTAAATTCTCAATCATTTTTCTATGTGTAGCTTTCCCTAAATGAATGAGTTTTACAACATCCATCGGGTTACTGTTCACCAATACGATATCTGCTGTTTCAGCAGCTACATCAGTGCCAGATCCAATCGCGATACCAACATTAGCCTCTGCAAGAGCTGGTGCATCGTTAACTCCATCACCAGTCATCGCCACATAATATCCTTTTTCTTGAAGTTCTTTAATTTTTTCTTGTTTTTCATGTGGTAATACTTCAGAAAAATATCCATCTAATTCTAGAGTTTGTGCAACTTCTTTAGCTGTTTTTTCGTTATCGCCTGTAATCATCCACGTTTCAATACCCATCGATTTTAAAGCCTTAATGGCTTCAAATGATGTTTCACGAATCTGATCACTTAATCCGATAACTGCTGTTAACTTGTCATCGATGATCATAAAGACGTTAGTAGATATTTCATGACTTGGTAAATCTTTTGGTAATTGAAGTTCGCGGTTTTCTATTTCTTTTCCACTCACAATTTCAATTCTCTTTTTATTAACGATTCCTTCTACACCTTTACCTTTAATCGCTTTAAAATCATCAACTTTATATAGTTTTTTCTTTAACTTTTCCGCTTCTTCAACAATTCCTCTAGCAATAGGGTGCTCTGAGTTTTGTTCGACGGATGCTGCATAGAGGATTGCATCATCTTTTGTGTATGTGTCATCTATCACTTTAACAAAATTGACACCAAAATTACCATAGGTAAGTGTACCTGTTTTATCAAATACGACAGTCGTGATTTTTCCAGATTGTTCAAATGGAGTTCTCTTTTTAATTAATAATCCATTTTGAGCGGATAATGCTGTGGAATGTGCAACAACTAATGGAGTGGCTAAACCTAGTGCATGTGGACAAGCAATAACCATAACAGTAGCCATACGCGCCAATGCAAATGTATAATCACCTGTTATCAATGACCAAACTGCAAAAGTAACGAATCCTACTGTTAAAGCGACATAAGTTAATACTTTAGCTGTTTTTTCAGCAAGATTTTGAGACTTAGATTTTGCATGTTGTGCATCATCTACTAATTTAATGATCTTAGATAAATACGTGTCATCTCCAATATGTTTAACTTGTAGTTCAAATGAACTATCACCATTAATTGACCCAGCGATTAATTCTTGACCTACTTTTTTTCTTAAGGGTTTAGATTCTCCAGTAAGCATCGATTCATTAACATGACCTTCACCTTTTTTAATGATTCCATCTGCAGGTATTTTTTCACCTGGTTTAATAAGCACCAAGTCATTACTCTTTAATTCAGATAAATGGATATCTCTAACATCATTTCCATCGATTAAATGCGCTTCATGAGGCATTAACTTGATCAATGCAGAAAGTGCGCTTGATGCATTGATAATCGATCTCATTTCGATAATGTGCCCGAGTAGCATGATAAGTATTAATGTTGCTAATTCCCAGAAAAAGTCATTACCTTCTAAACCAAATACTGTGAGTGAACTAAATATATAGGCTACACTAATCGCCATCGCGATTAACGTCATCATTCCTATATTTTTCGCTTTTATTTCATCTAGTGCACCTTTTAGAAATGGATAACCACCATAAAGGAAAACGATAGTTGATAACAAAAATAATATATATATTCCAAATGATATATCCAAAGTGAAATTGAACCACATTTGAATCATTGGTGATAATAAAAGAATTGGAATGGTTAAAATAGATGTAACAATGAGTCTCTTTCTAAAATCGACAATCATCATTTCATGATGCCCAGAATGACCACCTTGATGGTCTTTCTTATGATTTTCTTGATGATGCTGTTTTACTGTTTGTTCTTTCTTTGCATCATGATTCATATGCTCCTCATGATGATGATCGTGATTATGTTGATGTTCTTCTTTCATAATAATAAACCTTCTTCCTACTTAATGTATTTATCTAGTAACTTCATAATTTCATCAATTTTTTCGACTGATGAACCGTCGTTGAATGATTCCATAATGCAGGTGTTTAAATGTGTCTTTAATATACTTAAATTCGCTTTTTTGAGAAGTGATTGAATTGCCTGAATTTGAGTTGATATATCGATACAATATCTTTCTTCCTCTGTCATTCTGATGACTGCATCTATTTGACCTTTTGCAGTTTTTAGTAAATTGAGTGCTTCTTTATTCTCGTGATTCATATGAATACCTCCAAAGTTTTTATACCCCCTATGTGGGGGGGTACTTTTATTCTACATCTCTTTGGAACCTATGTCAACAGTTTTTTTAATAATCCTCTAAGTAATAGATATGTGGTATGCCATCAATGACTTCAACATATATGGTAATATATGTATCTTCAGATAATATTAAATCATTGACGGTTGTAATAAATTGATCATCATTCAAAGACCTTGAAAATGTGTTCTGATTTCTGATATCAATTAAAGAACTTTGATATGCTCTACTTACTAAATCTGTGCAATAGAACTTATTATCCATATCAAAAATAAACAAAAAATTATATAAAGCTCTTTTACTGAGCTGCTCTTCGGCATAAGACACTGCTTGATCAATTTCAGTTTCATTTATATTTTTGACTCTTAATCCAATGAACTCTTTCCGGTAATAAGCCCCATAGGCTTTATAATCTTCATCTTGGTTAGATCTAAACTCAGGATCCAACCAATAATTTTCATTGCTTAAGTTTACACCTACACTGAAATCGTGATTTTCATCACCTTGGTATCTAATGATATCAATGATGCTTTCCCCTGGTTTTGGAAATCCCGTGGATTCTATGAATTGATTATTACCGTTATTGATAGCAGCATGACCACCAAAATAGAAGGTCATGATTTGATGAACAAAAGGTATAGCAGGAAAAGGTGACTGCTGAGTAACGAATACGTCACCTTTTTGACCTAAGTACTCTCTTTCTATTATATTGCCATCATAAAATACACTTCTGGTATCATGAACCTCATAATCAAATTCTCTCGGAACTCTATAATATCTTCTTATTTCTTCTTTTCCATCTTGCAAGGTGACCACAACTTCTGACTCAAATATAGACCTGTTTTTAAAATCACGAATCTCATTTCTTACTTTGATGTTTTCTACTGATGTGAGAAGAGAACTAAAGAATAAAAAACTTAAGATAACAATGAGTGATCTTTTTAAGATATTGTTAACAATCTTTCTTTTGCTCATAACAATTCCTTCTATATGAAAAAATAATAAATCTCAGTTTAGAATATACCATGTGATATTGAATGAAATGTGAACACACTTCCCAAATTATCTATTTTATACATTTACATTTAATAATGAATAAAAAGAACTTAACGAGAAAAATCACGTCAAGTTCATAGAATAATTATTGAAGTTTATAACTTTCAAAATTCTTTTTGGGAACGAAACCTGTTAATCCCTCTTGATTTTTACACCAATACCAATTGGTTTCTTCATAATAAACCTTTAAAATATCATTTTTTGAAACAGTAAGTTCTTTTGAATCATAGTTTTGAGTAATCGTTGATTCATTTAAGATTTTTAGTGGAGCCCAACCTTCTATTTGATTTGAATTCTTAAATAAGAACCAACCTTGTTCTAAATCTTTTTTAAGGACTTCTACTTTTTCTCCTCTTGAAAGTAATACTGGGGTTTCTGTACTTCTATGATACTCTTGAATGACCTTTAAGTATTTAGGTTTCATCTTCTCCCACGCTTTGGTTAAGACTAGAGATTGATGATTTGTCTGCATCACCAGTTTAAGTAAATCTGAATAGGATGCTTCTCCTTTTTCCCATTTGCCATCTGGCAAAGGATTATAACTCTTATCATATAGTGGAACTCCCTTTAAAGTGATGATTCCATCCATTAAATGTTTATTTAACAATTCTTCAACTTCATCAGTGATCGAATCAGGAAAAGTATATCCAAATTTTTCTCTATATTGATAAAGGAATGTAAAACCTCTTAAGAAATCATATTCATAAAATCTTGGAAATCTAATTTCAATAAAATTTGGGTCCATGATAGATTGATCTGTTAATTTTCTAAATAATTTGTGTGAAACAATATAATCTGATGCTTTAACTAAGGCATTAAGCTCATCAGTTGTAATCTCTTTTTTACTGAGTAGTAATAAAGATTCAACCATAGGTAGAGTTGATGTAATCGAACTTTTTTGAACCTCTTTTGTATAAGCATTTTCATTACAATTATATCCACCATCAGGAAGTTGATACTTGGTAAACCACTCTCTTAGCCAAGGTATTTTTTTATCGACTTCTATTCCATAACTATATAGCATTTGATATAAAGATCCCGCTGCACAAAAACATAAAATTTGACGATAAGGATCCGTATCTTTAGGAAACTCATCTTCTGTAAATGGAAAGAAATGCAAGACATTATCATTTACAACTTCTGCAAATAGCTCCATTAAATCTTTTGGAACTTCTTCAATCATTCCAAGTTCATATAAAAGTAGGATATGCCACCATGTTGAATCCCACTTTGGCCAGTAGACATCACGTCTTAAACTATCCGCTGCATCTTTAGAGTTTAAAAAATCAAGTGATTTTTGTAAAGCTTCATTGAAATGGTTCATAAAAAACGCTCCTTTTTATGGTTTTCAACCTCATTTTAACACTTCTTTTGGAATGCTTAATAAAGTTTGCAATTTAAGCCTATTTTTGGTATGATTTGTCATGTATGAAATTATAACTAAAGGTGGAATATAGATGATGGATAATCCAGATAAGAAACATCAAAGACGTACACGTTACAAAGGCACTCATCCAAAGTCTTTTGAAGCGAAATATAAAGAGCTACAACCAGAAAAATACGCAGAAACCATTCAAAAAATAATCAATAAAGGAATGACACCTGCTGGTATGCATAGACCAATATGCGTTTCTGAAATCCTTGATTTTTTAAATATTAAACCAGGTCAGATAGGGTTAGATGCTACATTAGGCTATGGTGGCCATGCACAAGAGATCTTAAGGTGTTTAAATCATCAAGGGCATTTATATGCCGTTGATCAAGATCCAATAGAACTTCCTAAAACAAAAGAAAGATTAGAAAACTTAGGATATGGTGAAGACATCTTAACTGTAAATCACCTAAATTTTAAAGAAATTGATTTAATAGCAACTGTATCCGGAAAGTTTGATTTTGTAATTGCAGATCTAGGAGTATCTTCGATGCAAATCGATAATCCAGAGCGTGGTTTCTCCTTTAAGACTGATGGTCCCCTAGATTTAAGAATGAATCCTAAAGTTGGTGTAAGTGCAGCAGACCGTTTAAAAGAACTGCATAAAGATGAAATTGAAGGTATGCTTATAGAAAATGCAGATGAGCCTTACGCCTCTGAAATAGCCACAGGAATCGTTAACCACTTTCATCAAGGAAAAGATATATCTTTAACTTCTGACCTTTATAAAGTCATTGCTGAAGCCTTAAAGTTCATTCCATTCTCTAAAAGAGATGAAGAGATCAAGAAATCTTGTCAACGAACCTTTCAAGCGATAAGAATCGATATTAATCATGAATATGAAGTCTTATATGAGTTCTTAGAAAAACTTCCTACTGTTTTAAAACCTAATGGAAAGGTAGCGATTCTAACTTTCCATTCAGGTGAAGATCGACTTGTTAAAAAATCATTTCAATATTATGTTAGAGAAGGCATTTATAAAGAAGTTTCAGATGGTCCTATAAGACCCTCGATGGATGAGCAAAGTTCTAATAGCAGAGCTCGATCTGCAAAACTTAGATGGGCAATAAAATCATAACTATAGAACTAATATACAAAAAAAGCATTTACATGAGTATTAACACGTGTGAATGCTTTTTTATCGAAAAAATCAATCTATAAATCTTTTAAATTCTTAAGTATCTCGTGTTTGAACAACTCATTGAAGTCCTCTAAACACCCAATCGATAAACTAATCTTTAACAATGATTTTAAAGAAATATCTCCTTGAGACTCAAACCTCCGTATTGAGCCATAACTAACATCTGATTTTATACTTAATTCTTTTTGTGTTAGTACATATTCTTTTCTTCTTTTAACAAAACGATTAACCAAATTTGTCCTTATGGATTGTTCTGTTACTACATTTACAAAATCACTTATATCAAATTTATTTTTCATATCGCTAATATTTTAGCACTTATTCGCGTTTTCACTAATTATCGTTAACATATGAGCACTTTTTTATTCAAAAGAAAAGAACTTATAGATATCAATCCATAAGTCCTGTAACTTTTATCTATTAAACATTTTTAACGATAATTGCAGTCCCCATACCGCCACCTATACAAAGGGATGCGAGTCCGAGTTCTTGATTTCTCTTTTTAAGCTCATGAATCAATGTTACGACAATACGTGCTCCACTCGCTCCTACAGGATGTCCTAAGGCGATTGCTCCACCATTGACGTTAGTTCTCTCCATAATCAAATCATAAGATTCATTTAAATCATGACTGATTTCTTTAACTACACCAATGCTTTGAGCTGCGAATGCTTCGTTTAATTCAAGTAAATCGATATCACTAATTTTTAATGCTGTGCGATTTAAAACATTTTTAATCGCTCCTACAGGACCTAAACCCATGACTTTCGGGTCAACTCCTGCTTGATCGAATCCAACAACTTCAACAAGTGGTACTAAATTGTATTTTTTGATAGCTTCTTCACTTGCTAACATGACATATGCCGCGCCATCGTTAATACCAGATGCGTTACCTGCTGTGACACTACCATCTTTTTGAAAGGCTGGTTTTAATGTTGAAAGCTTTTCTAATGATGTTTTTCTGTTTGGATATTCGTCTTTATTGAATAAAACAACTTCTTTACCAATTTTAACTTCAAGTCCAACGATTTCATCATCAAATCTACCTTCATCAACTGATTTGATAGCTTTAGTTTGAGAGTTATATGCGAAAGCATCTTGTTCTTCTCTTGAAATTGAATGCTTTAAAGCAATGTTTTCAGCAGTGACACCCATATGAATTCCATCATATGCATCGATTAATGCATCATAGATCATATGATCGATAACTTCAAGGTTTCCCATTTTATATCCACTTCTACCTTTAGAAGGAATTAAATGTGGTGCTTGACTCATCGATTCAGTACCACCAGCAATGATCACATTTGCCCAACCAGCTTGAATCTTTAAATATCCATCCATAATTGCTTTCATACCAGAACCACAGACCATATTGATTGCGTATCCAGGTGTTTCGTAAGGTAGCCCTGCACGTAGTGCGACTTGTCTTCCTATACCTTGACCTTGACCCGCTGGTAAGATGTTACCTGATATTACTTCATCAATTGCACTGTATTCGATTTTGGTTTCATCTAAGATGTTTTTTACAACTTTCGCTCCAAACTCAGCAGGTGACATACTAGATAAAGATCCTAGAAAGCTACCTACAGCTGTTCTCTTTGCAGAAACAATATATACTTTTGACATACAAACCTCCATTTAAAACTAGAATAATAATAAACCTAAACCAATGATAATACCTGAGTATAATAAGACGATTAAACAGTAACCCATAATGTTTTTAGCACCTAGCTTAGCAATACCTAATACTGGAAGTGCCCAGAATGGTTGAATCATATTTGTCCATGCGTCACCCCAAGCGATTGCCATTGCAGTTTTAGCAGCATCAACGCCTAAAGTTAAACCAGCTGGCATCATGATTGGACCTTGAACTGCCCATTGTCCACCACCTGATGGAACGAATACGTTAACGATACCTGCACTTAAGAATGAGAATAATGGAAAAGTTGTTCCATTTGAAATGCTAACAAACATATCAGAAATTGCGCCAGCTAATGAAACGTCTGTTGGACCTTTAGCTGTCATAATACCCATGATACCTGCATAGAATGGGAATTGTAATAAGATTCCACCAACATTCTTAGATGCATTATTGACTGCACGTACAACATTAATTGGAGTACCGTGTAGAAGGATAGCTGTAAATAAGAAAATAAAGATAACGATATTTAAGTTTAAGTTAAATCCAGCTTCAACAAAATATAGAATAATGTAAGTGAATCCAATCGCTGATAAGATATAGTTAATAACTCTACTATTTTCTAATTTTTCAGCAGGAGTCATTTCTTTACGATCCTTCATTGCTGGAGTTGGTTCATCTTCTAGTAAAGCAGGATCAACAACTTTAGTCTTATCTGGTTTTGGATGCATTAAAGATAAAAGAATTGGTAATGTAAGAATTAGAACACCAACAATAACTAAGTTCATTGTAGAGAAAATCGTTAAGCTTGTAGAAATTGGGTCAACGACTGCTCCACCAGTTGCTGTAGCAAGAGCTGCACCACCTGTAGCAAGTGCTAGAGGAATAGATCCTGATAAACCAGCATGCCAAATTAAGAATCCACTATAAGCTGTAGCGATTAATAATGGATAGTCAACATCTTTAACGCGTTTCGCAACTTCTTTAGCGAAAATCGCACCGATAACTAAACCAAATCCCCAGTTAATGAAGGATGCTACTAGAGAAATCACACTCACCCAAAGAATTGCTTGAATCTTGTTCTTTGGAATAGATGCTAATTTTCCTAATAACTTCTTAAATGCTGGTGCAGTTGCAAGAATTGTACCAGTCACTAGGATTAACGCCATTTGCATTGCAAATGTGAGTAAGCTCCAGAATCCACCATACCAAGCTTCAACAATACCAAGTGGTGTTGTCTTGGTCACGAAAAGCGAAACGATAATAACAAAGAATGTTAATATGATCGCGAAAATAAATGGGTCTGGTAAGTATTTTTCAACTAATTTTACAGAACCCGCTGTCATCTTGTTAAACAGTTTTTTCATCTTTCTTCTCCCTAGATTTCTATTGTTTTTAAGTTATCACTAATAATTAGTGTAGCTTCTGTAGCTGCCTGAATTTCTTCAATCGTTACACCTGGTGCTAATTCAGTAAGTAATATCCCTTGATCCGTTATTTCCATAACCCCTAACTCTGTAACAATCATATCGACTTCTTTGACTGCAGTAAAAGGTAATGTGCACTTCTTTAAAATCTTATGCTTTCCATTGGATGTATGCTGCATCGCAACAATCACTTTTTTAGCTCCAACGAGTAAGTCCATTGCTCCACCCATACCTGGAACCATTTTTCCTGGAATAATCCAGTTCGCAATATTTCCTTCTTGGTCGACTTGTAGTGATCCTAAGACTGTAGCATCTACATGTCCTCCACGAATAATACCAAATGATGTAGAACTATCAAAACATGCTCCACCGATAGCCATTGTGACTGGTTGACCACCTGCATTTGTTAAATCATAATCTTCTTCACCAGGATTTGGTGTTGGTCCTAGACCAAGCATTCCATTTTCTGATTGAAAGGTGATGTCTACATTACTAGGAATATAATTAGATACCATGGTAGGTAGTCCAATTCCTAGGTTAACAACATCTCCATCATGTAATTCTTTAGCAACTCTTCTTGCGATTATTTCTTTTGGATTCATCATTTGTCACCTTCTACAATATAATCAACAAAAATGTGTTGTGTAATCACGTGATCAGGATCAAGTTCACCAATACCTACTAAAGACTTCGCTTCAACAATGACTGTGTTGCAAGCTGTAGCCATGATAGGATTGAAGTTTCTTGTTGTTTTGTTATAAACAATGTTTCCCTTTTTATCTACTTTGTGTCCTAAAAGCAATGCAAAGTCAGCTTTTAGACCTTTTTCAAGTAAATAATCTTTTCCATCCACGTTAATTACTCTTTTACCTTCTTGAACCATGGTGCCAATACCTGTAGGTGTCAAGAACCCACCTAATCCTGCACCACCTGAGCGAATGCGTTCTGCTAAAGTTCCTTGTGGGATCAATTCGACTTCCATCTCTCCTGAAGTCATTTTTTCACCAGCCATTGGATTCAGTCCAATATGAGAAGCAATTAATTTCTTAACTTTTCCTGCTTCTATTAATTTTCCTACACCAACTCCTGGAAGTCCTGCGTCGTTGCAAATGATTGTTAGGTCTTTCACATCAGTTTCTAAAATCGCATCGATTAATGAAACTGGTGTACCAATGTTCATAAAGCCACCAACCATCAGACTTGCTCCACTATAGATCTTTGAAACGAACTCAGATTTTGTAATAAGTTTCTGTTTCATCTATACTTTCCTCTCTATAAATATATGTAAGCACTTACTTACATTATACAATAAAAAAAATAGATTACAAGCGTTTTCATGAAGAAAAATAAAAAAAAGAACTACTTGCTAAAGCAGTTCATTTTAGATGATGTATAAACCTGATAAATCTTCAACAAATTTATGAATTAACTTCTTATAATCAGTTCCTTTATAGATATCTGGAGCGAATACCTTGAGTGTAAAAATCCCCATAATCATTGAAACAATGCTTGTAGCGACTAAGAATGGATCTCCTTTGAATTTACCTAAGGCAACTTGTTTTGTAAAATATTCTTTCATGAACTCTGTATATTCTATTGAGTTGGTAAATCTGATACCTTCTTCATCGATTTCTCGAATCTGGATTTTGTACATCTTAATATTGTTTTCTAAAAACATATAATAAACATCGGCGAATATTTGAATGTCTTTTTGGATATCTCCAGTGATGTCATGAGCAATTTTTTCAATGATATTACCTTCGTATGCGAAGTCATGTATGACTGCTTGTAAAAGATTTCCTTTTGTTTTAAATAGACGAAAGAGTGTGAGTTCGTTCACACCAGCTTGTTCCGCTATTTTTTTGGTTGAAACTCCGGAATAACCAAATTCCGAAAATAGTTTGGTTGCTGCGAGTAAGATTTTTTTCTCTGTAGTTTTCATAGTTAATCCCCGAATGTATGAAATATTTTTGATGCATAAATATTATATCATTGAATCCATATAAAAAATAGACTTAGTAACTCAATTAAATTTCGATTGAATTTAAAATCAATATATGTAAATCATTCCATTTCATCGAATAAATATGAAATGATTTCATCATCACCAAAAAATGGAATTAAATCATATAATAACGTTTTATTTTGTGTCATGTCTTCAAAGAAACCATACCCCTCAAGAATAGTTAAATAATTAGTTTGAAAGTAAGGAATATCTTCATTAAGTTCTTCTATGGTAACATGATCAAATGAAAGTCCGTGATCTGATAAACTCACTAATCCTTTAGTAATCTCATCTGGTGTAACATAGATATATGATTCAGCTGTTGTATAGTCATAGACTTCAACGGTAGTAGTAAAATCAGTTAAGATTTGTGTCCCATCTTTATAGATTCGATCATATTGGTAATCAAAAACAACAACATCATCCCATCCTGTTACATCTAACATGTTCCATATCAAACGAACTTGAGGAGTTGAATATGCATTATAGTCATATCTAAATGACGGATCAAATGTACCATAACTGATAAAATTAGCCTTTAATTCTTGGTTTTGATCAAATGAGATTGAATAGTATTTTTCGGTTACGGTGTCTTTATATCCGAAATGTAATCCTTCTTCATTGTTAGAGAAGGAAAATATATCTTGAGTGGATTTCACATAGTTTTGATAATAAACATCAGCTTCTGAATTCATATTGACACTTATATTGAGCATGTCCCCAGACTCAAAGTAAAGATCATAATATAATTGATTGATTTCTTCATCACCATTTTTTACTCTGAAATCACGTACATGTTCTAAATATATTTTTTCATCTATCATGTCTAAATACATAATATCTGCATTCACATATCTTTGAGTATTCGTCACATAAGTATATGAATAATAGCGATAGGATTCAATAAGTAATTGATCATCTTCACTTCTAACTTTAAGATACAGATTATAATCTTCATATTCTATCGTGCAAAAAACATCTTCTTCAAAATCGTCACATGAATTTAGTGCTTCATTATATGAATCTAATGCCATTGCAGAATTCATTAAAAAATGTGGATCAATGATGTCTGGATCGTAAGGATAGTCGTAATTTGGTGGAAGATCTTCTCTTTGATAAACAATTGTGCCTGGTGGATATTCTTCTTCTAATTCAGCACTTAAGCTTTGATTAGAACTTATGAGTCCTTCAACATCGGCTTTCATCTCATTGGAGTAAAAAGCAATTTTTTCTTGTATTTCCGTTTTAGATTGATTAGAACTATTTTTAAATCCATAATAGTGGGCAAGATTAGTACATCCTGAAATCGTAAAAAGACCCGATAAAAGTATAAATGCAACTAGTATTTTTTTCATTTTCCCCTCCGAAAAACTTGTTTTGTTATATTTATTATATCATGTAAATATTTCGATATATTTATTTTTTAAAACACTAATACTTTATCACTTGAATCAGTGACTTCTGCTAATTTAAGCATTGTACTTTTTTGTGCTCCAGCGATTAATGATTCTTCACTCATCCCTCTAGCTTCCATACATGTTCCACACATTAAAACAGTTCCCTTTTTTAATAAGATTGATCTAATCATGCGTTCGAGGTTGTAAAATCCATCCGGTGTCTTTTGATTTTTCATTGCCGCTACAACACTGTCACCCATGAAAAAAAATGTGACTTCTGCTTGATGTTCTTTCTGCAATGTCATTGCTAAACGTAATGCATTATATGGCTTTTCATTTCCATAAGGTGATTCATTAACGATAATTAGATATTTCATTTTGATATTCTCCTTTAAGTACTGACTAAATTTATTATACATGATGAACAATTGATTTGTCTATTTAACCTTATGACTTGCTTAAGAATATCCAAATGTGTTATTGCTTGTTTTCTATGTTATTTCATGATAATATAAATGCGTCAACTTCATATTCTTCAGGGCAGGGTGCAATTCCCGACCGGCGGTATAGTCCGCGAGCGCAAGCTGAGTAGGTTAAATTCCTACACCGACAGTAAAGTCTGGATGGGAGAAGAAAACTAAGGTGTACGAAATCTTTTTTTCGTTGCTTTATACTCTTTTTATGCTCTGAATTAATATTTAGAGCATTTTTTGTTATTTTAATATCAAAGATTTAAAGGAGGACTAAAGATGTTTACAGGTATTATTGAAGAAATTGGAAAGATAAAAGCTATTAAAAAAGGGAACTTAAGTGCCACCCTATCTATAGAAGCTTCTAAAGTATTAGAACATACTAAACTTGGAGATAGTATATCTACAAATGGTGTATGTTTAACAGTTACTGAACTACTGAAAAATGGTTTTTCGGTTGACGTGATGAATGAGACATTAAACCGAACAACGATTAAAGAATTGAAAATGGGTAGTGAGGTCAATTTAGAGCGCGCGACGAGACTAGGTGATAGAATGGGTGGCCATATGGTCAGTGGCCATATTGATGATATCGGAAGAATACATTCGATGGCTAAACAAGACTTCGCGACATTAGTTTATATTAACGCTCCAAAACATATCTTAAAATATATGATTGAACAAGGTAGTATTGCAATAGATGGTATTAGCTTAACAGTTGTAAAAATAGATGATGAAGGTTTTTCGGTATCGATTATCCCATATACAAAAAAAGATACGACATTATTAGATAAACGCGTTGGAGACTATGTGAATCTAGAATGTGATTTAATCGGAAAATACGTTGAAAAACTATTGTCAAATAAAGATGGAAAAGGAATAACTTTAGAAAGTTTAAAAAAATATGGATTTTAAAGGAGACATAAAAAATGTTTAACACAATTGAAGAAGCAATCATTGACATTAAAAATGGAAAAATGGTTGTTGTAGTCGATGATGAGGACCGCGAAAACGAAGGGGACTTATTAATGGCTGCAGAGCATGCGACACCTGAAGCGATTAACTTTATGGCAACCCATGGTCGTGGATTAATCTGTTTACCCCTCGAAGAGAAAATAGCAAGAAAACTAGGGTTTTACGCAATGGTTAGTGAAAACACTGACACATACCATACTGCATTTACAGTATCGATTGATGCTAAAAACTCAACTACTGGCATCTCAGCATTTGAACGTAGTCAGACAATTCAAAAGGTAATTGATGAGAGTTCTTCTCGCTTTGACTTTAAACGTCCTGGACATATCTTCCCTTTGGTTGCTATGGAAGGTGGAGTATTAAAACGTGCAGGTCATACTGAAGCTGCTGTTGATTTAGCAAAGCTAGCTGGACTTAAACCCGCAGGCGTCATTTGTGAAATCATGAAAGATGATGGAACAATGGCTAGAGTAAGTGATTTAGAAGTTTATGCAAAAAAACATCAATTAAAGATGGTAACGATCGCATCACTAATCGCTTATCGCAGAAAACAAGACCAATTGGTCAAACGTGCTGCTGAAGCAATAATGCCAACTGATCATGGTGATTTTAAAATTATCGGATTTGAAAACTTACTTACTAAAGAACACCATGTAGCACTTGTTAAAGGTGATATTAAGGATACGGATGAAGTCTTAGTCAGAGTGCACTCTGAATGTCTTACAGGAGACGCATTTCGTTCAAGAAGATGCGATTGCGGAGGTCAACTAGACCAAGCCTTGGATATGATCAATAAAGAAGGTAAAGGTATTCTTCTTTATATGCGTCAAGAAGGACGTGGCATTGGTTTAATCAACAAGATTAAAGCATACGCACTTCAAGACCAAGGCATGGATACCGTTGAAGCGAATCTAGCTCTTGGCTTTCCTGAAGATATGAGAGATTACGGTATTGGTGCACAAATCTTAAGTGATTTAAACGTTAAAAAAATAAGACTACTCACCAATAACCCAAGAAAGATTCATGGTTTATCTGGTTATGGCATAGAGATTGTTGAAAGAGTATCAATCCAAATGAATCACAATGAAAAGAATCAAGCATATTTATCCACTAAAAAAGAAAAACTAGGGCATATGCTCAATTTAAAGGAGGAAGTAAAATAATGAAAACATTTGAAGGAAATTTGATTGTTAAGGATGCAAAATTTAATATCGTGGTTGGTAGATTTAATGAGTTTATTGGATCTAAACTACTTGAAGGTGCAAAAGACGCTTTAATTCGTCATGGAGCAACTGAGGAATCTATTCATGTAACATGGGTTCCAGGTGCGTTTGAAATTCCACTTGTAGCAAAAAAACTTGCTAAGAGTAAAAACTATGATGCAGTTATTTGTTTAGGTGCAGTGATTAGAGGTAATACACCTCACTTTGATTATGTAGCTAATGAAGTGACTAAGGGAGTCGCACATGTATCACTTGAAACAGAAGTTCCAGTGATCTTTGGAGTACTGACAACTGATAGTATTGAACAAGCAATTGAAAGAGCAGGAACGAAAGCTGGTAATAAAGGATTTGAAGCAGCTGTTACTGCTATTGAAATGGTTAACTTGCTTAGAAGCATTTAATAGTATTAAAAGAGGTAGACTTTCGATTGAAAGTCTACCTCTTTTTTGTACAAGTTTTTTATCTTTTGATTACTCTTCCTTCGATATATCCTCTATATCCTTGTGGCTCATATTGAAATCTATAACCATCTGGATCATATGAGAATCCATATACTTTAGGATTATACTTTTCAATTGATTCCATAACAAAGCCAACTTGTGCTCTAAAGTCCTCATCGTCATAAGGTTCCCCTTGAAATACAACAAGTTCACAAGCAGGTAGATCAATGATTTCA
>CAKMKF010000039.1 GCA_927439925.1 uncultured Acholeplasmataceae bacterium | reverse complement strand
TGAAGATAAAATTTCAATGGCACTTCACAGATTAAACCTTGAAGATCCAACCTTTGAAATTAAGAGAAATAAAGAAACTGCTCAGCTTCTCTTAGGTGGCATGGGTATGACGCATTTAAACTACGTTCTTGAAAGAATGAAGAACATGTTTAAAGTTGATGTTGATATCGATGAACAAAAAATTGTCTATCGTGAAACCATTAAAAAAGAAGTTCAAGCTGAAGGTAAGCATAAGAAACAATCCGGTGGTGCTGGCCAATTCGGTCATGTATGGATTAGATTTGCTCCATCTCAAAAGCTCTTTGAATTTGAAGAAGATGTATTCGGTGGCGCAGTTCCTAGAAACTACTTCCCAGCAGTTGAAAAGGGCTTAATTGAAATCTTCGAGCATGGTCCTCTTGCAGGATTTCCAGTGATTAATGTTAAAGCAACTCTATATGATGGGTCTTTCCATCCAGTAGATTCAAATGAAATTTCATTCAAACTTGCAGCTGGTTTAGCTTTTAAAGATGCTGTGAAGACTTGTCAGCCTACTATTCTAGAACCAATCGTTAAAGTTGAAGTTACCATTAAAGACCAATTCGTTGGTGATGTGATGGGTGACATGAACAAACGTCGCGGTCGTGTTTTAGGTATGAACCAAAGCGAAGGCTTCCAAGTCGTTATCGCAGAAGTTCCAGAAGCTGAAATTGTTAAGTATGCAATCGATTTAAAAGCAATGACTCAAGGCAGTGGTTCATTTACACGTGAATTCTTAAGATATGAAGAAGTACCACACATGCTAATTGATAAAATTGTAGAAGCTTATAAAAAGTAATAACTCACAAGCCCCTCTAATATCAATTAGGAGGGCTTGTTATGCTTTGTCAAGTTTGCAGAAAAAAGGTGAGAACAGACAAAAATATTTTTAATTTATTTTCACCAGAAACACATCATATATGTGAGTATTGTTGTCAAAAGTATCCATTGCTGTTGCGAATAGATGTTTTACCGATTGAAGAGGGTATATTATTGGTTCACCTTCTTTCAAGCAGGCATTATTCATTAAATCCAATAGCCTTTATGTCCTTTTTGAAACCGTATTATATAGATTTCTTAAAGCATCATCAAGGAAAAGTATTACTTGTATTTGATATACTAGATGATAATACCCTTGCATTATTGGATTCCCTAAAGTTTGGCGATATATACTTCGTCTCACTTTATGAAAATATAGAAGGTAAAGGAGAAAAACTATGAAATTCGAAATTATTGGAAAAAATGGTTTTACACCAACTGATGCTATCAAAGCATACGCAGAAAAAAGATTATATAAGGTCGTTTCCTTTTTTGGCCCAGAAGTCATTTCTGAGGTAAGAGTTGTTTGCAAAGTCTACAAGGATCACCACAAGATTGAGGTTACAATTCCTGCAAAAGGTACTGTACTTCGTGCGGAGGTATCTGATATTGACATGTACGCTGCAATCGATAAAGCAAATGATAAACTGGTTGCTCAAATTAGAAGACATAAAGATAAATTGAAGCACAATCTTGAAAAAGAAGGAATTAAACAAGCATATAGCCATGAATTTGACGCAGAATCACTAGAAAAAGATATTCTTGCAAGTCAATTGGTGAAAAGTAAGAAAGTTGAACTTAAACCTATGAGTTCCGAAGAAGCAATCGCAGCTATGGAACTCTCAGGACATGATTTCTATGTTTTCTTAGATAAGGCTACATCAAGAACTAATGTAGTTTATCGTAGAGATGATGGGGATTATGCAATCATAGAAACACAACCTTTATAAGGAAGCCTAGCTTCCTTTTTTTTATGTTATAATAAAATCAATATAACAAAAAAATGATTAGAGGGATTTTATGAAATCAAAAATTAAATTAGTATCTTTAATATTTCTATCACTACTATATCCTTATTTATTAATTGACTTAATGCTTGATGAAACTGCTCCGTGGAAACCAGTATTAAGTAACAGTTCCTTTTTTGGAAACAATTGGATTTCTTTAATTATTTTAATATCGATATTTACAGGAATGCTATATTTAGGTAGATCAATTTCTGAAGAAAAAAAAGATGAACCCAATTTCAAACTAAAAATAGTTTATCAAAATGTGATAACATTATCTATTTTAGCCTTTATGTTCATTTTTTCAATATTTATGATTATTCTAGTTATTGAATCGTCTCTTTTTTATGTGTCAATTTTATATATCCTCTTTTTCCCAATCTTATTTACTTTCCTACATTATCTTTATACTATTAAACTTCAAAAACATATTTTCTCTTTTAATTTCAATATGTTCTTTCTTTTCCTTGGAGTTGTATTACC
>CAKMKF010000038.1 GCA_927439925.1 uncultured Acholeplasmataceae bacterium | reverse complement strand
TAGAAGTCCTATGAACCCACCTATTAAGGCGAAAATAATACTAATTAGAATCTTATCTTTAGAACTTCCAACAGTTTCTAGATGAGAAGAAACTTTTTCAACAAAATCTCTGACGCATTTGTCATGAACATTGACTGTAGCACCTTTAATGACTCTAATGGAATCTGTATCCACTTCACCGCAATAAGGACAATAATCAAGTTGTTTGAGTCTTAATTCTTGTAATACGGTAACCATCTTATTCACATAAGCTTCAAATTTTTCAATATCCTTAAATCTTGGATTAACCAAGATTGCATTATCCTTAAGAGCAATCGACTCTTTAATGATACCTCTTAGTTTAGTCGCTTTAAGAATTGTCTTTGTATCAGCTTTATCAATTGGTTTATTTAATACGAAAATCATCATCGGTATTTTTGCGTAAGATCCTGGAATCTTATACATAATTAATGAGACATCATATCCTGAAAATGTGCGCACAAAAGTGCTTCCTTTTTGCTGGAAATTGAGCTTGCCAGCGAGTAGTTCGAGCTTCATAAATCCTCCCATAGTGATGTTTTGTTTCTATTGTAGCACTTTGATTAAATTATTTAAACCCTATTTAAATAATTTATAAGATAATTGTTATGTTATTTTATGAATATTCTCAATTCTATCTACTACAGTAGGATGTGTATAGTTAATGAAATAATCTATTGGGTGAGGATTTAAGTCACTCATATTGATGAGTGCAATTTTTTTTAGTGCAGAAATGATATATTCCTTACTATATTTTTGTGCTGAAAAAATATCAGCTTGATATTCTTTTCTTCTAATTAAAAAGTTAGTTGATATATTTGACAATAATTTTAAAACAGAAAAAATTGAATACATAGCTATTAAGGACATGACCGGTTTGATTTCACTTGAACCAAATTCTAAAGATGAAAAATTATAATCAAGAATCCAATAAAAGGAAAGTAATAGTAAAATAATGAGTGGCAACTTAATCCCTAAAATTTTTAATACATCTTTATGCTTAACATGCCCAATTTCATGAGCAAAAACCGAAACTATTTCTTCTTCTTCAAGACTATTTATTAAAGTGTCATATAAAACTATTTTTTTAAATGGACCAAATCCATTTGTGAAAGCATTGACTTGATTTGATCGCTTGGCCACTTTCAATATGTATATTTTTTTATAATTGAATTTTGTGAAATAGCAAATGTAAATATTTTTCCTTTTAAACTAGAATCCTTCAATCTAGTATATTTGTAAAATCTTTTCACATAGATTATTAAAAATACTGTGATAGTGAACCATTATTGGAGTTCTCTAGTTTAATTTCCGTGTTTACATTTTTCACTATCGCAGTATTTTTAATAATCTATGTGAAAAGATTTTACAAATATACTAGATTGAAGGATTCTAGTTTAAAAGGAAAAATTTTTTTACTATACTTTTTGATGTGATGTTTAGTTTTTGAACTATATGTTATTATAATTTGAAAAATAATCTCGATAAATAAAAAAACAATAACAATCAATACTGTAATGATAGGATTGATTAATGGAATAACCACCCCAGTGCTATAGAAAAAAGAATATAAGTATGCAGGGACATTCAACAATACAATCACAAGTGAAACTAGAAACATAATTGTTTTCTTAATGATTTGAATGTACTGAGTGAAACTTGCATAATTTATCCACTGATTATATGTGTTTATATCATATACATCTAGCATATCTTTTTCTAATGGTTTACTGCGTTGATGCTTTCTTAAATAGTAAAAGAATACCTCTATTAAATATAAGAATACTAGTAAACCAATTAAAGCAACTTTCATATCATCACCTGTGATTTTCTTATAGTCTTTTAAAGAATTTACTTCTTAGTTGATATATCTAGTTTCAATACTTCTTCTCCATCCTCTAAAATACCTGTATCTATAAATCCATATTTTAAGTAGAATTGGTATGGCATATCTCCTTCCATTTCACAAGATGTGTAAAGGAAGTCTTTTTTGTCTTCAATACATTTTTCGATAATGAGATCTAATGCTTCTTTTCCATATCCCTTACCTTGATAATCACTAGCAATCATGAAACGCCATAGGTAATAAGCATTTTCATTATTAGGAATATCTTCAGGATTGATATCTACCATGATAAAGCCGATAGGTGTATCGTCAAGGTAGATAGCACGTGGCCAAGCATGGAATTGATTTAGGTACGCTTGAGCAAGCGAATAAACATTAGGTGCGACACATTTTTTCTGATAATCAGATAATGTGTCGCTCAATTTTGTAATAACTCTAAAGTTATCATTGGTTACTGGTTGTAAAGTGATTTTATTCATTACTTTCCTCTTCTTTTATTTCTTATTGGTTTCAAAGAAATATACATTTCCTAGTGAGCCATCTTCATATTCAGTTCCTGGATATGATTTAACAAGCTCATAGTCATCATTTGTATATTCTTTAATAATGTTTTCCCAAAATATGCACGAACCTACATTATGAGGATGTGCCTTTAACTGCCATCTTCCCTGATGTAGGTCAAATGCTGTAAATGCAGCAATCTTTCCAACATTATTTCTTCTATACTTATGCATAACAAAGAACTCAGCCATTTGAAAATCCGTTTCTCTGTCATCCACTTCTGGTAAGTCGATGACTAAGACAAATCCTGCTAGTTCATTATCAACAAATATAAAATATGGGAATCTTTTCTTTTCAGTCCAATAGTAGTCTAGATATCGATATCCATATAGACCTAAGGAATTCACATCATTTTTCGTATACTCTGAAAACTCATAACTATACTTTTCTAAGAGATTTCTTAAGATCTCTTTCTCATCAAATTTAACTTTTCTTAACAAAATGTTCATTATTTTTCTCCATGTATGTTTATTTGATTGTCTCTATTTAAATACTATGATGAAATATTGAAATCTTACTCTACTCCATTGATCAATTCAGTTAACCATTCAGTTATAATATCTCCTGGTATAGCAAACGATTCAGAATCATTACCCGCATAGTTGATTCCTATGACCTTTAAATCAAAATTAAGAAGCATACCCCCACTAGATCCACTAGCAGTTTCTGCTGTATGGATAATTGAATTAAAATCATATGTTTTAATATCACCGTCTTTATCATATACATGAGTTTCGTCAAATCTTCTTAGTTTCCCAAAACTAATAACATTTCTTTTATTGAGTGGATTACCAATAGCAATCACTCCGACTCCATATCCAGGAATACCTTCTGGTATCGGTAAGACTGTAAGTTCGCTTTCTCTTTTTTCAAATACAATGACGAT
>CAKMKF010000037.1 GCA_927439925.1 uncultured Acholeplasmataceae bacterium | reverse complement strand
TTTTAACATCTTATTAACACTATTGTAACACATTTTAGAAACTTAATATATACAACATGTTTAATTCGATTTTTCACTGCTATTTTTTTCAAATTCATATTATCTAATCCACAAATAAATTTCAATTTCATTATACTACTTAAATAACTGGATATCAAATCTGGTTTTTTGAGTATATCTAAAAAACTTCTTATCAAATAATTCAGTTATGCTTGACTTCCTTTATCTAATTTTCTTTGCAGAAAGGGAGATTTTTCCCTATTTGCAAATTTCCAGAGCTGTACTATAAACTGATACTGATGTTTTTGAAAGTCATTTATTTTGATTCGGTCTAACTTTTTAACGATTACCTAACTATTTACACGATTACTATGCGAATATTTATAAGAAGAGTTGAAATCCCACATGGCGGAAATTTGCGGATTAGATAATATGAATTTGAAAAAAATAGCAGTGAAAAATCGAATTAAACATGTTGTATATATTAAGTTTCTAAAATGTGTTACAATAGTGTTAATAAGATGTTAAAAGGGGTATTCCATATGACATATGCGGAAAAAATTAAGAAACTTAGAGAGGTTATGCTGATATCTCAAGGAGAACTTGCAGATATTTTAAGTGTTTCTGTTGTTACTGTTAATCGGTGGGAGAATGATAAGTTTGAACCTACTATAAAGATTAAGAGAAAACTGCAAGCATTATTTAAAGAAAACAGTATAAAAATCGAGGGGGAAGAGAAATGATTACAGGCGATTTAAAAAGTAAAATTGATAATATTTGGGAGACGTTTTGGACAGGTGGCTTAGCTAATCCCTTATCGGTTATTGAACAAGTAACATATCTTTTATTTATAAAACTACTAGATGATAACCAAATCAAGAAAGAACGTAACGCACAAGTTTTAGGTGTTGAACCCAAAAATCTTTTATTCAAAAATGGCAATTATGTAGATGAGAAAGAAAATATCAATGAACCCTACATCAATTTGAGATGGAGTCATTTTAAGAATTTCGAACCTCAAGCATTATTTAATACTGTCAAAGACAAAGTATTTCCTTTCATCAAGCAAATCAATAATGGTAAAGATACTGCTTTTTCAAGATATATGAAAGATGCTGTATTTATGGTTCCGACCCCTAGAGTGCTTCTTAAAGTTGTTGATGGTTTAGATGCTCTCGATCTAAACAATAAAGACATAATGGGTGATGTCTATGAATATCTTCTTGCTAAAATAGCATCGAGTGGTACCAATGGTCAATTTAGAACACCAAGGCACATCATTCGAATGATGGTTGAACTTATGAAGCCTACATTAAATGATGTTATTGCAGATCCTGCAATGGGTAGTGCAGGTTTTATTGTTGAATCAGCAAGATACATTCATGAACACTATTCAAACGAGTTATTAAAAGCAGAAAATCAAGAAAAATATACGACTACCATGTTTAGTGGATACGATACAGATCAAACAATGCTTCGAATTGGTGCGATGAATATGATGCTTCATGGTGTTGATCAACCCGATATTAAATATCAAGATTCATTATCAGAAGAAAATACAGCAGCAAATAAGTATTCTTTAATTTTAGCCAATCCACCTTTTAAAGGTAGCTTAGATTATGAAGCAGTGTCTAAAGACTTACTAGCTGTAACCAAGACAAAGAAGACAGAGTTATTATTCTTAGCCGTGATGCTTAGAATGTTAAAGGTCGGAGGAAGAGCAGCTTCAATTGTTCCAGATGGTGTTCTATTTGGTTCGAGTAATGCACACAAAGATATCAGAAAAGAACTTGTAGATAATCAAAAATTGGTTGCTGTTATTTCTATGCCTAGTGGCGTATTTAAGCCATATGCTGGAGTTTCAACAGCTATTATTATATTTACAAAAACCAACACGGGTGGAACAGACAAAATTTGGTTCTATAATATGGAAGCTGATGGATATACACTAGATGATAAACGAAGTCCAATTGAAGATAACGATATAAATGATATTATCAATAGATTCCATAATTTAGATAATGAAGTGAGTAGAACAAGACTTGAAAAATCATTCTTTGTAAACAAGAAAGATATTATAGAGAATGACTATGACCTGTCTATTAGCAAATATTTAGAAACTATATATGAAAAGATTGAGTATGACTCTCCCCAAGTAATTATGGATAGAATAGATTCCTTAGATGATGAGATTGAAGAGCTAAAAAAAGAGCTAAAATCACTTCTAGATTTAGATTTGTAGGGATATAGAGATGAAACTAGGAGATATAGCAAAAGTTTATGGTGGATATGCTTTTAAGAGTTCTGAATTTAAAGAAAATGGAACTCCAATTATCAGGATTGGTAATCTTGATGGAGATATAGTTAATCTAGATGATAGCATTTGTTATTCAGAGGATTTTCTTATAAAACATCCAGAGTTTATTGTGAATAAAGGTGATATTTTAGTAGCAATGTCTGGCGCAACAGTAGGGAAAATTGGTGTTTATAAAAATGACTTAAAGGCATTGTTAAATCAACGCGTCGGCAACATTAAACCCATAGGAAATCTGAATAAAAAGTTAATTTTTTATTACTGTAAATCACCTTCGTTCATGAATCATATCAAAAAAGAAGCTTTTGGGTGTGCTCAGCCAAATATTAGTTCTAGTAAAATCGAAGATTTTGTATTAAATTTGCCATCGGAAGAAAAACAAAACATGGTTGTTGAGGTACTCGATAAAGCATCTAAAAGTATTGAGCTTAAAAAGTTACAACTCTCAGCTTATGATCAATTTATCAAATCCCGATTTGTAGAGATGTTTGGGAATTTAATAGATACAGTCAGATTAGGTGATTGTTGTAAAGTTCATGCACGTATTGGATGGCAGGCATTGACAACAGCCGAACACATGCAAACCGGAGACTATCTATTAATCACTGGTACAGATTTTAAGGATAATGAAGTAAATTACTCTACTTGTAAGTATGTAGCAAAAGAAAGATATGAAATGGATGATAAAATTATTATTAGAAATGATGATATATTGATTACGAAAGATGGGACAATAGGTAAAGTAGCTATTGTGCATAATCTACCAAAACCAGCAACTCTAAATTCAGGGATATTTGTTGTTAGACCGGATCAAAGATTTAATAAGGAGTATATTTCTTATGTTTTTAGGGGACCTTTATTTGATGAGTTTGTAGAAAAAACGAAAACAGGGGCTACCATAAAGCATTTAAATCAAGGACACTTAGTTAATTTTTTGATACCATTACCTTCCATAGAAGAACAAATCTCTTTTGCTAATTTTTCAATTCAAATCGACAAATTGAAATTTAGCGTTCAAAAATCTCTAGAAGAAACAAAAAAATTGTTTGATTCCTTGATGCAAAAATACTTCGGATAAGGAAGTGATATTATGAATTTTGATTATATAAAAAACATAGATTCTTTAAAGGACCTATATGTTTTCTGTAAAGATGCTGAATCTTTTGTTTTGTCACGCCCTGATCTTAGTGCTGGTCAATCAAGAAAAGCACTTGAGTATTTAGTAAAACTTGTTTATCAGTTAAGAAACGATAACGTGCCACAACGAAGTTCTTTATTTGAGCTCGTATCATCTGAAGACTTTACGAACTTCATTAATGATGCGTCTATGCTTAATGCACTACATTATATTAGAAAAGTTGGAAATATTGCGATTCACAACGATGAAGTCAGTCAAAAAGAAGCACTTTTGTCTTTAAAACAACTTCATATATTTGCAGGTGAATTATTAGTAAAACTCGATTTGATTAAGTCCTATCCTTTGTTTGATGAAGTCTTACTTGTTAAGACAACCGAAATAAAACTCTCTAACCAAGATGTTGAAATTAATTTACAGTTAGTAAATCATTTAAAGCCTAAAATTGATAAGCAAACCACACTTGGTGTTGGTGTCAATATAAGCGAAGCTCAAACACGTAAACTATACATAGATTTATACTTAAGAGAAGCTGGTTGGAAAGTACTTGATAAAGATAATGTCAAACTTCCAGTAAAAGCTGGTATTGAAATCAAAGTTCAAGGTATGCCAAATAATCAAGGTATAGGTTTTATTGACTATGTTTTATATGGTAGTGACGGAAAACCTCTAGCAGTTGTAGAAGCAAAGAAAACAAGTGTGTCTCCTGTTATAGGTAAAGAACAAGCTCTGCTCTATGCTAAATGTATACTTCAAGAGTACGGATATCTTCCAATAATCTATTATACAAATGGCTATCAAATATGGATCATTGATCAACTAGGTTATCCATCAAGACAAGTCTTTAGTTTTCACAATATTAAAGAACTTGAATACTTGATGAAATTACGCCAAAGGGGTGCAATCAGTGATTTAACTGTTAACGAAGCGATTAGTGATAGACCTTATCAAAAAATGGCGATTACGAATGTTGCTGAATCATTTAATCGTAATAGACGAAAAGCATTACTTGTTATGGCTACAGGTACAGGAAAGACAAGAACAGCGATTTCTTTAGTTGAATTACTAACGAGAAATCGTTGGGTCAAAAATGTATTGTTTTTAGCAGATAGAACGGCTTTAGTAACTCAGGCCAAAAGAAACTTTAACAAACTACTACCTAACTACACCATTTCTGTATTATCAGAAAAAGATAAAGAACCAGACTTAAATGCACGTTTGGTCTTTTCGACATATCAAACGATGATTAATTTAATCGATGGGGATGATAGGACATTTGGTATTGGCCGATTCGACTTAATTATCATCGATGAAGCACATCGCTCTATTTTCAACAAATACAAAGCAATCTTTACTTATTTCGATTCTCTTCTCGTTGGATTAACTGCAACACCAAGAGATGAAATTGAACGGTCCACATACTCAACCTTTGATTTAGAAGAAGGACTTCCTACATTTCACTATGAGATGGAAGAAGCCGTTAGGGATCATTATTTAGTTGGTTATACAGTCCTAGATAGAACAACTAAGTTCTTAAAACAGGGTGTTAAGTATAGTGAACTTTCCAAAGAAGAAAAAGAAGAGTATGAGAAAACCTTTATAACACCAGAAGGAGAATTACCAACTGAGCTAAGCGGTGCTGATTTTTTCAAGAAGATTTACAATGATAATACAGTTGATTTAGTTCTACAAACTCTAATGAATGAAGGTCTAAAAGTAAATAGTGGTGATTTAGTTGGTAAGACCATAATTTTCGCTTTTAACCATGTCCATGCAGAACTTATTGTTAAAAGATTTGAAAAAATATATCCTGAACTCGGTCCTGAATACTGTAAATTAGTTGATAACTATGTGACCTATGCTCAAAATATCATCGATACCTTTACTGTAAGAGATAAGTTTCCACAAATTGCAGTTTCAGTAGATATGCTGGATACTGGTATTGACGTACCGGATATATTGAACCTAGTGTTTTTTAAACGAATCTACTCGAAAATCAAATTTGTTCAGATGATTGGTAGAGGTACTCGAAAATCTGAAGATATATTTGGCCATTTCAAACATAAGAATCAGTTTTATATTTTTGATTTCTGTGATAACTTCAGTTTCTTTGAAATGAATCCAGAAGGCAGAAAAGTGAATCAAGGATACTCGATGACACAAAAAGTGTTTCAAATGAAACTTGATTTGTTATTTGATTTACAAAAACAAGAACATCAAACGAATGTGTTTCATAAGACATATTACGAAAGTATTAGAACAGAACTCTATCAAACAGTTATGAGTTTTAATCGAGATCGTATTCTCGTAAGAGATAGTATGCCAATAGTAGATAAGTATTCAGTTGAAAGCAAATGGACTTATCTATCCAAATTTGACATTCAGGAAGCAAAAAATAATTTAACATTATTAGTCGATAGCGATAAAGATATAGAGTCAGCTAAAGCTTTTGATTTAAAAGTCTTTTATATAATGCTTTCTCTTGTTTCAGAAGATGTTGTCGCAAAAAGAGCAATAGAACAAGTAGTCCGTATTTCACAAGCACTGCTTGAAAGACTAAGCATTCCTCAAGTAGCAGATAAGAAAGAGTTATTATTAGAAGTTTTAACTCAAACCTACTGGAATAAAGTCAATTTAGAAACACTGGAACATTTGAGAAACGAAATAAGATATTTGGTTCAATATATTACAGACGAAGTTGGCATTTATTCTACTGACTTTAAAGATGATCTGATTGATCAAGGAAACAAAGAAGTTAACATTATCGATTTTAAGACATATGAAGAGAAAGTGATTGATTATCTACTCTCGAATCACATTAACGAGACAATTATTAAGATAAAAATGCTGGATAGAATAACTGCAGATGACCTTAAGGAACTCGAACGAATCTTATGGCAAGAATTAGGCACTAAAGATGACTACTTCAATGTGACTAAAGAAGAAAATCTAGCAGTATTTATCCGTAGTATTGTTGGCATAGAGCAAGAAGCGATTAATCTAAAATTCTCTGAATACCTAAATACGAATATTTTATCAGCTAAACAACAAGAATTTGTAAAAAGTATCATCAATTATGTTCAACAAAATGGTGATATAACTAAGCAAGACTTGGTTGATAACCCACCATTTAGTGACTTTGATGTATTAGGATTATTTAATGATAAAATTGATGTTTTATTAAGTGTTATTGATGATTTACATGAAAGCATTTTAGTTGCATAAATATGTATTCTAGCAATTAAGAAAGTTTACAAACGGAGGGATTATGAGCGAAGTTTCTTTTGAAAATATAAAAATCACAGGAATAACATTTACAAGACATATTTATATGTATGGTGAAGAAAAACACTATTTTGGATACAATCTAAGAGGTGAAGTGGTAAAGGAAGTAAATAATATGAAACCTATGTTTTTTTATAGTGGATTAGAAGAAGAGTTCAAGCAATTTTTAACTGATATTATCACGGATGTCAATATTTTAAGTTGGGAAAATGAGTATTTACCAAAAAGAACTATATTGGATGGTGAAGAATGGAGAATAACTATTCATCTACAGAATGATGATGATATTCATATATATGGTCAAAATGCGTTCCCCGAGAATTTTGATGAATTTATTGAGGTTTGTAATAAGTATGATTTTGGACCGTATTTTATAGAAGAAATTGAAGAAGAATTGCTTAACATGGATGAGGAATGGTATGATGATTTTATAGAAGAGATTAATGAACTAGAGTCGAAACTTCAATGTCCTAAATGCTCTAGTGATTATATCGTCCACGTTGATCTTTTTGGGTATTCATTTATGTGTGGAAAATGCGGGCACAACTTTGAATATGAAGAGGGAAGACATGATGCTGATTTAGAATTTATGAAGAAAGATCATAAGGATTTATAGTTTAGTATTTAGGATAGTAACATTAAATATATATGGCGACTTGGCGGAAGTTGGGGAGTCGCTTTTTTTATGTGAAAAACAAGTTCAAAAAAATATGCAAAAAAATAAGTAAAGATTCAATCAATGTTTTAAATCATCACTAAAGACATTATTTCAGTGTATATTATGTTCTAATATGTTTTCGATGAGAGAATGTAACTTTCTAATAAATAAAAAATGTGTCCCAAAAAGAATTGACTGTGTCCCTTAATGTGATATAATGTTTATGGAGATGGATAAAATGAAAAAGAAAAACGTACTCAACCTAATTAAATACTACTCAGAGAAGAATGATTTCCAGTTTAAAAATGAAGCTTATGAAATAGCTCGGTACTTTGATTCTATTGGAGATAATCAATTATCAGAATATATTATGGCTTTGTTATCAGATACAAATACTTTTATGCCTCAAGACGGTAATCTTGAGAATGCATTTTTCAAAAAAATTGAAACTAATACTGAACAACTACCGTTACCGAAAGTGATAATTGATGATATAAGAGGGATTATCAATGCGATAAATCACAAAATTGGAATGAATAAGTTTCTTTTTGAAGGTGCACCTGGTACAGGAAAAACAGAAACAGTTAAACAAGTCGCTAGACTACTTGAAAGACAATTGTATATGATTGAAGTCAGTGAACTTATTGATAGTAAGTTGGGTCAAACTGCTAAAAATATTGTATCGGTTTTTGATGAAATCAACAAGTTGCCCTATCCTTCAAAAGTCATTATATTATTCGATGAAATAGATGCAATAGCAATGGATAGAGTGAATGATAATGATCTTAGAGAAATGGGACGAGTTAGTTCAGCAATTCTTAAAGAATTGGATAATCTAAATGAGAATGTTGTGCTTATTGCAACAACTAACTTATACAACAAGTTTGACAAAGCTATTCTCAGAAGATTTGATTCAGTAATTAATTTTAATAGATACAGCAAAGATGAATTGATAGAAATAGCGGAAGTTATTCTAAATGGCTTGCTGCCTAAATTCAAGAATGTTCAAAGAGATATGAAGTTATTTAAAAAAATAATAAATGAGTTTGAGAGTATACCGTATCCAGGAGACTTAAAAAATCTTATCAAGACAACTTTAGCCTTTAGCGATCCCAACAATGGATATGATTATATCAAAAGATTGTTTAATAATATTATTGGGAACTTAGATGAATTTTCTTACAAAGAACTGCAAGATAAGGGATTCACATTAAGAGAAATCGAAGCATTAACTGATAAGTCAAAAAGTCAAATTTCTAGAGATTTGAAGGTGAATAAAGATGAATGATATTTTGTACATTAAAGGACCGTTTGAACATAGAAATAATCCCAATAGACCAGGATCACCCAAACTTGCAAGTGGTGCAAAAGTAACTAGCAAGCACCTCAAAAAACTGGAGAATGATTTGATTAAAATGTTGCATTTTTGGTCTTCGCAAAAGTTACTAGGGGGAGCATTAGTTAGCGTATATTACAATAAGGTAGCAGCAAAGAGTAATAGGATAAGTGGTTTTTTGAAATATAACGGAAAACCTGTTAATGATAGCATAGTTGGTGCAAAATTTCCTAAAGACTCTTTTCGTCATATTATCACGCATTACGTTTCAATTGAATCATTAGTTCAAACTATTGATTATGTTAACAAATCAATTGAAATTTTAGAAGACGTTTTTAATGGAGAATTAACACACATTGTTTTTAATAATAAAGATAATATTGACTCAATACAATTTACAAAATATAAAATATACAAGACACACTTTCAAAATATTATAGTAGATGCATCGTATGTTGAAAAATTTGATGTTGAGCAATCACCAATTGATGAAACCAAAAGATCTATTATCACTATGTATAAAACAGATCCTAACATCGATAGAATTTTGGTTAAATTAGGTATAAGTATAGAAAAAAGTAGAATTTTAGATGATACAACTGTTTTAATGAATCAGAATGAAATAGAATTGCTAATGTTAAAGGCTCCATTTTTAGTATCTATGGCAGTAGAAGATTTATCTAGCTTTGATCCAGAGGATTTTTCTATTTTAGATGAGTTTAGAAGCATTACAATACCACATCCAAAGAATGAACCTGTTATTGGAGTGATTGATACTTTATTCGATAAGAGTGTTTATTTCACTGATTGGGTTGAGTATCATCAAATGGTTGATGATGATTTTGATATAAAACCAAGAGACTATACTCATGGTACTTCAGTAACCTCAATAATAGTTGATGGACCAACTCTAAATCCTAATCTTGACGATGGGTGTGGAAGATTTAAAGTAAGACATTTTGGAGTTTCATTAAGCGGAAGATTTAGTTCATTTACGATAATAAAAAGAATTAAGGAGATAGTAGTTGCAAATCCGGATATAAAAGTCTGGAATTTATCATTAGGCTCTAATGAAGAAGTTAACAGAAACTTTATTTCTATTGAGGCATCAATATTAGACCAATTACAGTTTGACAACGATGTTATTTTTGTAGTTTCAGGAACTAATGACTTCTTAAAAACCAAAAATAAAATTATTGGATCTCCAGCGGATTCAATAAATGCCTTAGTTGTAAACTCAGTGGACAAATCATTGGAACCAACCAATTATTCAAGAAAAGGTCCTGTATTGAGTTTTTTTACAAAACCTGATGTTAGTTATTACGGAGGTTCGTCAAAAGAACCAATGGTGGTTTGCGACCCCAATGGAGAAGCCTTGGTATCGGGTACGTCATATGCTGCACCTTGGATATCAAGAAAATTAGCCTATTTAATCGATGTTTTAGGGTTTAATAGAGAGATTGCAAAGGCTATACTTATCGATTCGGCAATTGGATGGAAAGAAATTGATACCTACAATAGAAGATTGTTTATAGGTCATGGAGTTGTTCCGATAAGAATAGAAGATATAGTGAAATCTCAAGAAGATGAGATTAAATTTGTTTTATATGGTGTGTCAGAAAAATTCGACACTTATAATTATAATTTTCCCATCCCATATTATAAAGATGAATATCCTTTTGTTGCTAAAGCGACCCTATGTTACTTTCCAAAGTGCTCAAGAAATCAAGGTGTAGATTACACAAATACGGAACTTGACATATATTTCGGGAGAATACAAGATAATAATACAATAAAATCAATTGATAATAATAAGCAAAGCATTGAAGATGGTGGGTTCCACCCTGTAAATGAAGAAGAAGCAAGATCTAACTATAGGAAATGGGATAATATTAAGCATGTTCAAGAAAAATATACCAGCAATGTCCGACCACGAAAGACTTATTCTACAAAGCTTTGGGGTATGAGCATAAGAACTAAAGAGAGATTGAATCCTAGAGACGGAGTGGGAATTAGGTTTGGAATTGTTGTCACTCTTAAGGAGATAAATGGATTAAACCGTATTGAAGATTTCATTCAACAATTTAGTTTTAGAGGTTGGTTAGTAAATAGAATCAATGTTGAAAACAGAATTGAAATTCATCAAAAAGCAAATGAAGACATAGATTTCCGTTAAAGACTATGGTATTTGTAAGAGTTTATAGCGTATTTCTTGTAATACTAAAAATACAATAATTGTATACATTCGAAAAGTTTGATTTAATTTAGTTAATATATCATAAGGAGGCTTGCTATAATGTTCATTGAGGTTGGTGAAAAATACAAAGTTAATAATGTTGAATATCAAGTAATAAGAAGAATCAAAAATGGTGGATTTGGAACTGTTTACCTTGTTAAGGACAATGAACAAAAAAACTACGCTTTAAAAGTAATTCAATCCAATGTAAATCCAAAGTTTCAAGATTCATTTAATAACGAAGTAAAAACGGCTATCAATTTACAACATGAATATATAGTTGATTATGTTAACTTTGAGTTTATCGGTTCTGATGCACTCTTTTTGATCATGGAATATGCGGATGGTGGGACACTTGAAGATGAATTGAAAGAAAGAGAAAAAAATAAGTTGTTTTATACATTTGATGAACAAATTAAGAAATTTACAAACTTAGCTAAAGCAATGAAGTACCTAAGTGCTTCGATTGTCCATAGAGACATCAAGCCGAGCAATATATTAATTAAAGATGGCAAATTGATGATTACTGATTTTGGACTTGCTAAACTAGCTGAGGAAAACACAAGGTCAATGACATTTAAAGGTTTTGGAACAATCAAGTATATTGCACCTGAAGCATGGTTGAATCAAGCAAATACCATACAAATGGACATATACTCTATGGGAATAGTTTTTTATGAAATTGCTACTTTAAACTACCCATATGAAGTTAATACACCATTCAATGAAGAAAGTTTTAAAAATGCTCATCTGTACTCAACTATCATAGATCCAGTTAAGTATAATAAAAAAATCAATCCTAAAATAGTAGCCCTTTTAAGGAAAATGTTAGAAAAATCATTAAGTCAGCGATTTAATAATTGGGATGAAATTTTGAGTATAATATCATTAGATCAAGAGGAAGAGGATCCTTTACTTAACGAAGCAATAAAGAAGAGAAATGAAATAGATTTCAATATTAGTCTCGAGACACAAAAAAGATTAGAGGAAGAAAAGAGAAAACAGGATTTATTCAATCTGGTTAAGTATAACTTTGAAAATCTAATTATTAATCCATTAAACAAGTTTGTTGAACAGTTTAATAAGTCCTATCCGAGTGGTAAAATATTAATAAACTCACGACAAGGTAGATATACAAATGAATTACAATTCTCATTTACTACACCATCACAACAAATGTGTGAAATAAAAATGGAAGTGGTAAATGAAAATTCTCAAGTTGAGCATTATAAAGACTTTTTTGATAGACAGCAAATTCGATATTATACACCTAAATTCAGAGGTAGTGATATTATCGGGTGGGGCTTAATAGAATTTACATCTACTGAAAAAGGATATAATCTAGTTTTGATAAAAGACCAAGATTTTTATGGAGAACTATATTTACTAGAAAATGATGACTATCGAACAATGTTTATAAATGATAAGCATGAATATTTGGTTTATGCAATGTCTGCTTTACCTGGGCATTTTAAAAGAATTATCTATTCTGAAAATTTATATTTAAAAAATGTCTTTGTCTATGATAACAAACATTTGATAAAACTTCTCAATATGCACATTTAGAAACATATCTAGATATGGACATGGTTAGTTAAATAAAAGCAACATATAAACATAACCACTAGAAGTGTGTCTCAAACAGTTGGATAGGTTAATATATAAATTTTAATTCAAGTCACAGAATTTTCTCAATTTAAACACACTAGTGGGTTATTTTTGTGCAAAGTATTGCATTCTTTACCCGCCTAGCATTGTGTTGCATATATGGCATTTGCATAAATTCATAAACATACATGATCCACTACACAAACATTCTTCTTTTTCAACTATTTTTACCTAATGTTTTATTTGCCAATATGTTTTAATATACCTATACAACAAAAAAACATATAGGTAAGGTGACCAAATGAAAGAAAGTATTGCACGTGATGGAGTAGAATATGCTTCAAGAGTATTAGGATTGGAAGATATAGAAGTTCATTTTAGACCAAGAATATTCTTTAAGGGATTAGAAAGTGGAGCTATCTTTATCCCAAATGGGTATTACATCGTATTTTGTAGTGAGTGGTTAGAAAAAGCATCAGATACAGAAATCATATTATGTAGCTTTCATGAGACAAGACACGCTTATCAAAGAGCATGTATTGATTATCCAGATCTTATCCATCATGATCCAAAGATAGTAAATATTTGGAAGAATGAATTTGAAAACTACAAACATCCTGACCATAAAGATTATTTGGACCAGGAAATAGAAAAAGATGCAATCCGTTTTAGTGAAGACTTATTGAGGGGATTAGCAGAATAACATCTTTTCTATACATATCAATTATTTATTATTTAATTCAAGAATGAGTAAGACAATTGTCCTGCTCTTTTTTTGCAACCAACAGTTGCTTGCTATCGTTCTCTTTCGGTCGTATACTAAAAGTGTAAGGAGGTTGGACATGCTAAATTTAGATTCAATTAGTAAAAAGATAATAGAGAAAAGAAAACAAAAGGGTATGACTCAAAACGAACTTGCTGATGCTTTATATGTCTCGAGACAAGCTGTTAGTAAGTGGGAAATGGGTAAATCACTTCCCAGTCTAGAAGTACTCTTAGAAATGACAGAACTCTTTGATGTTACCATTGATTATATTCTTGATGGCTCAGAGCTCAGCGATCATGATTATCAATCGATGTTTATGCAATATCCAAGAGAATCAGTAATACATCGTTTTCTAAACTCCAATCAATTAAATGAAGATATCAAAAATATCTTTTACCTCCTCACCCAAAAGGAGAGAAAACAAATGATTGATCAGTTTATGGCAGAACAGCTATGTATTGATGCTACTGCATTATGGCCATCTTTAAGTATGGAAGAAAGAAAATACTTAATAGGCAATTTAAAATCAAAAGATGTAAATCAAGATTTGACATCACTCTATGATATGATGTCAACAGAAGAAAAAATGATGGTCAACCCAGAGGGTAGACACACCATCACTTATGTATCAAATAAACGAAAAGGAGAAAAGAGATAATATGAAATATACTCAATTGTTACCATTTATGGGTAGAGAAGAATTAAATAAAGTAGCTCAAGAAATTATGAGCGGTGAATTAAAGGGTGTTAAATTAGAAACACTATTTCCATTCTTAGGAAGAGATAACTTAAATGAGTTAGTCGATCAACTGATTGAGAAGAAAGAAACAGAAACACTTGAAAGTGTTATCCCCTTTATTTCAAGAGATAAAGTATTAGATATTTATCATGCTGCTGAGAAAGGTGAAATACCTGGTTTTGATTCAGAGAGTTGTATTCCATTCTTAGGATCTGATAAGATTAAAGAATTATTTAGAGAACTCGTCAAGAATGCACCAAATGATTCAGATGAAGATGATGAAGAATAAAGACCTTCGGGTCTTTTTTTATTTTGAATAGTTTTTATGTCAGGGATTCCCATCATTTTAAGAACTACTGGAATTTATCATTTAATTCATCATAAACATATGATATAATTTTATCAAATGATGTATCTAGGAGTGCAAAATGGGGAATAACGCACAATCCATCTCAACAAAACAAAACATTAATAACTAGTCTTTACTAAAGAGGTAGCAATTACCTCTTTATTGATATACTCAATAATTAAAGAAGTTTACTAATAATAATATTTAGGGAGGGTATTTATGAATATCAAGAGATTTAGATTTCTATTTGTAGTGTTTTTTGTCTTATTCTTAATTGGATGTACAAATTCAAAAGAATATACTGTCACCTTTGATTCTCGTGGTGGTGATGTTGTTGAACCTATAGTTATACTTAATGGTTTGACAATAGAACAACCAACCATTACCAAAGAAGGACATACCTTTGAAGGATGGTATACAAGCTTAGATGAAGGTGATACATTAGATGAGATATGGGTGTTCTCAACAAATACTGTAGAAGAAGATCTTACACTTTACGCGAATTGGACTATCAATCAATATTCTATTACATTCATTACCAATGGAGGATCAGAAGTAGATGTAATCACTCAAGATTACGGTACAGTAGTTATTCAACCTGCAAATCCAGTTAAAGATGAGGCTGAATTTACGAATTGGTACCTGGATGAAGAGTTAACAGAAAAATATGTATTTACAACAATGCCAGCACAAGACATCACACTTTATGCAAAATGGAGTGGTAATCAAGTACTTATTGTTGGTGCTCCAGAGATAAGTGGAAGCTTTATGCCAGGATTTAATAACAGTAAGTATGATGGTTGGGTAAGAGACTTAATCAACGGTTATAACACATATGCGACTACTCCTAATGGAGAAGTAGTTCTAAATGCAACAGTTGTTAAATCTTTAGACACATCCATTGATCCAGTAACTAAAGATAAGACTTATACGTTTATACTTCATGAAGATTTATTATGGTCAGATGATGACCATATAAAGGCTGAAGATTTTGTTTTCTCAGTTCTTTTGCAAGCATCTAATGACTGGAAGGATACAGGTGCAACTTCATATGTTGGACAACATTTATTAGGATATACAGAGTACAGTTCCGTATTTTCATCAGAATTTACTCGTTTTAAAGGTGTTCAATTACTTAGTGAGTATAGTTTCTCATTAACTATTGACGGTTCAAAGACACCATTTTATTATGAAACAACATATGTTTCTATAAATCCCTATCCAATACATATCTTAGCTCCTGAAGGTATGGAAATTGATTCTAATGATGATGGTGCTATGGTTGGTGATGATAATTTTTCAATGGTATCAGGAATTGCTGATATTGGTGGATATCGCTATATACCAACTGTTACAGCTGGTCCATATAAGTTTGTAAGTTATTTAAATCAAGTTGTAACTCTAGTTAGAGATGACAACTTCAAAGGAAACTATGAAGGTAAGACTTCAACAATTCAACATATTGTGATTAAGCGGGTTAACCAAACATTAGATGTTGATCTAGTCATCAATGGAGAAATTGATTTAGTCACTGAAGTAAGTAATGGTATTAAGATTCTAGACGCTCAATCTTCCTCTACTACCAGAGTACATGAGTATAATCGTAATGGTTATAATCTTGTTGCAATAGAAGCACATTTTGGTCCGACTATGGACTATAAAGTGCGTCAAGCTATTGCCTATCTAACAGATCGGCAATACGCTATAGATGTTGTATTGAATGGCTATGGTTCTAAGATATATTCAGAATATGGTCTTTCACAGTGGATGTATGTAGAGTCAATTGATTGGGTAAATACAAATATTAATAAATACACATTCTCAATAGCTCAAGCAAATACAGTTCTTAACACTTCAGATTATAAGTTTGAATCAGATGGAGTAACACCATTTAATTCTGCTTTAGCAACTTCAAATAGTAACTATTTCCGTTATAATGCAGCTCGTGAACGATTAGTTATCAGACACTTTGGTAATGCGTTTGATTCAACTACTGATGCACTACGCCTTAAGTATGAAATGAATATGCAATTAGCTGGTATAAAGTATGAATTGACTACTGGAGACACAGCTACACTATATGATCATTATTACTATGGATATCTATTAGATCCTGAGGATAAGAGATATCATATCTTTAATGTATCAACAAACTTTTCTGTTACATATGATCCATACTATTCATGGCACTCAGATTTTTTAGGAACTTGGAGAAACGCACACCAATTAGAAGATTCGATAACTAATCCTGCAGCACCACTTGTTGTCCCAGAGAAGACTTTAGATGAACTTACTATAGCTTTGCGTAATGTAGAACCTGGAGATACTGCTGCATATATAGCATTATGGAGAGCATATCAACTCCGTTTGAACAAGTTAACTCCAAGTATTCCAATATTTTCTAACCAATATTATGATGTGTTTGATTCTGACCTTAAAGGTGTAGTTACTACACCGTTTTGGAACTGGACTGCACAGATCAATGACATGTATTTTGAAGGGTGATCCTCTATAAAACATCATTGATTCAACAATAGACTTACAAACACTTCAAAAAGGACAAAACATGAGTTTTGTTCTTTTTAATAGTTCGTGTTTCGATTTGAGTTATAATAGTAACAGTAACACGATAATACATCCATGCGATATTTAAGGAGCAACTATGCCATTTCAAATCATTAGAGAAAACATTATAAACATTAAAGCAGATGCTATTGTTAACTCAACTAACCCTCATGTTATGATCGGTTCAGGAGTAGACAAAGCTATCCACGATGCTGCAGGTCCTGAACTTTTCATAGAAAGACAAAAGATTGGTGAAATCAACACTGGAGAAGCATACATCTCCAGTGCTTTTGACTTAAACGCAAAATACGTTATTCATACCGTAGGTCCTGATTGGATTGATGGGAGACATGATGAAGACAATCAATTAGCTAATTGTTATCAAAACTCACTACAACTTGCAAAGGATAACCAATGTGAGTCTATAGCTTTTCCATTAATATCAACAGGTGTTAATGGATATCCGAGAGATGCAGCACTGATGATAGCTTTACGCACAATAAAGAAATTCCAAAAAACTCACGATATCATGGTTTATCTTGTAGTGTATAATAAAGAGTCCTTTGTTTTATCTAATGAATTATCAGACTCTGTCAATCATGCCATTGAGTTTGATTTTTGGGAGTCCAGTCAAATAGAATCCCCTACTACTCAAGACTTCTCATTCAATGAAACATTATTGAGTAGACATATTTTTGATAGTTCAGTAACAGATAATAAAAAAGATGGAAGAATAGATGATGTAGTTTATAAGATTGATGGTACATTCTCAAAAAAAGTAGTTAAAACCATTATGGATAAAGCTCTTATAGTGAAAAGTGTTTTTTTTAAAGCAAACATGAGTCAAGATTTTTTCTCTAGGATTATAGTTCAAAAAGAAAATCCAAGTAAAAGTACAGCAATTGCTATAGCGATTGCTCTTGAGTTGAATTTGGATGAAACGAAAGCCTTAATAAAAAGAGCAGGATATGCTCTTTCTAAAAGTAATGAATTTGAGATTATTGTTGAGCTTTGTATCAATCGTAGGTATGATGTCTATACTGCAAATATGATATTATTTGAGTATGATCAGGTATTGTTAGGATCATAATAATAGTATTACATCTATATTATAGAAATAGGGAGGCTGATATCATGATAGACAATTCAAATAACATTAAACAAGTGATTAATGGAAGAGTTGTAGAATTTATATCTGACACGCATGAATATTTTGTTGATGGTATAAAGGTTCCTAGTGTTACTCAAATCGTAGCATCAGTACTTCCTAATCAATATCGAGATATAGACCCAGCAGTATTGAAACATGCTGCTGATAAAGGTATAGCACTTCATAGAGAAATAGAAAACTATGAAAAAGAAAATATAAAAGGATATACAGAAGAATTCAATAACTATTTATACTTAAAGAAGATACACCAGTTTCAACCAATTGAAAATGAAGTCTTAATTTATATAGAATCTGATGGTATACCAGTATGTGCTGGTAGACTCGATATGATTATTACATCCAAAGAGTTTGAAGGTTTAGGTATAGGTGATGTCAAAAGAACAGCAAATATTCATTTTGAACATTTAAAGCTTCAATTAAATCTATATGCATTAGGATATGAACAATCCTATAATAAAAAGATTAACTTTTTAAAATGTATTCGCTTAAGATATAGTCAAGCTAATTATCTAGATGTCTCACTAGACCTTGAGTATGCAAAAGAGAAAATAAAAGAGTTTCATGATTCATAATACATGATATAATTTAATCAAATGACAGTATTGAGGTGTATTCATGGGGGATATTACACAAGCTTTACTAACAAGCATTATAGAATAGGATTTTAAAAAGCATTCTTTTGGATGCCTTTTTATTATAAAAAATGAAAAAGGAGAAAAAGCATGTCTAAATCGAAATATGATTTACTAGTTAAACGAAAGGAAATGAAAATTCTTCAGTTAAAAGAAGTTATAAGAAATCAATTATTAGAAAAATATTATTTATATGAAGAGATTCAAGGACCCCAGTCTGAAGAGTATCCACTCTCTAGATGGGAGAACAACAAAGTAGTATTTTACAAGAAAATATATGAGAATGTAAGCGATGAAGATTTGGAAACATTAGAAGTCTTATATGACAAGGAAAAAGCATTAAGTATGAAAGTTGATGATGCCTCTATAGATGAAACAAGAGCAGTAAGATTTAATGCGACTACAGTTGTTGGTTATACTTACATTTTCTTAGGTTTTTTGGTTGGCTTTATTTTGCTCATCAATAATCTATTGTTAGGTCTCAGTACTATATTTTTAGGTGTTGTAGTCGGGGTTACTTTTTTAACTGCTGCACATATCATTAGACAACTGAATATTATTATTAATAATTTGAATAATGACGAATGACATTTTTATGAACAATCATAATAATTGTGACTCATAAATTGTGATTCATACATTTTTTGTGAAGTATATGTAGTCTAGAAATAAAAGCAGAAAATGATAAATTGTAACTATTGCTTTTATTATTGCGAATAATATTGTATCCTATTTTTAGGGGATGTATTATAGTAAAGCTAAGACTAGATACACTTCTGGTCTTTTTTTGTTGAGAAGATTATACTATAATGTTAGCCATATTCGAGTAATTAACAAGAGTATTCTTTTTAATAAATCTCACGAAAGGTGTTTAATCAATGACTAATTCCATTAAAATGAACTTCAGAATTACGGTTTTACTCATCTTATCATTATTTGTGCTTTACAGTAGAGTCGAAAATGATGTCTATGTGCAACTTGTTTCAATTCTTGTTTTTCTATATGTAACATATGTAAAATTTGATTTTATTAACAGCTTTGTTGCGAAAAAGAGAAGTTTATATGTTCTTGCATTTGAAATCACGGTTTCGTTTTTATTGCTGATGTCAGCAACGAAAATATTGAGCTATATAAGCATAACATCATCAACTAATATATCTATTGAGGACATTGTTATTCTACTTTCTTTAGGATACATTGATCTTATTATTGCCGCTATATTAAAAAATAAAAACTATCCAAAAGATAGATTAATAATGTACTTAATATTAGCTCTAATCTATATAGTTTTTGAGTTTCATTTGCTTGATTTTGAGTCATCTGTTGTTTATTCAAACACTATAGCATTCTTTTTGTTTGTTGACATATTGATTATAAGTTTGATTAATGGTATTGAACTCAATCGAAGAAAGAGCAATAGAAAAGTAACTGTGGGTTTATATCAGTCGCTAACACCGAAAAAAAACATTAAAGATAACCCATATTTTGATATGATTCAGTATGGCATAAAAGATGATGAAATAAAGAATATTGCAATCACCAGTGTTTTTGGTGGAGGAAAAAGTAGTGTAATTGAGTCATACTTAGCATCAAATGACCACCCGAAAGAGATTCGAATTTCACTGTCAAATATCGAAGGAACCTCAGTTAATAAGAATAGCAAAAATAACGGGGGAAATGAACCAGTTGGAGGTACAGAAGATTTTTTACAATCAAACGATGCACTAATAAATAGTTTGCAGTTGAAAATCATTAAACATTTATATTATAAAGTGAATCATGGTAAGTTGAGAAAGAGTAAATATACAAGAAAAGATCTTGATTTCATATCTTTTTATAAAATACTAGCGTTCTGCTATATGCTTTTCGTAACTATTTTCATTATTAATTTATCATTCTCTATAGTTATTTATTCACATTCAATACCTCTATTATTTATTCCATTTATTGTTTCATTATTGCTTTTCTTATTGCTGAGTACAATCCCTATAAATGGGATAAAGTTGAATGCAAAGATTTTTACTTTTGAAATAGACCAATTCAGTACACCCTTTGATAAGTATTTAGAAGAAATAGTGTATTTTTTTCAAAAAACAGGATATGAATTGGTAATTATTGAAGATTTAGATAGATTTCAATCAAAGTGTATTTTTAATTCACTACGCGAAATAAATATTCTTTTAAATGAATGTGAAGTCATAAAAAATAAAATCACATTTATTTATGCGATTAATGAATATTTACTTGAAGAGGAAAACTTGACACATGCAAAAGGCAAGTTCTTTGATTTAATAATACCCGTTATACCCATTAGTTCTAATTACAACTCAAGTGGGTATATTCATTCTTTTTTTGATGACTATAACAAAAATTTAAATGATAATATCAAAGATTTATCAAAAGTGATAAATATTAAACCAAGCACAAATCTTATAAATGAAGCTTCGTTTTACATCTCAGATATGAGAACGATGAAAACTATATTCAACGAGTATTTAATCACAATAAATACGCTCAATCAAAATAAGAAGTTAGATATTTTTTCTAATAATAATAAAGTAATATTTGATAAACTATTCAGTATCATTATTTATAAGAACTACATGCCAAAAGATTATAATGAGTTATATACCAATAACGGTTATGTCTATAGATTATTTGAGAGAAGATCAATCTTTATAGAATTAACTGCAGAAAGCATTGAAAATGAAATCTCCCGGACTAAACAGAGAATTGAATATTTAAACTTTTTTGGTTTTAATTCTGTTGTTTTTCAAGAGCAAATTAAGAAGATGATTGAAGATAAACTGGCATCAACATCAGTAAGATTAAATGTGTACGATTCCGCAACTCAAACAACACCAAAGGCAGTATATGCTTACTCAAACGCATCAACAATATCTGTTTCTAATTTAATGAAGAGTTATGTACAGTTCTTGAATAATGGTAAGGAATATTTATCACGAATGCTATTAACTGATTGGGTAGATTCTGAAATATCAAAAGATTCAATTATGAGAGGAACAATTAGAAGTAGACATGAAATTACTATTCAATTAGAGAAATTAAATAGAGAAATACGAACACTTAAATATAAACCTTTCAAAGATATAATTAAGAACCTTAATAACTCTAAATTGTTAGCAAGCATATGCACAGATGAAAACAAAACTTGCGTGTTGCCTATTGTCTTGTTTTTGATTAAAAAAGGATATATCTCAGAAGATTATGCGATATACATGAATTATTTTGTTGAAGGCAAACGTTCTATCAATGATGAGTTATATATTCAAGCATATCATTCTGGGGAATCCATGGATCCCAACTTAGTGTTGTCTGATATCGAAGGAATAATAATGAGCCTAAAGACAAACTATCAAGATGAAAAAGCCGTAGTTAACTACTATTTGATGGATTACTTAGTTGACAATGGAGAATTTGATTTGTTTGATTGGTTTGTAGATAAAAGTTGTGAAAAAAACACAAAAGATTTATTGATAGACTATTTGCTGAATGAGAATAGATTGAGTTTCATGGATAAAATTATAAACTACCTTATGCAAAACAAGTCACATATAGTCAACAATTTAATCAATACAATTGCAGAAAATGATAAGGATGATTATAAAAAAGAATATGTTTTGAGAAATATACTCATTTATAGTAGCTGCAATGATATTGGGCAAATATTAGACAAGCAATCAATTGCATATATCAATACCTATGAAAAAATGGGAATTCATCATGCAGAGTTAAAAGAGGTTAATTATACAGATAATTTCAATAATAATCTTCTTTTAATCAATGCGAAGATTCATAGACTCAGTGTTTTTAAGGACGATAACAATTTATTAGAGTTTATCTACAATAATAATCTATATGATATTAATATTGATATGATGTCACTATTGATGAGCAAAAGGATATCAAAGAATATCTATCCTTCGATGCTTAATATTGAACTTCATAATCTTAACGAGATGAAGAGTTATGTTATTGAGAACAAACTTGCTTTTGTCGATAATATCTTATTGAATTCTATAGAGATTATACAAGAGTCATCAGATTTCATAGTTACTTTACTTAATAATTTAACTAATGATCAAAAGAAAGCAAATGAAATTATATATTCAGCAAATCTTGATTTCTCCATTTCGGATATTAACAGCATTCATGAGAGATATTGGACTGCAATGCTAATTAACAATAGGGTTCAGAATTCAAGTGAGAATTTGACTAAAATCTTATTAAAGGTTAATACGATTGAAAATCATGATGTACTGTTCAATTACGCATCATCAATTCAAATGTCAGAAATCAATGATCAAATTCTTAAGCAGATGAAAACATTGTTAATCACTTATATGAAGAACAATAAAGTTGACTATGAGATGTTGAAAAAAATGAAATCATATATTGATATCGAAGCTATATCCAATGTTAATATTGAAGTATTAAGTCAAATTTTGATTAATAACATATTAGACATTAAAGAAATAGAAAAAACTTTGTCCCCTGTAAAATACCTAGAATTAGTCGAATTATTCTGTAGAGATAAAGAAGGTTTATTAGTAAATTGCTTTGTTCAGAGCATTGATAATTTCAGTGATAAAAGTATACTAAAAAACTTTATTCTAGAAAAAGTTGATGGAAGTAGAGATGTTTTAATATTTGAATATAAGGAATTGTTTAATAAGGCAGAAATAATTAAAGTATTATTAAGATTAATGCCTGAGTATACAGAGAAAATTGAAGTAAAGAGAAATTTTAGTGCTAAAAAAGCTGATGTTAGCATGTTTGTTAGAGATTTGTGTAGGGAATTCAGGATTTTCACTATAAGCGAACGTAAAAATAATTATATGTTTTATTTTATTTCTTAATTAGTTGCAAATTAATACATAATATAATTATCTAATCGAAATTGGATAGGTTATGTTAAGTTGGACAGGATTAGAATAGATATGTTTAACTAGATTTTACAGAAAAGCGAGGGAATAAAATGGATCAAATTCAAACACAACCAGTTTTAAATCATGACATTTGCTATCAAGTTCCAACACAAGAGTACATCGACTATAAAAAGATTGTAAATCCGATGGAAACGATAGTGCTATTTGCAAAAGGGGAACTTAAGGAGGTCGTTAATGGTCCTCAGGTTGCCAATTTTGAATCTTATCAAAAAAGAGATAAGAGTAATGATTACAGTGATTTAAAAGTATTTCATGTCAATGATGGGAAATTAGCTGAACGTGTAAAACGAGAATTCTCATTTAAAACTTACGATTTTAAGTATCGCTTTTTGTTAGAAATGAAATTGGATTATACATATCGGATAGTCATTCAAAATTACGAAAAGTTTATTACTGCATTAGCAATTAGGAAATCAAGAATTACATTTGATTATTTAGCGAAACTTATGACAACAAGAATTGAGTATAGTATTCATCGTACAATTTTGTCAATTGTTAAAGAGCATAAAACTTCATTTTTTGAAGTTTCACAATTTCCAAATGAAATAACCGAACGCATTAATCTAGATATTAAGAAAAGAATATCAGAATATGGTGTTGAGATTCAATTAC
>CAKMKF010000036.1 GCA_927439925.1 uncultured Acholeplasmataceae bacterium | reverse complement strand
TAAGGCAAGACCAGCAATTGAAAGAAGTGTATTGATGCGTATGGGATTTTCTAGTCTTGAATCAAAGATGATAACCGAAAAAATGATGGAAAATAATCTTTTAGAACATGGTGCTGGACAATCTCATATGGATGGTTTACTCGAAGGTACACCACAAGGCGTGGGCGGAGTTCCAATTACTAGAAAACAAGGTAGAGCACAAAGAACGGCACTAGATATGATTGAAGATGAAGTTGGTAGACCAATCAACTATCATTCATATGTATCTGGTGTTGCTGGCCCAGAAATCGCTGTAATGTTTACAGAAGAAGGTGTCAATGGCGCACATCAAGATCCACAATATAATGTTTTATACCGAAATATCAATATGATTAGATCGTTTATTGATGCAGCTGAAAGTAAGAAAATTATGGCTTACGGTGGTTTAGCTCAAATTGATGGTGCACATAATGCGAATGCGACTGCTAGAGATGCATGGAAAGTCATGCCAGAATTATTAGTACAGCACGCAATCAACAGCAAAATGAGTGAAAAGATAGGCATATCTCCTGACCTCATCTGTTTATCTACTGTACCACCTGCAGCACCACCATCACCAGATTTAAAATTAAACCTTCCTTACGCACTTGCACTTCGTGAGTTCTTTTCTGATTATAAGATGAGAGCACAAATGAATACGAAATATATGGATTCATCCACTAGAGAAGCTACAGTTACGCATGTCTTGAATTTATTAATATCAAGATTGACAAGTGCAGATATTCAATCAACGATTACACCTGATGAAGGTAGAAACGTACCTTGGCATGTTTACAATATCGAAGCTCTCGATACAGCTAAACAAGCGATGATGGGTATGGATGATTTGATGAGTATGCTTGAATTTAAAAAAGATGGATACCTGGTTGAAATGAAGAGAGAAATTCAAGAACGCGCTATTTTAATGATGGAAGAAATTATTAAAATGGGTGGTTATTTTAAAGCTGTTGAAGAAGGCATGTTTGTCGACAGTGGTTATTATCCAGAACGTAGTGGTGACGGTATTGCTAGAAGTGCTACTGGAGGGATCGGAGCGAATACAGTCATTAAAAGAGCTGTTGACTATTTGGCTCCTGTAACTGCACATTACGGATATAACAACGTCGAACAATATGATGAAACACTTAAAGCGAATCCTTCAAAACTGATTGGTGGTTCCACATTTGAGAATCCTGATATGATTCAATATATTGATGAATTAGATCCAGAAGATAATGTAAATAATCGACTAAACGATAATGAAAAATATAGATCCACAACAATGATGAAGCCAGAAGTACAATGGCTTGGTGATGGGGTTATCACCTTAGACCTGTTTTTTCCAACTGATGAACTAACTGCAGAAGCTGCAGCTTTAGAAGTCGCGAAACAAATGAAGTTGACAAGTGCTGAAGTGATTCATAAAGAAGTACTACACCCAAGCGAAGGAACGAGAATTCAATTAAAGGGAACGGTCGGTTTCGATATCGATTCTTCTAAACTCGTTCTACCTAAGAAAGAACAATTACTTCCTGAAGATGAAATTTTAGAGTATGTGAAAAAACATGAACTTAAAGTAGTTGCTGGTACAGGTGGTTCCGATGAACACAGTGTTGGTATGAGAGAAATACTAGATATCAAGCACGGTGGAGTAGAAAAGTATGGTATCAAATATACTTATCTTGGAACAAGCGTACCGATAGAAAAATTTATTGATGCAGCTATAGAAACCAATGCACAAGTCGTGATGATATCATTAATCATTTCACATGATGATATTCATTATAAAAATATGCAAAAACTACATGATTATGCAGTAGAAAAAGGAGTTAGAGATAAACTCATTTTACTAGCTGGAGGGACTCAAGTCACACCTGAACTTGCTAAGAAATACGGTATGGACCAAGGATTTAGCCGTGGAGCAAAAGGGATACATGTAGCAAGTTTTGTTGTAAAGAAACACAAAGAGATTTATGAGAATTGATTGTTTGGTCGCTGAGATTGGTTCAACAACAACTGTTGTTAACGCCTTTAATCTTCACCAAGGTCCGGTGGAGTTCATCGGCAGAGGTATGCATCAAACAACAGTTGATAGTGATGTAACGATTGGCTTAGCAAATGCAATTCTTGATTTAAAGAAAAACTTAAATACTGATGAGCTAACTTATGATGAAATGCTTGCTTCATCAAGTGCTGCTGGTGGACTAAAGATTACTGTCCATGGTCTAGTTTATGAAATGACTGCTAGAGCAGCAAAAGAAGCTGCACTCAATGCTGGAGCGAATATTCACTTAATAACAGCAAATCGGATTGAGTCATCACATATCGATAAAATAAAAGAAATAAAACCAAATATCATTATCATTGCTGGAGGCACTGATTTTGGTGAGAAGGAAGTCGCTTATCAAAATTTAATAGAACTAGTCGATTTGAACATACCAATAATATATACCGGAAACATTTCAAATCATGATCGAATTCTAAAATTAAAGAAGGATAACATTCGAATCGTCGAGAATGTATATCCTAGAGTTGATGATTTTAACATCATTCCCTTAAGAGAAGCGATTTATGAGACTTTTGAAAAGAATATTATTCACGCCAAAGGGATGTCACATATCTTTGATATGGTCAATCAAATCATTATACCTACACCTGGTGCAGTCATGGATGCTACATTATTGTTAAATGAAATATATGATGGAGTTATGACAATAGATGTTGGTGGAGCGACTACTGATGTGCATTCAGTCGCTGAACCAAAGCCAGAGTTTCTAAAGTATAATGATGGCGAACCAAGATTTAAAAGAACTGTTGAAGGTGATTTAGGTGTATTTATTAATCGACTTCATGTTCTAAAGACTTTTAAGTCTGGTGAAATTGAGAGAAACACAGGAATGTCTTATGATCATGTTCTACAAGTCATGAAGGATGAACCATTTATTCCAAAAACTGACTTTGGTAAACAGGTTATTGATTTACTAACAAGACAATGTGTATTTCAAGCACTGGATAGACATATTGGTGATATGAAGAGAGTATTTACTACCAACGGTTTTAAAGTGATTCCAGATGGTAAAGATGTTACCCAAGTTAAAGCTATCTTTTTAACTGGTGGAGCATTACTGTATGCGAATAACCCTAAACAAATGGTTAAAGATTATCTTTTGAAACAACAAACCAAACTAGTTCCTGATGCGAATACATTGGTCTATATCGATTATGATTATATATTTGCGTCCCTTGGAGTGCTTTCACATAAGTATCCCGAACAGGCAAAAGAGCTACTATTAAAATCAATTGGAAGGAAGAGTGAAGATTAATGTATCCTAAAGTTCATATTCATTTAAAAAAGTATGCACATAATGTTCACCATCTTTCTAGCATGCTACATAAAAAAGGAATTTCTATGATGGCAGTTTCTAAAGTGTTTTCAGCGGATTCTAGATTGATCGATGTCTTAAATAAAGAAAATGTTGATTATATAGCAGACTCTAGAATTGAAAACATAAAAAGAATAGTAACCAACAAACCCAAAGTTCTTTTAAGGATTCCTAAAATGAGCGAAGTAGAAGATGTTATCAAGTATGCATCAATCTCACTCAATTCAGAACTTGAAATCATTGATTTACTAAACACTGAAGCGAAAAAGCAAAATAAAAAACACTCTATCATCTTAATGTTTGATATCGGAGATCTTCGAGAAGGAATTTATTACCAAGACGACTACTTAAAGATAGTAAAACAGATTCTTGAAATGGATCATATTGATTTACTCGGTATAGGGACTAACTTAACTTGTTATGGTGCGGTGATACCTACATTAGATACCTATTTAAAACTAGAAACCATTATTCGTCATATTGAAGAAAATCTTAAGATTAAGCTCAATATGATATCTGGTGGAAATTCATCTTCTATTTTGATGGTTGAAGACAATTCAATTCCAAAATATATCAATAACCTACGTATTGGTGAAGCACTTGTATTGGGAAGAGAAACAGTTTATGGAAATCAGATAGAAGGTCTTTATGACGATGTCTTTACTTTAGAAGCTGAAATTATTGAGTTGAAAAATAAACCTTCAATGCCAGAAGGTATTACTGGAATGGATGCCTTTGGTAAGCATGTTAAATTTGTGGATCAAGGAATCATAACAAGAGCTATATTATCGATAGGAAAACAAGATGTAGATTGCACAAACTTAATTCCTCCTCAAGGTGTCATCATTTTAGGATGTAGTAGTGATCATTTAATCGTTGAACTTAAAGATGTTTCACTAGAACTTGGAGATACCATCACTTTTAAATTAACATATGGTGGAATACTTTCTGTGATGAATTCATTATATGTGGAGAGAAGCTATGAGCAATCATTATAGACCAACATGGGCAGAAATTAATTTAGATCATTTATGGCATAATTACATAACAGCAGAAAAAGAAGTACCGAATAAAAACGTTATTCCTGTCATTAAAGCGAATGCTTATGGACATGGTGCGAAGGAAGTATTTAAATTCTTATATAAAAATGGAATTCGATTCTTCGCAGTCTCTTTACTAGAAGAGGCATTAGAATTGAAAGAGATTTATCAGGATGCACAAATTTTAATGATGGGTCCTTTACTTGAAAAGGATTTAGAGGTTGTGTCAAAGAATCAAATAGAATTTACAATCTATGACACTCCGATTTATGAAGCAGTATTGGGTTCTAAATTGAGTCTTACATGTCATATAAAAGTAGATTCAGGAATGTCAAGATATGGCATGGTAGAGCCAGAAAAGATAATGGATGCTGTAGAGAGTCTTCAAGCAAGAAAGAATATAGACTTAAAAGGTATATACACTCATTTCGCAACTTCGAATGAGAATGAAGTATTTTATAACTTACAGCTTAATAGATTTAAAGAAATAGTGAACATGATGAAAGTTAAGCCTAGAATGATTCATATCTCCAATTCATCATCAACCTTTAAGTATGAAAAGAATTATGATTTTACAACTCATGTTCGACTTGGAATATCATTATACGGGCTATCCCTAGATCAGCCCAAACCAAATATCATTCCAGTCATGTCTTTAAAATCAAAGGTTGTCCAAATCAAGACATTACATCCAGGTGATTCAGTTGGATATGGAGCGAGTTATCAAGCAAAATCAGATGAGAGAATCGCGATATTACCAATTGGTTATGCTGATGGATTCATTAGAGGAAATAAAACAGGTAGTATAGAAATAAACCAAAAAGAATACAAAATCGTTGGCATTATCTGTATGGATGCATGCTTCGTCAAGGTAGATGATCAAGTTAAAATTGGGGATACAGCAACCATCTTCGGAGGTATGATCACCATTGATCATGTTGCTAAGAGACTTAAAACGATTAACTATGAAGTAGTAACTTCTATATCTTATAGAGTTCCTAGAGTCATGGTGGAAGGAGTAAAAAAATGATTCATGTAACATCAGAAATAGGAAGATTGAAATCAGTATTGGTCCACAGGCCAGGTAAGGAATTAGAAAACCTAACTCCAGATGTACTAGAAAAACTTTTATTTGATGATATTCCATATTTAAAAGTAGCGCAAGAAGAACACGACATATTTGCAGATACCTTAAGAAAACAAGGGATTGAAGTGTTATATCTAACCGATATGATTACGGAAGCTCTTGAAGCACATCCCGAGGTGATTTGTAACTTTGTTAATGCTTTTATTGAGGAATCAAGAATTAAATCACACACAATTAAAACAGGACTTTATCAATACTTAACCAGTTTATCTATTAAGCAAATGATTCTAAAGATGATTGAAGGTATTAGAATTCATGAAATCACTTTAGGAAAGAAAAACTCTATTATGGATATGCTAGAAGATGAATATCCATTTTATACAGATCCAATTCCAAATATATTATTCCAAAGAGACCCTTTTTCTAGCGTAGGAAATGGTGTAGCTATTGGAAAAATGTATATGCAAGCTAGACAAAGAGAAACGATATTCTCTGAATATATCCTAAATTTCCATCCTCGCTTCTATGGTAAGAGTCCAATAAGATTTTATAATAGACTCAATAGATATCCTTTAGAAGGTGGAGATGTCCATGTGCTAAACAAGCATGTTGTAGCAATTGGGATATCTAGTAGAACAGATCCGAGAGCTATTGAGTTCTTTGCTGAACAATTGTTTAAAGAAGATAATGAGTTTAATACTGTCCTAGCCTTTAATATTCCAAAGAGTAGAGCATTTATGCATTTAGATACTGTTTTTACTCAAGTGGATTATGGTGTGTTTACGATTCATCCAGGAATCGAAAACAAACTTACTGTTTTTGAAATCACTAAAAATAGTGAAAGATTTGATGTTAAAAAAGTGGTTGTTTCTCTAGAAGAAGTCTTAGAAAAACATTTAAAAAGAAAAATTACTTTAATTCGTTGTGGCGGTAAAGATGTGATTACATCAGTTAGAGAACAATGGAATGATGGAGCGAACACTTTAGCGATTGCTCCAGGTGTCGTTGTTGTTTATGATAGAAATCATGTTACCAATCAAATGCTTAGAGATGCAGGGATTAAAGTTTTAGAAATTGAATCAAGTGAATTATCAAGAGGTCGAGGAGGCCCAAGATGTATGAGTATGCCTTTAGAAAGAGAAGAAATAGAATATGGAGATGAATAAAATGAATTTAAAGGGTAGACATTTATTGACATTGTTGGATTTTACATCAGAGGAAATACAGTATCTAATTGATTTAGCTCTCAAACTGAAGCTAGAGAAAAAAGAAGGTATTTCTCATAAGCATTTAACAGATAAGAATGTTGTATTACTTTTTCAAAAGGATTCAACAAGAACGAGATGTGCTTTTGAAGTCGGAGCTATGGATTTAGGAATGGGAGTAACCTATATTGGGCCTACTGGATCCCAGATGGGTAAAAAGGAATCTGTTAAAGATACCGCTAGGGTCTTAGGGCATATGTATGATGGAATCGAATTTAGAGGATACCTTCAAACAGATGTAGAGACACTTGCTGAATTTTCAGGTGTTCCAGTTTGGAATGGTTTAACTGATCAATATCATCCAACACAAATACTTGCAGATTTTTTAACCATTCAAGAGCAATTTGGATCGTTAAAGGGTGTTAAATTCACTTATCTAGGTGATGCTAGAAACAATATGGGGAATTCATTAATGATTGGTTGTGCAAAGATGGGAATGCATTTCACAGCATCTGCACCAAGAGCTTTATGGCCAAACCAAGAATTAATCAATACATGTGAAAAGATAGCAAAAAACACAGGAGCTACACTCCGCTTCACTGAAGACCCTATGGAAGCAACTAAAAATGTTGATGTCCTATATACAGATGTTTGGGTATCTATGGGAGAACCCAAAGATGTTTGGCTTCAAAGAATTGCAGACTTGCATCCATATCAAATCAATATGAGATTAATGAAAAATGCAAATCCTAAAGCAATTTTCATGCATTGCTTACCAGCATTCCATGGTCTTGATACAGAAGTTGGTCGTGAAATTGCTAATGAATTTGGAGTCAATTATCCAAATGTAGCAAATGGTGAATTAGAAGTAACTGATGAAGTTCTAGAATCAAATCAAAGCGTTGTTTTTGAAGAAGCTGAAAACCGTATGCATACCATCAAAGCAGTGATGCTTGCATCATTAAGTGACCTTTATGTCTAGATACGTTATCTCACTAGGCGGAAACGCATTAGGAAATAATGCAGAGGAACAGAAAAAACTGCTTAAGTATGTTGCTCTAGCAATTTATCCTTTAATTGAAATGAATCATGACATTGTCATCGTTCATGGAAATGGTCCACAAGTTGGAATGATTAATTTGGCTTTTTCTGAATCAAGTTCTACACCTATGATGCCTTTTGCTGAATGTGGTGCAATGAGCCAAGGTTATATTGGATTCCATATTCAAAACGCTATTCAAAATATAATGTTAGAACGTCATATAAAAAGACCTATATCTACAGTTGTTACTCAAGTGTTAGTCGATGAAAAAGACCCTGCATTTCAACATCCTTCAAAACCTATTGGAGCATTCTATTCTAGAGAATATGCGACTGAATTAGAAGAAAAATACGGATATACTATGTTTGAAGATGCTGGTAGAGGATATAGAAGAGTAATTGCATCTCCAAAACCTGTAGATATTATCGAAAAAGAAAGTATCTTATCGCTTCTTAATGATAAACATATCGTGATTGCAGCAGGTGGTGGAGGAATTCCTGTCATTATTAAAGATGGAGGACTGATTGGTGTTGATGCAGTCATTGATAAAGACCATGCAAGTGCGAAAATGGCTGAGATTATTGGAGCAGATGAATTGTTTATTTTAACTGCTGTTGAAAATGTATTCATTAACTACAATACTCCAGAACAAAAAGCGTTAACCAGTGTTACACTAAAAGAGTTGGATGAATATCTCATGCATGATCACTTTAAAAAAGGGTCAATGCTTCCTAAGATTGAAGCTTGTATGAATTTCGTGAGAGCTACCAATAAACCAGCTGTCATCGCTCAACTAGAAAAAGCAGTTGAAGCATTCAAACAAAAGAGCGGAACGATAATTCATCCATAAGAGGAGTATTCATGAAAAAGTATTTTCTATATTATGAAACAGAAGCAAAAATCTTAAATCCATTATTAGAAAGAAGGGTTCTTGCTCATACAGAAGATATGATGATGGTAGAATTAAGTGCTAAATCAAGTGCAGTTATTCAAGCACATCAGCATGTTCACACGCAAATGACTTATATTTTAGATGGAGTTTTTGAGTTTGATATTGATAATGAAAAAAAGATTCTTAAAAAAGGGGATACCATTTTTATCGAATCTAATATGATGCACAGTGCATTATGTTTAGAAGAGGGCAAACTTTTAGATGTTTTCACTCCAGCAAGAAAAGATTTCCTATAGTAAGAAAACGCTCAGTTCATTTGAATTGAGCGTTCTTTTTTAAACTAAGAACATAATAAACCCTATGATTGCTCCTCCGAGTATAAGAAGAGTAGCGTTGACTTTATATCGAATCAGAAGAATCGCACTGACAAAAAAGATTAAACCATATAATATAGATGTAAGTGAAGCTATACCTAATTCTACAGTAACAGCTGCCATTAAAGCGATAGCTGCAGCATTAACTCCATCTAGTACATGTTTAACATTGTTTGAATTTCTCATTTTTTCTATAAGTGGGTGTAACAACCAAATAATTAGAAATGATGGTAAGAAAATACCTATTGTAGCAACTAATGCTCCTGGAATATCTAAAATAAGATAACCAATGAATGTGGCAGTGGTAAATACTGGTCCTGGTGTAAATTGACCCACAGCAACTGCGTCTATAAGTTGTGCATTTGTTATTAAACCAAGTTGATCAACAAATTCAGTTCTTAAGAAAGAAAGAAGAACATATCCACTACCATACAATACAGCACCTATCTTTAAAAAGATTAAAAAGAGTGTGAATAAGGACACTGGTTCAACAACCATTGTCTTTTTTGTTGTAGCAATCTTTCTATAGATAAACATTAATAATGCTGAACCAAACAACAAAGGTATTTCTGTAATTCCTATTAAAGATAAGGTAAGGACTATTCCAAATAAGATAAATGATTCTACTTTTGTTAATGCTGTTTTTGATAATCTAAATAATGCTTGAAGTACGATTGCTAAAATAACAGGTTTTATCGCATCAAAAATGGATGCGACATATGTAATGTCGCCATAGTTTTTATATAATATTGCGAAACCAAGTACAATGAGCATCGCAGGGAATATAAAACTAATACCAGCAATGAATAAACCTCTTTTACCACCTCTTGCGTGTCCAAGAAGAATAGCCATTTCTGTAGAGTTTGGTCCTGGAATTAAGTTAGTGAACCCAATCATATCGACAAATTTCTCTTTAGTTATCCAAGCTCTCTTTGAAACAACCTCATCTTCCATCATTGCTATATGTGCAGCAGGACCACCAAAAGCGAAAAGACCAAGTTTGAGAAAGACTTTCATGATTTCAATGTATTTATTTTCCTGCTTTTCCAATTGTCTCACCCCATTTATAAATAGTTTAGCATAAGTCCTTTTTTATTAAAAAGGATATGAAAAAAAAGTAGTCCGCGGACTACTTCATGATTTCAATTCCAGCATGTAAACCTCTATCTTCAAATATAAGTTTTTTTCCTTTAAATAATCTTATATCAATATAACCAGATAATCCTTCTTTGATTTGATTGACCATCATTCCATTTTTAGGAGAAGCTAGGCCAATTGAAGTCGTAGATTTTCCTTCGATATCAAGGATGTACCTACCCTTTTTTAAGATGTAGTGCACATGATTTTCATGGAGTTCTTCTATTTTTACTTTTGAGAAGTTATAGGTTGCGAAGCGGTATTCCTTACCTTCATAATATAAATTAGCAATTAATCCTTTGAAATATAAACCGATAAATGGAATATCTGCATAAGAAAACATCAATGATGTATTAGGATTCTTAAAATGATTGGATTGCATCCAAACATATGCTCGAGGAAATGATCTACCCCAGTCTTTTTCTATATATCCTTTACCATTATGGAAAGATATAGGAGCGTCATTAATTTTTAAAATGCCTGATAGTTGATGAGACATACTAACAACACCATGGTAACATTCCATAAAATTTAGATACCCAAATAGACCCATAATATTTGGTGCCAATATTGATTTTTGAATCGGTGTAGTTTTTGTAATCGATACGTTTCCAAAGACTTGAATTTTTGATGATTTCAAATCGATAGAAAGTCTTTCTTTTGAAAAGAAGTTAGGTCCAATTTTAACAGAAAATTGGTCATGACTATATTCGAAGTCCTCAAACTTAAACCTGAAATAATGACTTTTAAGTTTTGTTTCTTTATCCACAGTTTGGGATATAAACACTTGAATGAAGGCGTGTGTATCTTGATCATTCAAACTAACACCGGGAATAAATGCTAATGTGTATTTTTGATCTTGGCTTACAAGTTTATAATACCAACCTTCAAAATAGTTCTTCTTTTTTTTGTTTCCTTGAAAGTATTCAGGATGGATTAACTTTTTGAAATACATATGGCCTCCTTGATTACAAAAAAAGCTAGGAAGCTCCTAGCTTATTGAATTGACTATTAAGCTGGTTGGAATGCTCCAAATAAGACTAACCAAGCAAGAATAGACTTAGCAACTAAACTTAAAACGATATAAGTACGTTCTCCATATAAATAATCTTTCCACTTACCAACTTTCTTATATTGAAGTACCATGTTGACAGGGAATGTGTTGAATGCAACGAAATATGTTGCGATAATTGCCCAAACAAACCAAGGAGGATTTACATCTCCACCGGCACCAAACATATAAAGTAGGATTGCTATCCATGGTGCAATACCAGCAACTGATCCCCAAACAAATGGACCCCAATTAATCTTTTCACCTTCAGCACGTTTTGAATTCAGCAATTCCATATCTAGACCGAATAAATTCATAGCTGCATTTACGATAAAGATTAGAACTAATGATCCAATATCGTAGATACCAAACAATGTAGCGATTAAGACGATCATCACTGATGAACTCAATGCATATTCGAACCATCTTAATTTGTTAACACCTTTAAGTAGGTCTCTATTATACATTTCATTAATTTTCTTAGGAAATGAGATTAATGCATGAGCACCCGCAGAAAGTAGTAGGAAGACTCCGACCATAATTCCGAATGGTAAGTCAAATAGTGGTTTTGAGTCTAAAAATAATCTTTGGTTCACCTCATCAAAGTTTAAGAAATTTTGTGTGATGACAATTTGAAATGCTGGATTAATTGAACTAATCACAGTGATAGCAATAACAATCATGAGCAATCCCTGTACAAGATGGAATGCTCCCATAATCATATTAAATTTACGTAATTTTTCAAATACTGTTTTTTCCATATATATTCCCCTTCTTACATCTTTATAAAAATTATATAACTATTCTTTAAATTTAACAATTAATTTGACCAGAAAAAAATTTAATGAAAAAAGTGTACAATAAAGCATAAGTGGTCGATAATAAATATTAGAAATGATATAATTTATTTAGTTAATCATTACGAGTGAGACTGTTAATTATTCAAGTGGTCATTGGACTCCTACTTTTAAGATTATCAAGAGGTTATATGAATACTAAACGAATAATCCATTTGAAAAATGGCAAAAGTGAATCTAATCAAAAGTACGTGATTTACTGGATGCAACAATCTCAACGCGTCCATTATAATCATGCACTTGATCATGCAATACAGTTGGCAAATGAAAAAGATTTGCCACTGCTTGTTTATTTTGGGTTAACCCCGAATTATCCAGAAGCGAATCTAAGACATTACACATTTATGCTAGAAGGATTAAAGGAAGTTAAAGATATTCTGGATAAGTTTTATATTAACTTTGTATTTAAACTAGAGTCTCCTGAAAAAGGTGTTATCAAATATCTTAGAGATGCATATGCACTTGTTATGGATTACGGATATTTAAGACATCAAAAATTGTGGAGAAAAGAAGTTTTAGATTATGGAATCATGAATTTTGATCACTTAGTCATTGATATGGTAGATACTGACTTAATCGTTCCAGTCAAAGTAGCATCTGATAAAGCAGAATATGGTGCATATACACTAAGACCAAAGATAAAGAAATTATATTTAGAATTTAGAGATTTTAGTAAAATCACCACGATCAACAACAAACATAAATTAAGTTTTGAAAGTGATGATGATTTAAGTGATATCCAAAAACTAACAGATAAATTAGATATCGACAAAAGTGTAGCAGCTAGCCCAATGTATCACGGTGGATATATAGAAGCTTCTAAATTATTTTTTGACTTCCTAGAAAACAAAGCGAATGACTATATTAATAGTAATGATCCATCTTTAGGATTGACTTCCAAAATGTCAATGTACCTACATTTTGGTCAAATCTCGGCACTTGAAATTATGGATAGAATGTTTTTAGCTATCAATCATGGGCATCTTGATGGAGCATCCTTTGATGCGTATATTGAGCAGCTCTTAGTTCGAAGAGAACTTGCATTTAATTACGTGACTTACCAAAAAGGTTATGATCAATTTGAAACGATGACTGAACCTTGGGCATATATGACAATGAATGAACATGAGTTTGACAAAAGAGAATATCTATATACAGAAAAACAACTTGAGCATTATGAAACACACGACATATACTTTAATGCAGCAATGAAAGAAATGGTTTATACAGGATACATGCATAATTATATGAGAATGTATTGGGCAAAAAAGATAATAGAGTGGATGCCTACTTATAAAGATGCATATAACACGATCAAGTATTTAAACAACAAATATTTTATAGATGGAAGAGATCCAAATAGTTATACAGGCATTGCGTGGTGCTTTGGCAAGCATGACCGTGCATGGACTGAAAGAAGTGTGTTTGGGAAATTAAGATATATGAATGCCAAAGGATTAGAACGTAAATTTAATATTGAAAGATATGTGAATGACATTGAAAATATTGTAAATAATAAAAATCCTATTGTTAAATCAAAGATTTAGCAGTATTATAAAACTAAAGAGCGGCATCATTTAAATACAACGCAACGAGATATTAGTCTCTTGTTGCGTTTTTTCGTTTAATGATGCATCTTCAAATAGGAGGAAAAATTATGCGAAAATTTTTAATGTTATTTACAAGTTTACTTCTTGTATTTTTTATTTACTCGTGTACTGGAACAGGTGAGGTTTCAGTCACATTCATTGAAAATGGCGGTACCGAAGTTGAAGATATTACCGTGAATTCTTCAAGCACGAGTATCAATTTCCCTGAACCGACGAAAGAAGGCTTTACCTTCGATGGGTGGTACTTAGATGAGGACTTAACCGAACCATTTACAATTGCAGCGCTACTTACCAATACGACATTGACACTTTATGCAAAATGGGCTTCAAGTGTTCTAACATATACAATAACTTTTGAACCAAATGGAGGTAGTGCAGTTGCTGCAATTACCGGAGAAGCAGGGTCTACAGTTACTGCTCCAACTAATCCTACGAAAACAGGAAACACATTTGGTGGATGGTATATTGATGCACTTCTTACAACCCCTTATATATTTACAACTATGCCAGAATCCAATATCACGCTTTATGCGAAATGGAATGTTACTGTAGCTGATACAAAAACAATTACTTTTGAGTCCAATGGAGGTAGTGTAGTCTCTGCAATCACTTTGGAAGTTGGATTAAGTGTTACTGCTCCAACAGCACCAACTAAAGTAGGTAATACATTTGGTGGATGGTATAGTGATGCACTACTCACAACACCTTACACTTTCACCACCATGCCAGCAGAAAACATAACACTTTATGCAAAATGGACTGTAAACAACTATACAATCTCATTTGAAGAAAATGGTGGGACTGATGTTACCAATATCACACAAGCTTATTTAAGCACTGTTGCTGCCCCAACAGCACCAACTAAAGTAGGTAATACATTTGGTGGATGGTATAGTGATGCACTCCTTACAATGCCTTACACTTTCACAACCATGCCAGCAGAAAATATTACACTTTATGCAAAATGGACTGTAAATAACTATACAATCTCATTTGAGGAAAATGGAGGTGCTGATGTTACCAATATTACTCAGGCTTACTTAAGTGTAGTAACTGCACCTGT
>CAKMKF010000035.1 GCA_927439925.1 uncultured Acholeplasmataceae bacterium | reverse complement strand
ATCCATTGTTAAAGCATTAATTACAAGACAAGAATTCCTAACATCTTATACACCTTATCAACCTGAGGTTGCTCAAGGTACTTTGCAATACATTTTTGAATCCTCCTATTTTTTATAGTTCTTTGTATAAAATTTTCTATTTCTAACTTTTGCTAAATAACGATTTCCTCTAATTTCAACATAGAGTTCATTACCGATTTCAGCGTACTCAATATCTACTAGTGCACATGCAATTGGTGATTCTTGATTGGGTAACATATACCCTGTAGTGATAACACCTATTTCATGTTCGTTATGAAGTACCTTATAGCCTTGTCTTGGAATACAACGTTGTAGTAGTTCAAGTCCTACAATTTTTCTTTCAGGTTTTTCCTTATACTCTAGAAGGGCCTTTTTCCCAATAAAATCTTCTTTATCTAATTTGATTGCGAAATTTAATCCTGCTTCAACAGGATTAATCGAATCACTAATTTCATGACCGTAAAGCGGAAGATTCGCTTCAAAGCGAAGTGTATCTCTAGCACCTAATCCAATTGGTATTACACCAACCTCGATTGCTTTATCAAAGACTTGAGTGATTAGATCATGTGTTCCATAAACTTCAAACCCATCTTCACCGGTGTATCCAGTACGTGAAAGAATTACATAACCTTCTTTGTAAGGTATAACTTGATAAGTCATAAATTTTAAATCAGGTGTTTCAATATCCATGATCTCACCAATATGGTTGATGACCTCTGGACCTTGAATCGCGACTTGACTGTAGCTTTCAGACACATTTCTAACTGTAACATCAAATGTCTTACTTTGTTTGATTACCCATTCAAAATCCTTATCAATATTTCCAGCATTGACGACAAGAAGTACTTGTTCTGGTTTCATCACGTATACTAATAAATCGTCAACTACAAATCCCTTTTCATCACAAAATAATGCGTAAGTCACTTTAGACGTATCTTCTGGTATAAAATTGGTTACTAAATGATTTGTAAATCTTAGTGCGTCTTTGCCATCCACTAAAAATTCACCCATGTGCGAAACATCAAAAATGCCCATACCTGTGCGAACAGCAATATGCTCTTCGGTAATACCGGCATAGGACACTGGCATGTGAAAACCAGCATATTCTATCATCTTTGCGTTTAACGCTAGGTGGCGATCATGTAAAGCTGTAAATTTCATTTGTACTCTCCCTAAAAGCGTTTTCTATTTTCATTATACAACATATTTTTAGAAATGAAATCGATAATGTTTGAAGAAGTATTTATTATATAAAAAAACAAAAAAATGGCGTTTCCGCCATTTTCATTTTAGTATGGATTTCTAGTTACATGTTCATTAATAAAATCATGATTGAAAAGCTTGCGATGAGGGAGAAGAAGTTCGCGATGAGTGCATATAGCATTGCACGATTCTTCGATTTTTCAGTTAAGTAATGTCTGAATAAAATGATTTCAATGGTGAAGATCAAGAGTTCACCAATTGCTAGTACTGCAATCTCACCAAAAAATGGTGCGTAATAATATTTCATCATAAACATAAAGCCTGTTAAAGTTACTTGAGTGATTAAATTGATATAAGTGACGAATAGATAACTCTTTTTCTTAGCATAACCAAATAAGAATAAGACGATAAGTTCGATTAATATAGTACCTATGATTCGTAGAATCAATTCCATAGTCATGGTTTGTATAGGCAGATTTTCTTCAATTGTTCCGGCATTTGATATGACGATATCTAAATTAACACCTGATAAATCAAATGTGACCTTACTATTGAAAAGTGATGTAGTAATTGGCTTGGACGTTACATAAGAGTCATCTTCAAAAATAAGAATAAGTTTAAATGTTGAAGGCGGGTTATAAGAGTGTCTATAGTTATTCTCAGATGTCTTTGTAGGGAAATAACCCCATGGACGAACAAAAGATGAGGACACATATCCATTTTCAGTAAAAGTATAAAGAAGTTCAGGAAATATTTCTCCTTCTTCATTTTCATTTGGATATGTAGTTTCTAATTCCTCAATTGGTGCTAATGTTCCTTGTTCTAGTATCTCCAAAAAGTAAGGTTCTTCGATACCAATAACTTCGATATCTAGAGTTCTTTTTGGTCCTACATCAGCATTCGCTGTTAGAAAAGGAAATAGACAGATGGTGCTTAAAATAAGCAAAAATATGGTGAGCTTTTTCATGATAGAAACCTCGTTATCTATTATTATATTTATCATATCACGAAATTATCATTTCTTGTAGCGTTTTTTGGATGTATAATAAAAGAAAGAACAACATTTTTACTTATTAGGAGGTATTCAAGATGTTAGTCAATGATATTTTATTACATGTCAAAAGAAATGATGTTGAAAATTCGAAGGGAAGCATTATCATTACTCATGGAATCGCTGAGCATTCAGGTAGATATGATGAGATTACAGATAAACTCAATGGAGCATCTTTTAGTGTCGTTCGCTATGATATAAGAGGTCATGGACAAAGTCAAGGTAGACGTGGTGCACTAAAAAGTTACCATCAAACAGTTGATGATTTGCATGTACTTGTTTTAGATGAAAAAAAGCGAGATCCCAAAAAAATATTTTTACTCGGCCATAGTATGGGAGCGTTAATTGTCAATATGTATGTTGTTAAATATAAGGACGTTGATGGAGTCATATCTAGTGCTGCACCGTCTTACTTTATTAAAGATGTTCTTCCATTTCGATTTATTGGGTATAAGTGGCTTGGGCAGATGTCTAAAAAGACAAATTTTGCAGATGATCAGTTATCTAGAATTAAGGAAATAGAAGAAGCGTATTTAAAGGATCCTTTAAACTTAAAGAGATTTAAATTTTCACTTGCGGGTAACATGTTTGTTGGTGGTGTTAGATATTTAAATAAGAAAATAAATCAATATCAAACTCCTGTACTGATTCTACATGGTGAAGCAGATAAAATTGTTCCTGTAGAGTTTAGTAGAAGATTATTCAATTTAATTCCTATCGAAGATAAAAAAATAATTACTTATCCAGATGCCTACCATGAAATATTTAATGATCTTGATCGTGAAAAGGCATTTTCAGATGTAATTGCATGGCTAAAAGAAAGATCATAAGATAAGGAGAGAATATGATGAAAATTGCATGGATTGGAACAGGTGTCATGGGTAAACCCATGGTGAATCATTTAAGTGCTGCAGGATATATGATTACAGCATATAATAGAACGTTTGAAAAAGCGAAAGCTTTAGAACCTCATGTGAAAGCAGTTGAAAGTATAAAAGAATGTGTTAAGGATGCTGATATAGTGTTTTCAATAGTTGGTTATCCTAGCGATGTAAAAGAAACCTATGAGGAAGTGATGAAATATGCTAAAAAAGGAGCAATCCTTGTTGATATGACAACATCATCACCAACGCTTGCTATCGAACTTTATCACAATGCATGGAAACTAGGTTTAAGAATGTTAGATGCACCTGTCACCGGTGGTGATATTGGTGCGATTAACGCGACACTTTCTATCATGGTTGGTGGAGATAAAGAAGTTTTTGAAAGTGTTCTACCTTTATTTAAATTAATGGGTAAAACTGTAACTTATATGGGTAAAGCAGGATCTGGTATGCATGCAAAACTTGCTAACCAGACAGTGATTGCTGGAAATATTATAGGGATTACTGAGGCTTTGGTTTATGCAAAAACAAAAGGTCTTGATTTAGAAGCAATGCTTGGAGTGATTACAGGAGGTTCTGCAAGCTCGTGGCAAGCTCAATATAATGGAGCTAAAATGATCAATAAAGATTATACTCCAGGATTTTTTGTTAAGCATTACTTAAAGGATTTGAAACTAGTTTTAGAAGAAAAAAAGGATTTAAAACTCCAAGGTGTTGAAAATGCTTGC
>CAKMKF010000034.1 GCA_927439925.1 uncultured Acholeplasmataceae bacterium | reverse complement strand
AAAAAGAAAAAGGGCATATTGCAAGAATAGAGCAGTTCAAAAAGACAATATAAATTAGTTTTGGGGGTGGAATGTTTTGGAAAATTTATTTTTATCAAATTACTCTGAAGTGAAGTTTATTGATCAATTAAAGGACTCATTAAGCAAATGCAAAAGCTTTGCTTTTTCTGTAAGCTTTATTAAGCATGCAGGTTTACTATTATTATCAAAAGATATTGAGAATGCTTTAATTAGGGGTGTCTCGGGAAAACTCATCACCTCAACTTATCAAAATTTTACTGATGCTAGATCACTTGAGACATTTTTAAACTGGATGTCATTATACAAAAATTTTGAATGCCATTTAGACAAGGACTCATTTGGTGAAAATGGATTTCATAGTAAAGGATATCTATTTGAAATGGAAGATTCTTACCAAATCATCATAGGGTCATCGAACATTACTAGATTTGCACTTCAAAAAAATATAGAATGGAATCTATTGATTTCAGATAATTCAGATATTCAATCTTACCGAACAGCAGCAGAGGAATTTGATTTTCTTTGGAGCAAAACATATACTTTATCAAGAAGTATCATTAATGAATATATAATTCAACTCGAGTATTCAATTGAAAAATGGGATATGGACTATTTCCATTTGTTTAATAATATAACACCTAATTATATGCAAAGAAAAGCACTAAAAGAGTTGAGAAGATACAGAGATCAAGGTGTAAGAAAGGCACTAGTAGTTGCTGCAACGGGTTCAGGTAAAACACATCTTGCTGCATTTGATGCAAGAAATTTTGGAGCAAAACGAATTTTATTTATTGTTCATCGAGAAAACATATTGATAGAGGCACTAAAAACTTTCAAAAGTATTTTTGGTAGCAATTTTACATATGGTATTTTTTCAGGAAATCAGAAAGAAATTGAAAGAGATTTTATTTTTGCCACAAATTTGATGATCCAGAAAAATTTGTATCTCTTTGACATAAAGGAATTTGACTACATAATACTTGATGAAGTTCATCACGCTGTTGCTGATACCTATCAGAGTATAATTAAATATTTTGATCCTGAATTTATATTAGGTTTAACTGCTACACCGGATCGTATGGATAATTTAAATGTATATGATATTTTTGATAAAAATGTCCCATTTGATTTACGATTAAGAGATGCAATAATTAATGATTTAATAGTCCCTTTTGAATACTATGGTATTAGAGATACATTGGTTGATTATGATGAGAAAAATATTGATAAATTAATACATGATATATCTAAAAATGAAAACTGCGAGTTCATAGCTTCAGAGATTAAAAAGCATCTTCCAAGTGGAAAACTTAAAGCAGTAGCTTTTTGCAGAAGAAAAGATCATGCTAAACGAATGGCTGATAGTATGGAACAATATGGGTTTTCTACCATGCATTTGACTGGTGAAAATGACGTTGGTGATAGAATTCGAGTTTTTAAGGATCTTCAAAATGAAAATCACCCACTTGAAATAATTTTTACTGTAGATATATTAAATGAAGGTGTAGATATCCCCGGAATAAATATGGTTTTATTCTTAAGACCAACAGAGTCTTCGATTGTTTTCTTGCAACAATTGGGTAGAGGTCTTCGTAAGTATGAAAACAAGCCTTATTTGACAGTTCTAGATTTTATCGGTAATTCTTACAAGCGCAGCATTCAAATTGTAAAAGCTCTAGGTACCTTGACAGAAAGCTCTGTAATTGAGAAAAATTTGTTAATAGATCTCATTAATGATGATTTTAAAGCTCTAGCTATACCAGGAGTTCGAATTATTTTTGATCAATTAAGTAAAGAACAGATCGTAGATTTAATTCGAAATTCAAACTTTAATCGCAAAGATTATTTAATGAATGATTATTTGAACTTTAAAAGATATATTAGTGCACCATCTTATCCAACTCATATGGATTATTTAAATAACGATTTTGCTCCAGATTTAATGAGATTCATGAAGTCAAAGATTGGGCAGAAAAATGTATCTTATTATAACTTTTTAAAAAAAATTGATGAAATTGTCCCAGATTTCAATACCCAAGAAAAAGAGTTTATTGACAAATTGTCAAGTTTACTCCCATTGATTAGAAGTTATGAATATGATATTATTAATTTTCTTATCGAACATAGCAAGCTAACAGAATTTGTATTGATCAACTATATAGAGCAGAAATATGGATATATAAAAGAAAAGCAATTCTTTAATGCATTATCTAATTTACGAAACCTCTTAGTATCGGATAATAAAAATAGCCAAGAAGTTCCGATATTAGAATATGATGATAATACAAAATCACTATTTTTTAAGAGCACAAATATTGATTTTTCAGTATATTTAAAAGATTTGTTAGACTATGGGTTAACAAGATATCAAGAGGAATTTGGAGATTTTGAGGGCGATTTCAAACTTTATGGTAATTATTCAACCGAGCAAATCATGATGGCATTATGTGAAAAAAGCTATTTCTACATGAAAGGTACAAAAATAGTTGATGGATATGTGTATATAATGGCTAATTTAAAAAAAGATGAATCAACCCAAGAGCATTTGAAATATAATGATCTTTTTAAGGATGATCGAACATTTCAATGGGAAAGTGAAACAAACACAACATTGAAGAAGAATCGGGGACTTATCGAATCTAAACTGGCTTATCTATTTATACGAAAAACAAGTGAAGAAGATGGTATTACTTTACCATTCACATATATTGGGACTGGAAAGCTTACAAATCCAAAAACTTCAAATAATCCAAAAAGCTCGTTAATATTTGATGTACAGTTAGAAAAATCAATTCCAGAATATTTGCAATTCGATTTTGGATTAAAGAAATAGGGTGGAAAGATGAAAAGACATATTGAAGTGGTTGCAGCAATTATAGAAAAAGATGGATTATATTTTTGTGCTCAAAGAGCTGATAAAGGGGAACTAGCAAAAAAATGGGAGTTTCCTGGTGGAAAAATAGAAGCTGGTGAAACACATGAGCAGGCATTGATTCGAGAAATTAAAGAAGAACTATCGGCTGATATTATTGTTAAAGATTTTATATCTACAGTTGAGCATGAATACAATTCATTTCATTTAACTATGCATTGTTATAATTGCACAGTTGTCGGTGGTACACTCACAATATCTGAGCATTTGGATTTTAAATGGGCTTCAGTTAATGAAATGATGAAAATGGATTTTGCACTGGCAGATATTCCAATTATACGAAAGTTGATCTGAGTCAGACAGTATTATATGTTACAAATAAGTGAGTGTGTAAAGAATCTAGTAAAAATAAGATGATGATATTTAGTCGAGAAAAAGAATCATATTATCAATTAATAAGTTTGAAGCATGATATTAAAGTAAGTTAAATGGTCTATTTAGTAGAAATTAACTGTTTTTTTGATATATACCAAATATTATATAAAATCCCTCTTGACAAGGTGATTTTGATGTGTATAATTCATATATCAACCTAAAAAACAAGAAAAATAAACTAGGAGAAGCTAATTGAAACTGGAAAAAGAACCGAATATTTTTGAATTGAAGAAACTAGAAGAGGAATTATCAAATTTGAAAGAACCTGTTCGTTTAAGTGATCCGTTTAGTATCTATTTAAATGATATTGGTCAAGTTAAGTTGCTGACAAGAGAAGAAGAAATTAAACTTGCTGAATTTATATCTTTCGCACGTGACTCTACAGATGTAAAAGATATTCAACTCGGAAATGAGGCTAGAGACAGATTAATAATTGCCAATCTTAGATTAGTTGTGAGCATAGCTAAGAAATATACATACACTAATATTCCACTGATGGACCTTATTCAAGATGGAACAATGGGGCTCATGAAAGCTGTAGATAGATATCAAGTTGAAAGAGGGTTTAAGTTCTCAACATATGCAACTTGGTGGATTAGACAATCTATTTCACGTTCGATCGCTAACAATTCTAGAATAATTCGACTTCCAGTGTATATTTATGATATGGCATCTAAAGTTCGAAGGGTAAAAAAGGATTATATGGATGAACATAGTATAGAACCAGACATTGAAACTATCTCAAAGATCACCGGAATAGCTACAGATGTACTTAAAATGATAAACTTTTACATTAATGAGATATTACGATTAGATAATCCTATTGGAGATGGGGAATCCACTCTTATTGATTTGACTAAAGATATAACAAACCCGAATCCTGAAGATGATGATAAGGGAATAATACTTGACGAATTTGTTTCTGAAGTATTAAAAGTATTAAATGAACGAGAGCAAAGCATCATAAAAATGAGATTTGGTATAGAGTGTGAAGAAAAAACTTTAGGAGAAATCGGGAAAATACTAGGCATCACAAGAGAACGTGTGAGACAAATAGAAAATAAGGCAATAATTAAATTGCGTAAGATTATTACTAAGTATTAATCAAGATTTTTAAATAAAAATTTTGTAATAGAATGACTAAAAAATTTTTCCTTTATTTTTAGTTAAAAGGAGGATTTATTGTGTTCACACGAAATGAGATTATTGATTATTCTGTAAGAATGGGATGTAACAGAGATTTACTTAATAAAGGTATGGCAACAACACCATTTGGGGATGTGTTTTGTATTGCAACTTTAAGTGGGGATTATCCTGATGAAATCTACTATGCGAATGGAATATTATCAACTAAAGAAGCGCATTATTGTGGTGTGTATGGTGTTCGTGCACAAACAAGATTCGACCAAAATAATTATGAAACAAGAAAAAACATTGCTGTAACTAAAACAGATGGTAAGCATAAGTTTGTGTATTTTTTTGAAAAAACAGGAGATTATTCGAAAGAATATTATTTTCATGGGAGATATAAGTATATAAAATATGAAATGATTAAAAGCAATAATCCAGCCCATGACGAGGAAATTTTATTTCATTTGTTATTTGTGGATAGACCTATTTTATATTGATTCAAATCACTTCTTAAATAAAATCACTCATTAGCAAATTTATTCTCTTTTCATAAAGATTATTATCGCATAAATTAGGAGACAAAATGCAGAATTTAATTATCAGCACAGAAAGACTACAAATTACAACATTTGACATAACCATGGCTAATAGTGTTCACCTAAACTCCTTAGAAGAAGACATTCGGATGTTTGTTCCTGATGAAGTCTTTGAAACAGAACAAGAAGCTAAGGATACAATAACATTTTTAATAGAATCTTACAAAAATACAAAAGGTCCTTTTGTATATCCTATATTACTTAAAACCGGTGAAAATATTGGTTACGTTCAAGCAGTACCCATTGATGATGAATGGGAAGTTGGATATCATATAGCAAAGAAATACACATCTAAAGGATATGCCTCAGAAGCATTAAAGCATTTCATACCATACATAATGGATAAACTAGGAATTAATCAAATATGGGGGATATGTCGTAGCGATAATATTGCTTCTATAAAAGTATTAGGAAAATGTGCTTTTAAACTAGTGTATGCTGGTATAGGTGATTATAGAGGGAATAATCACCAAATTTGTAAATATCTTTATAAAGTATAATTTCCCAATCATTTTTCTTTGCACCACCTAAAATTAATATTAAATAAATGATTCATAATAGAGGTAAATCAATATGGAAATCAGAAGAGCTGAAACAAGTGATATCAATAGAATTAATGAGCTTTTTTGGGAATTAGATACACAATCAATACTCGAACAACCCGAACATTTTCAAAGAGGTGAACGATCTATCGAATATTTAAGCTCATTAATCAACAATGAAAGCTCTGATTTTTTATTAGCAATCGTTGACCATACAATCATAGGCTTTTCTTTATTAATGGTAAAAGAAGTAAAAGGGTTAAGTTTACTAGTCCCTTGTGTTTATACCTACATCCAAGACTTTATCATATCAAAAAAATATAGAAATCATGGATATGGAAGCCTATTAATTGATGAATCAAAGAAATGGGCTTTAAAACATAATAGTGAGTATTTAAGATTATCTGTTATTCCCAAAAATGAAGCTGCTATAAAGTTTTATAAAAAGAAGGGCTTATATGAACAGATGATTACTATGGAATGTAACATAGCACACAAAGAATAAGCTCAAATCTTATTCTATAACTGTGTTTCAAAATTTAACTATTTTCATTAAATCTTTTAAGAGGTAAATATTATGGACAACTTAGATAGAAGAATTAAATATTACGAAATATTATTAACTATTGATTTATCAACAACCAATACTATTGAATTACCATTAGGATATCATTTTCAATATTATCAAGATGGTGATAGAGACGAATGGATCAATATCGAATTAAGTGCACGTGAATTTCTAACCTTTGAGGGAGGAATAAAAGCTTGGGACTATTATTTTAAAAGATACGAGCACCTACTTCCAAATAGAATGATATTTATAGTAGACTCAAAGACCAATGAAAAAATAGGGACTGCAAGTGCCTATTTTAACAATTGGAAAGATGATATCAGTGATGGTTATTTGCACTGGGTAGCTATCAAAAAGGCTTATCAAGGAAAAGGATTGTCTAAACCTTTAATATTGTATACTTTAAATCAATCTAGAAAGCTAGGCTATAAACAAGTCAAAATCCCTACTCAAACAACAAGTCCTATAGCATGTAAGATATATTTTGATTTAGGTGCAGTTCCTGCAAACTTAGAAAAGTCATACTTTGGTTATCAAATACTTAAAACACTTTTCAATCAAATTCAATTGGATGTTCCTATACTTCCTATTTCATCCATATATAATGAGATATATTTGGAAACAGAGAAAAAATTAAATCAAATGTTTCCTGATTTAATTGACTTTGATATCAATTATGATAAAAAACAAATACATATGCTTACTAAAAAAGGATTTAGAATCCTCAATTGCGATGAAGTGAACATTGAGGTTTAAATATTAAAATAGAAAGGTAAAGACAGATGGATAAGACAGGTATTACAGTTAGTAATGTTATAGACATTTTTAAAGAAAGATATAACAAGGATACAGTGCTATTGATTGCTACAGCAAAAGACAATGTTCCAACAGTAAGATGTGTGGATAGTTTTTACTATGACGATTCCTTTTGGATTGTCACAGACTTAAGTTGTAACTACGTAAAAGAAATTCAAAGTAACGAGCATGTCATGATTTCAGATGGAGGCCACAATCGCTTTTGGTGTAAAGCAATCGTTGCTGGACACCCACTAGATGAACATAACAAATCCATTCGAGATGTTTATTTAAAAGTGTTCCATAACTGGTATAAGGAAGTCAATAATGAAGATATTCAGAGTGTATGCTATATTAGAGCTACCCCCTACAAAGGTTATATTCATAAGGACAAACTAGGCTATTCTTTCAATATGGATGATGACAGTGTTAAAGTTAGTGATATTACGCATCATATTGATGTAAAACTTGAACCATTTTGGTAGTCTTTTTATCATAAAGAATTCACATTTCAATCATTTGTTATGACACTCAATTATTAGGGGAGGAACCATGAAGAAAATACTACTTTCAATATTTCTAATATTAAATATCTTGTTACTATCAGGATGCTCAATATCAGTCTTCGAAAATGAATTACCAGCCTTTCAAGATTATCATATCGAAGAAATCAATTTTGATACTTACGCACCTTCTTTAATACTAGATAAAGATGGAATAAGCGAAGAAGATTTAAAAGAAGCATCAAGAGCGAATATTCTCATTCGAAATGTTAATTATAATAACATCATCTTATTTTCGAATAAAGTGATTAACAGTGGTAGTGGAGTCATATTCTATGAAACCGACGATTACTATTATGCACTTACTAATCATCATGTCATTGAAAAGGACGATAATTTTGATAAACACACAATTCAAGTTTATGATTATGACCTTTAAATCAAAATTAAGAAGCATACCCCCACTAGATCCACTAGCAGTTTCTGCTGTATGGATAATTGAATTAAAATCATATGTTTTAATATCACCGTCTTTA
>CAKMKF010000033.1 GCA_927439925.1 uncultured Acholeplasmataceae bacterium | reverse complement strand
CTTAGATTTATATCTAGGGACGTAAATGTTACGCGGTGCCACCTTAGTTCTAGAGTAATCACTCTAGCCCTCAATATCGTTATAGCCGATTTACTATGTGCTCCAAGACCCCATTCACATTAAATATAATGACTGGTTTCCACCATCCCAGCTCTCTAGTTCATTTTTAGATAATGTTACTATTTCTTTTCATTGCATATTTATTATACATCAAACCTTATTTTTCTTCAAGCACTTTCTCTAGTTGATCAATTAGACTGTTAAATCTCTTAATAACGGCCATAAAGGTTTCCTTATTTGTTAAATCAGCACCTGCTTTAGCAGCCTGGTTAACAGGAAAGTCACTACCACCCGATTTAAGAAGTCCAATAAAGTTTTCCATTGCATTTGGTTGATTTGTTTTCACATTATCATAAATCTTTAATGACGCACTGTAAGATGTTGAGTATTGGTATACATAAAATGGAGTATAGAATAGATGAGGAATATATGCCCATACAAATTGTTTTCCATTTTCTTCAGTGATATCTAAATCATAATAATGCTTATATAAATCAATCATAATCTTCGATAAAGATTGTTCAGTAATTGGAACTCCTTTTTCTACCAACTGATTCGCTTCATATTCATAGGTCGCGAATAAAGTCTGTCTAAAGAATGTTGCCATAATACCATCAATTGCTTTTTCTAGTAAATCAATTTTTTGGTTTTTAGTAGTTGCTTTCTTTAATAAATAATCAAGTAAGATATGTTCGTTAAAAGTAGATGCTATTTCTGCAACAAAGATTGTGTAGTCAGAAGTAGGCATTGGTTGGTTTTCATTAGAGAAAATTGTGTGTGCACTATGTCCTGCTTCATGAGCAAGTGTAAAGACTGCATCTAATGTATCGTCATGATTCAGTAATATATATGGATGAAATCCATAGAAACCTGATGAATATGCGCCTGTTCTCTTACCTTCAGTTGGATAAGCATCAACAAATCCATCACGAAGTGCTTCTTTTTGGTGAGAAGTAAACTCATCACTCATATGAGCAATCGCTTCAAAGAATAAGTTTCTAGCTGTTTCAAAAGGATATTTAGTATCATCTTTAGCAAGCTTCATGAAACGATCATATGTATGATACTTTTCAAGACCTAAATGTTTCTTTCTAAGTTCAATATATCTCTTGATTGGTGCAGTATTTTCATATGCTGCATCTTTAAGATTATGATAGACACTTGTTGGAATGTTATTGACATCAAGAGCTGCTTCTAAAGAAGAACTATAGTTTCTTGATTTGTAGTTTGCTGCGAATCAGTCCAAGATCATCTAGCAAATTGATATATGATTTAGGATTTTCATCCGATTTACTCATTTTTTTGGTAGGATCAGTTAAACTCATGATTCTAGCGCCTGTCTTAGGGAAGAATCCTTCAGGAACAACGAATGTTTCACCATAAAGATTATTAAATCTTTCAGCTAAGTTTCTAGTTAATTCTAAATGTTGTTTCTGGTCATCACCAATAGGAACGATATTTGCGTCATATAAAAGGATATCAGCTGCCATTAAAGCAGGATAAGTCAATAAAGAAGTACGAATGCCATCTGTTTGTTTACCCTTTTTATCTTTAAATTGAGTCATTCTTTCCATTTCACCAATATAAGCAGTAGATTCCATGATATATCCTAAGACTGAATGTTCTAAAACTTCAGATTGAATAAACAAGTTCACTTTTTCTGGATTGAGTCCACATGCAATATATAGTGCAGCTACATTTCTTATACTTTTTCTCAATTCAACTCGATCCTGCGGGGTTGTGATTGCGTGGAGGTCAGCGATAAAAATGAAGAGTTCGGTATCTTCTAATTCATCTTGTAGTTTGACAAATTGCTTTAACGCTCCAATATAGTTACCTAATGTCAGTTTACCTGTGGGTTGAATACCGGAAACCAGTGTTATTTTAGCTGGTGCTTTAGTCTCTACCTTTTCAGTTGGTGTAATAACTACTTTCTTTTTGGTTGTTGGCATAAATAAGCCCTCCTTTTTTCTAATAAAAAAACGTCCCTAGATATAAATCTAAGGACGTAAATGTTACGCGGTGCCACCTTAGTTC
>CAKMKF010000032.1 GCA_927439925.1 uncultured Acholeplasmataceae bacterium | reverse complement strand
TTAGTACTCTCTATTTGATATCACTAGTTATTTTTGTGATTACTGCTTTTGCATGTATTACAGCTAAAATAAGAAGTCTGCGTGATGCAGGATTCTCACCTTGGTTTTTTCTACTAGGTGGTGCTAGTGATGTATTAACATTACTCATGTACAAGAGAAACCAGCATAACAGAGCTTATGAGAAAAAACCTACTATTAAAGTCAAGTTAGAAGATTAAAAGTATTTAAATAATATATCAAGGGGGAAATACTATGAAGTGCCATCAGTGTAATAAAATTATTGAGGATTATGAAAAAACTTGTCCACATTGCGGATATTTTCATGATCCAGATTTAGAAACATTTTATAGAGTAGAATCATATCGAAAAGAAGCTTCTAAAGTTGTTGAGTATGATAGGGAGAAATATCATCCAAAAGGAAAAAGAGGAGTTTCTGCTATATTAAGTCTGTATAAAAATACTTTTAATTTTACAGGAGTTTCAGATAGAGGTGAGTTTTGGACTCAATATTCTTTTCTCATGTTCTTTGTTATTATTTTCTTAGCTTTTAGAGAAAGAACAGGTGGATTTGCGTATCAATTAACAAGTTTCGATAAAATTCTTATTCTTTTTCCTTTTGGATGATATTTCTCCCTATCATACTCAACAACTTTAGAAGCTTCTTTTCTATATGATTCATCTCTATAAAAAGTTTCTAAATCTGGATCATGAAAATATCCGCAATGTGGACAAATTTTTTCATAATCCTCAATAATTTTATTACATTGATAGCACTTCATAATATTTCCCCCTCGAATATTATTATTCTAAATCTTTTTTTCTTCAAATCTAATTTTAATAGTAGGCTTTTTTTCGTATGGTCGATTGTTTTCATTTCTTTTATATGGAGCGAGTGTTAAGATATTCGAATGTTTTCCAAGAAGATACCATACACCTGAAAAGCCTGCATCATGTAGTCTTCTAACTGTTGCTGATGAGATGGATACAAGCGTAACGATTAAAACGGTTACAGAAACGACAAGAACAATAATGATAAACATGGATGAGTTTTCTTCATAGATGATCACGTGAGCAGCAGAAAATAAAGCAATCAACATGATAATCAATGTATATAGCATTTGAGTCCAATACTCAATCATATCTGAAACTCCTGAATAAACAAATGTTTTTTTATACAACTCAATAATCGCATGAACTCCTCTTTTGCCGTCATCATGATAGTAGTGTCTTGGATATCCATCTGGCAATGAATCATCTACTTTTTTCTCAAATTTTTGGAGTTTGTCAATATTCAAACCAGGTAACTTATCTTCATCAATATAACCGCATTTTGGGCAAACACTTAAATCATCTTTAATTCTCGACTTGCATTTAGGGCATATCATCACATTTCCCCCTTGATATATTATTTGTATACTTTTAATCTTCTAGCTTAACTTTAATAGTAGGTTTTTTCTCATAAGCTCTGTTATACTGATTTCTCTTGTACATGAGTAAAGTTAATATATCACTTGCTCCTCCTAATAGAAAAACCCAAGGTGAGAATCCTGCATCTCGAAGTCTTCTTATTTTAGCTGTAATACATGCAAAAGCAGTTATCACAAAAATAGCTAGTGAAATCAGATAGAGTGTACTAAGAGTTCGAGATGGATTTAACTGTGCAAGAACCATTTGTTCACGAAGTACAAATGTTATCGCTGTAATCAAAATCGTATACAATGCTTGTGTCCAATATTCAGCCCAGTCAGATACACCTGAAAACTTAAAAATATCCTTGTATAATGAAAAGATTGCGAATATCCCTCTTTTTCCGTCATGATGATAATAATGTCTTGGGTATCCATTTGGTAAAATTTGAGTATTATCCTTTTTAAGACTAGAAATATTACTTAAATCTATGCTAGATACATCATCTGGTTCTTTATATCCGCACTCAGGACAACCATTGACATTGTCTTTAATTACTGCCTTACATTTTGGGCATTTCATACAATTCTCCTCATATTTTGATTTTTTTAATATTACTCTTCAAACTTAACTTTAATTGTTGGCTTCTTCTCATATGGACGGTTATGTTCGTTTCGCTTGTATGGAAACAGTGTTAAGACAAAAATTGCTGTGCTTCCAACACCTGCAAAAAGAGATAATAACACCCAAAATCCAGAAAAACCTGCATCATGAAGTCTTCTAACCATGGCTGTAAATGAAGGAATAATAGATAGAATAAGTATTGCTACTGTTATGAAAAAGATAACTTGTGCAAATGAATTGGGATTTCCTTCTGAACTTACGACAATCTCTCCTGTAATATATAGGATTAAAATATTGATCACATTAAATAGATATTGAGTCCAATATTCTGCTAAATCACAAACATCTGATGTTACAAAAGATTTTTTGTAAAACTGGATGATTGCAAGTAATCCTCTTTTTCCATCTTCGTGATAATAATGTCTTGGGTATCCGTCAGGTAGTATTTCTTCTTTTTTTGTTGTTAATTTATCGATCTTGCTAAAATTCATACTGGTTTCTACAGGATTTCTATATTTGCATATAGGACATATTTCAGTATTGTCTTTGATAACTGAACCACACTTTTGACATCTCATTTTTTATTCACCTATGTTAATTTTTTCATAGAAATCATTATGCTCATTTCTATTATATGGAGCAAGCGTTAATACAAATAAGGCAAAACTTCCTATAACAGGCAAAAATGTAATGAGATAGAAGTATCCCGAATACCCAGCATCATGTAATCTTCTAACACATGCTGAAATCATCGGTAACGCGCTAAATATAATGACAATCAGTGAAATATAAAATATCGCAAATTCTGCAGGAGAAAACGTTAAATCAGGATATAATATGACATCTCTTGTTAGTATATTCGCTATAGCAAATATAGAGATAAAGAAATATTGTGTCCAATATTCTGCCCAATCCGATACTCCATTAAAATCAAAAGCTTTTTTGAATAATTCAGTAATAGCAAATATTCCTCGTTTACCACGTTCATGATAATAAGATCTAGGTTGTCCAGATAAAATCTTTTGCTTTTTGATCTCAGTTGTTGTATCTGTTAACTTTTTAAAATCTAGACTAGGTAGTTCTTGTTCATGTACATATCCACATTTTGGACAGATTACTTCATCGTTCTTCATTACTGCACTACATTTCAAACATCTCATTTTCTATTCCCCCAAATGAAGTTTTTGTAGTCAAAAAATATTTCCCACCCGTAAAGTTTAATTATTTATATTATAACACAACAAAAAAAAGCTATTCTATATTTTTTTTATAGAATAACTCAATTTTATATTTCAATTTTTTTAATTGTTTAAATTCACATCAATATCTCTCAAAAGTCCAATACATAAACCCAAATTATATTCTTTCGCGTAATCTAAAGCAGTTTTTTGTAGTCTATCTTTTTTCATTGGTGTTTCTTTTTCGATTAGTTTTCTAAGAATCACGTGATCTCTATTTAAGACAGCGAGAGATAAAGCTTGTTTCTGGAGAAGTCTTTCATATTTTGGAGTGATCATATAATCAGATAAATATTTTAAGATATCCTTCTTATCAAAAATCATTGCTGTATCGATAGGAGTTTCATATCTTCTATTATGAATATCAATATATGCATCATTTGCGAGTAGTAATCTTAATGTATCAATTGTCCCAAATCGAACTGCGTTAAATATAGGAGATTCAAATTGGTCATTTAAAGCGTTAGGATCTAGGTTTTGATTGAGAAGAAGATCAATGGTTTGAACACTTGAGGTTTTCGCTGCATGGTGAAGTAGTGTGTTTCCAAAAGTATCTTTAATAAACCATGACTGATTACCTTCTTTGAGTAAGAATTGAATCACTTCAACTCTTCCTCCAGCGATAGCGTAGTGAACAGGTAGTTTATCTTCAGCAGTTTTTTTGTTTAAAAAGGCACCTGATTCAATCAAAAGCTTGATCATATCGATTTCACCTTTAAAGGCTGCTAGATGAATGGGTAGTTCACCGACTCTATTTTCGATATTGACGGTTGCGAATTTAGAAATTAAAAGCTTTGCGATATCAAGCTTTCCCTTTCTCGCACAATCAAAAAGAGGAGTCTCTCCATGGGAGTCTACCATATTGACATTGATGTCTAAATCAAGAAGATATTTGATCACATCCATCGCAGATCCTAAGACTGCATAATGGAGTAAACTCTTCTTCTTTTCATCTACCATTGAGATATGTGAAAAATTCAGTTTTACAAATTCTAAATCATTTTCTGCGGCCTTGAGAAATATACTCATACATACACCACCTTTATCTATATTTTAATCTAATTTAAGAAAAACTTAACAATTTATGTATTAAATTCTTCATTTGATATAAATGTATGATATAAAAATCTATTACTTTTTGGAAATTATAGCCTTAGATATCTAAGGCTATCCATTTCATTTTTGAATTCATTTTTTTCATTGTAAATTTTTTTGAAATAGAACGCATAAAAGTGAATAATTATGACTAAATGATTGATATAAGAACTATTTCTCACTTCTTCTTCTCTCCATAATATATCTATGTGTTTTGGAAAAAAACATAAAAAAAATACTTATCTCTCGACAAGTACTTTTTAACTTATTATTTGACTGCTTCTTTGAGTAATTTTCCTGCTCTAAATGCTGGTGATTTTTGTTCAGGCACTGTAATTAATTCACCAGTTCTTGGGTTTTTGCCAGTTCTCTTTACACGGTTTCTAACTTCGAAAGTTCCAAATCCTGTAACGACTACTTTTTCCCCACGTCTACCTAATGTTTCAGATACTGTGTCAGTAAATGCTGATAATACTTCTTCCGCTACCTTTTGTGTAACTTGAGCGCGATTCGCAATAACTGCAATTAATTCTGTTTTGTTCATTTGATATCCTCCTTAAAGTGATTATATTTTAACAAATATTTTATGATAAAGCAAACAATTGAGATAATTTCACATTTATTCGTTGGCTTTATAAAGCAAATTTTCTAAAAGTCCTCGCTTTTAAGGTCCCTTGAGAGTAATTTCTGTAAGCCTTCAGCAATCGGTAATCCATTAAATATGATCTCATATGCTGCGTTAATCATCGGTAATTCAGTCTTTCTAGCTAGCGATAACTGATGCATCGCTTCAATAGTTCTAAATCCTTCAATGGTTTGTTTCTGTTGTGCATATATTTGATCCATTGATAAACCTTCTCCAACCTTTTTACCAGCTGTAAAGTTTCTTGAGTTCTCTGAAGATGCTGTAACAATCAAATCACCAATACCAGTTAAACCAAAGGCTGTTTCTTTTTTGCCACCCATGATTTCTACCACTCTAACGATTTCAACAATTCCTCTAGTGATGACTGCGGCTCTCGCATTTTCGCCAAGTCCTAGTCCTGTACAAATACCAGAAATGACTGCGATCGCGTTTTTGACTGCACCACCAACTTCACATCCAATTAAGTCATTAGATGTATATACTCTTAAATACTTTTCGTTTGAAAAAATATATTGGATCTCCTTAGCGAGTTCATCATCTTTGGATGCACTAACGAGCAATGTTAACTTTCTTAAAATCATTTCTTCTGCATGTGAAGGACCTGTCAGTACGACAAACCCCTTTAAATGCTTATCACTAATTTCTTCTTCTACAATTTCACTCACTCTTTTTAAAGTATCTGGTTCAATACCTTTTGAGACATTGATAAAGACTGAAGGCTTCTTTAGTAATGGGTTAATCTCTTTTAAGACATTACGAACTGCTTTCGTCGGTACTGAGAGTAAGAAATAATTTGAAAAAGAAATAACTTCATTGATATTTGAGGTTGCTATTACTTCATGAGGAAGTACGGTGTCAAAAAAGGGATGATAATGATTATTAATTTTTTCTACAGCGTTTGGATTTAAATCATAAATCAAAACGCTATGGCCATTGTCATGTAGCGTTTGACCGAGTGTGGTACCCCATGCGCCACCGCCGATAATGCTAATCTTCATGTTATGCCTTCTTTCTTAAGAGTAGTTTAATTGGAGTTCCTGTGAAATCGATTTTTTCTCTTAACTGATTATTTAAATATCTCAAATATGAGAAATGGACAAAATCAGGGTTGTTTACAAATAAGACAAATGTTGGTGGTTTAATCGCGACTTGAGTAGAATAATTGAATTGTGCCTTCCCATGGTTATGGATCGGTGTTGGATTCATTGCTACTGCATCACTAATCAAATCATTTAAAATGCTTGTTTGTACGGTTTTATGATAATTCTCATAAGCTAGATTAATTGCTGGGAATATCGTTTGAATTCTAGCATTATTTTTAGCAGAGATGAAAACGACTTGAGCATATTCTAAAAACTTAAATTCATCTCTAATTTTTTCTTCCATCTTTTTCATGGTCTTATCATCTTTTTCGATTAAGTCCCATTTGTTAACAACAATGACGACACCTTTATGGTAATCAGAAATATAACCTGCTACATGCTTATCTTGTTCAATGACACCTTCATTACCATCAATGACGAGTAATGCGATATCACTACGTTCAATCGCGGATAATGCACGTATAACTGAATACTTATCGGTATTCTCATAGACCTTACCACGCTTTTTAATACCTGCGGTATCAATAACGACATAGTCTTTTTTATCTTTTTTAAATTGAGTATCAATTGCATCTCTAGTCGTTCCTGATATTTCAGAGACAATAACGCGTTCTTCGCCTAGTATAGCGTTTGTTAAACTCGATTTCCCAACATTAGGGCGACCAACAATTGAAAATTGAATCACTGAATCATCATAAACTTTATCATCATCAGTCATATAACTAATGGTCTTATCAAGTAAATCTCCAATACCAATACCATGAATCGATGATACAGCTATAGGATCACCAAAACCTAATGCGTAAAACTCATAAGTATTACTCATTTGGTTGACATCATCTATCTTATTCACTGCTAGAATAACAGGTTTTTCAGTTTTATATAAGAGTTTTGCAATATAATAATCACTATCGACTAAACCGTTTTTTCCGTCTACGACAAAAATGATCGTATCAGCTTCATCCATCGCGACCTGTGCTTGTGCTTTTATTTGGTTTAAAAAAGGAGCATCGCCAATGTCGAT
>CAKMKF010000031.1 GCA_927439925.1 uncultured Acholeplasmataceae bacterium | reverse complement strand
ACTGATCTATTATCTTACATGAATGATAAGAAAGTACCAGCAAAAGATTTAAAGAGAGTATTAGATTCGTCTCTCGCTCATGTTAGAGCAAATGGTCTTCAGTTACCAAGTATGAAGACATTCAATAGAGACATTAAAGATTTATTCTTTGATAGTTTTGGTCGTATTGATGGACTCGCTCCTGCTAAATTTAGACCAGTATTATTTAAGAGTTCTACATTACACGAAATTAGAGATTTAGGTGCTAAATATGATGTTGATGTTCCAAGACGTTTAAAGAAAACAGAACTTGCAGATATCATCATTCATGAGTTAAAGGAACGTGGTCAACATACTGATCAACTTGAAACACAAGTTAGAGGTATGTCAGTACTGATTATGCAACGTTTCGCAATCGATCATGATATTAAAGCATCTACTGAACTTAAAAAAGAAGAAATTATTGAATATATTTTAGCCAATGCTAGTGAAACAAAGGAAGCATATTTCGTTCCGGATTCACCAAAAGTTTATGAAAAAGAAGTTGAAGAAGTAGCGAAGCATGTCGAAGAAGTTCCTCAAAAGGAAGTTTTAACCGTTGTTCAATTAGACGAAGAAGATAAGGTTGAAGAAGTTACTGAAACTGTAATTGAAGAAGCTGCTATTGATGAACCAATTGAAGAAGTAAAAACAATTGTTGAAGAAAAAAATAAACCTGTTCAAAAAGAGTCTCAACCGATTCAATATGCATCAGCACCTTTTGATTTAAGTGAACTTGTTCATGAAATCAAGATGCTAAGACAAGCAGTCGAAAAAGCAGTAAGTGATAATCAGTTGCAATACCAAGAACAAAAAGTAGAAACACCTAAAGCAGGAACTTATTCTGAACCACTTGTATTAAATACAGCAGAATATTATGGGAATCCAAAAGAATTAAAGAAGCTTGTCAAAAATGATGAAGCAGAAGAAAGAGAAAAATTCATTGAGGAAAGAAAATTAGCTTCATCGATTGGAACGAATAAAGATGACGATGACGATGATGATCTTCCACCAAAAGAAGCGATTTTCGTTAAGAAGGCTGGTTTACTCCTTCTTAAGATTATTTTAATCGGACTTGCAATTGTTGTCATATTACTTGTACTATACTCAACAATTTCTTACTTCTGGGCAGCTCCATTCCTTGATGGAATCGATAATTCTATCAATAATCTATTCCAAATCAGTGGAAAAGGTATGGTTCAACACATTCACGACTTGTGGGTATTAGTAGGTTTATAAGATAAATATTTATAATAAATGAGGGGGCAACCATGGATAAACAAAAATATACCCCAATGATGCAACAATACCTTGAAATTAAAGAAGACTACGCAGATGCGATAGTCTTTTTTAGATTAGGGGATTTCTATGAAATGTTTTTCGATGATGCGATTTTAGCATCTAAAGTACTAGAAATCGCTTTAACCTCAAGAGATGCAGGTGCGAAGGTTCCAATGTGTGGAGTTCCTTATCATGCTGTTAAACCCTATGTTCAAAAATTAATTGAAAAGGGATTTAAGATTGCGATCGTTGAGCAGGTGACTGAAGCAGGTAAAGGACTAGTAAAAAGAGAAGTAATCAGACTTATTACTCCTGGTACTGTTTTAGATGATGGCATATTGGATGCGAAATCGAATAATTTTATCGGTAGTATCTTGCTCACTGAAAAGGGATATGCATTAACCTATGTAGATATCTCAACAGGAGAATCATTTATTACTGATTCATTAGAAAAGAAAAATGTTTTAGATTTAATATTAAGTCTTGATATTAGAGAGGTTGTTTTACCACCTCATTTTGATGAATCATTTATTGAATTACTAAAAGATAATGAAAGACTAATATCCGTTTCAGATCAATTTCAAATTATCGAACAAAAGTATTTAAATCATCTAGAGCGAGAACTTAAAAGAGCCGCTTCACATCTTTTAAACTATTTAGTCAACACCCAGAAACAAATGATCCACCATTTAATGCCTTTTAAAGTGGTACAGCGCGTTGGACATATGCATTTGGATTACCGGGTGAAAAAGCATTTAGAAATCGATGAATCGCTTGTCAATAACAGTCAAACAACACTTTTATATTGGTTAAATGAATGTCAAACCGCGATGGGTTCACGTTTATTAAAATCATTTGCTAATCACCCATTAAACGATATGAACGCATTAAACAATCGATATGATATGATTGAAGCACTAACGCCTTATCAGCCTAGAGAACGTGTATTAGACCACTTAAAATATATTTATGATATTAACCGTATTGTCGGTAGAATCTCATTTAATACCGTGAATGCGAGAGACTTATATCAATTAAAAGAAACCTTAAAACAAATTCCTGATTTAAAAGAAGCACTTCATTTATATCAGAATCCTAAGCTAGATGAAATGATTGAATTGATGGATGAACATCAAGAACTCTTTGTCTTCTTAGAAAAAGCGATTCAAAATGAACCACCGATAACCTTAAAAGATGGTGGAATCATTAAAGAAGGATTCAATGAAAAACTAGATGAACTAAGACGTATTGCTCATCATGGCTACGAATGGATAAATGAATACGATCTGTTTGACACAATGTTTTAACCTGCTCAACCCACACAGATAAATCACTAAATCCTTGCATGATTACCCTCCAATTATCGTTGCTTAATTTAGATCATACAATGTATATGTTTTAATGCTTGAAAAGCTTTTTGATATACTGGT
>CAKMKF010000030.1 GCA_927439925.1 uncultured Acholeplasmataceae bacterium | reverse complement strand
TAATGAAGATGTAAGATTTTATTATATTTTGGTGAAATATATTAAATTATCCACAATTGGTATACAGACTCCAAATTGGTTGTTAAACACTATCGATATGGGTATAATATAACCCGTAAGGAAGGTAATCATATGAACTATTCAGCTTACTTTAAAGAATACTATAAAAACCACCCTGTAACAAGCATAATCATAATTATTAATTTACTGATGGCACTTCTCGTTATGTTTACTGGTGGATTTACACTTAATAATCTCATATCGTGGGGAGCAATACTTCCACCACTCATTACTGAAAATGGTGAGTATTATCGAATACTCACAGCAATGGCACTTCATGGTAGTGTATTACATTTCGCAATGAACTCTTATGTATTGTTTTATATTGGTGGTCATTTGGAAAGATTAATAGGACCAATGAAATATTTGTTTGTTTATTTGGTAGCTGGTATTGTATCAAGTTTATTTGTCGTTTATTTAGGTGCAGATAATATTGTAACGATTGGTGCGAGTGGAGCAATCTTTGGTGTCATGGGTGGATTATTCATGCTTACCATTAAAAGAGCAAATTGGTTTCATCCACAAACCGTTAGATCGATAAGAAATTTAATGTTAATCAATTTAGTATTTACATTCATTATTCCTAATATTAGTGTTTTAGGTCATTTAGGTGGGTTAATAGCTGGTGTATTGTTATTCTTTGTCATAACACCTGAAGAACCTTATTTCACAAAGTATATGGTTCCTGAAGCTAGAGATAATTATACAAGTTAGTAAATATAGTAAAAGGTCTTGTTAGAATCGTTAAGCGATTGAACAAGACCTTTTTTTATTTCTTAATGCTTTCTTTGTCCTCAAGATAATGGATTGCTTCATCTACTGATTTGAATGGACCAGCAGAACTGTTGGAGTTATTTTTAACATGCATCACAGCTTTTTCAAGTCTTTCTATATACTTCTTTGAGTATATGGCTACAGGTTCAATTTGAATAACACCATGATTGAGTTTAATTTCAAGATGATCCCCTTCTTGCAATGATAGTGAATCAATAATTTCTTTAGGAATAGTTATCTGAGACTTCTTTCTAAGTTCAATGATCATTATATTTCCTCATTTCCTATTTTCTTACTTTCTCCCTATAATATATCATATTTCATGATAACTAGATATTGAAATTGTCTATAATTGCTAATACTTCCTTACATTCATAAGTAACATCACGCTTATTATTACCCATTTGGGATATAATACCAGATTTAATTAACAACTCTATATTATTTCTTACCGATTGATCATTGGCTTGATGTTTATTCTTTATATATTCAACATCAATTACTGGTTGAGATATCAAATCATCTAACATCTTCCATACTAAAGCATCTTTTCTTGCATGTAACTTACTTTGCCAAGATAACTTTAGAGTTAACATCTCATCAAGTGCTTTATAGACTTTAGGGACGATATCTAATGCACTCTTTAATAATAAAGATAGAATGTCTTCATAGTTACCATCTTTAAAAGCGTTTAAAGACTGGATATACTGATCTGTATTCTTAACTAGACCAACAGAAAAAGGTAGATATGCATTTTCAAGAAATAATGATTTGCTTAATATGACTTGAATCAATATACGTCCGACACGTCCATTACCATCAGTAAATGGATGGATAACTTCAAAGTATGCATGAGCGAATGCTGCTACAATTAATGGATGTAAATCTTTTCTATTGATGAATTTGATGAACTGCCCTAAATAGGTTTCAAGATAATCTGGATGTGGTGGCACGTAATCGGCTTCATGTGGAAATTGAGTTGATGTGCCTATCCAGTTAACCACCTTACGAATTTCTAGTGGGTGGTTTGATTCTTCATTATCCAAAAGATTTCTTAGAATCTCGATTATAAAATCTAAATCAATTGATTTTTTACATGAAACACTTTTGATTAAAGCCTCCAAATTTGATTTGATAATCATTGCTTCTTTGGTATGCTTTTTATTTAATTGTGCAAGAGCTACATTTCGGTTACTGGAATGATAATGTTCAATTTGAGAACTTGATAGTGCTTCTGTTCTTAATAAGAGCATTGGAAATGATAAAAGCTTATCTTTAATATAACCATCTAGCTTAGATAACACTTCAACAGTTTCCAAAAAAAGTGCATTGGGTTCATCACTTAACTTAATATCAATAGATGATAGATCTTCAATCACTGCACTATCATATGGAAGTTCTAATAAATCTCTCTTTTTTCTTGAGATATATGCTAACGAACCTAGCATATGATACATTCTCTTTTCATAGGTAACAAAAGGTTTCATAGTCACACCTCATTTCGTTATCTTCATTTTACATTAAAAAAATAGAATAATCAACATCGTTATTCTACTTTATTTGATTATCGTAGAATAAGAGAGGTAGTTATTCTACTTTATTTTTTATTTAAGAGATACAAATATTCTCCAACATGAACCATTTTTGTAGGCAACCACTTAACATCCATCTCAAATTGATAGATGTTATCCCCTTCATAGATTTGGATATTTCTTCCAATATCAGAAGGTAGTGTTGGTGTACTACTCACATTAAACTTTAATTCTTTATATTCATTATCTATAGTTCCTTTATAAGTATATTCAAAACGTTTGACCGAAATCACTCCAGAACCCACCTCTACTAACCTTTGATTTCTGAATGACATCAATCTTGCTTGACCTTCTATTTTAAAATTCGGATTGTTATCTATTTCTTTTCTAACATGAGTTTCTTGGTTTTGGAATAGTTCATCTAATCCTTTATTGTTAATCATTCCATAACGATCATAAGTTAACGTGTGATTACATAATGGACAAATGAGTTGATGTTTACTAGTTACTAGTCCTTCGTGTAGACAGTTTGGACACTGATAGATTACATTTTCTAGATTTGAAATATCATTTAACTCATACTTATAGTTCTTTAAACGATTATATTCGGATTGTGAGTAGTATAGCTTCTCACAAACCACTTTATAAATCTCTTGATCACTCATTGACATAAGTTCTTCTTGACTAATAATGAGTTCTTTAACAGTGTCTATTCTTCCTCTAAAAGTCTTTTTAGACCAAGGGGGATTAACTAACCCTGCACCCATATGTTTAACGATATAAACATTCGCATTCGCCTTCTTTAAGAACTTAGCGATTGAAAACGCTGGAGTTAATGATCTGCCACTTGGTGATATCTGACCTTCAGGGAATATTGATACTATTCCTTTTTTCTTTAGAATCCGAAATGCATGTAATGTAGCTATAGGATCTGCTTGCATCAAGCTCTTTGGAATGGCTCTAGCAAGACGTAAAAAGAAACCAGTGACTCTTTCATAAAACATTTTCTTCGCAGCTAAATAAGTGACGCGATGTGGATACATCGCAGCACTTGTATAGATGAAATCATAAAAAGACGTGTGATTGGATAGTATAATCGCAGGTCCTTTGATCTTACATTTTTTGATTAGTCTTTGTCCCTTAAGAACTGAAAATATTTTGACTAAAAATCCTAAGGTTATATTGATGAAAAAGTTTGGTCTCTTCATTTTAAAGATCTTCTAAGATTTCTTCTCTAGAAATCGAAGAGTCATGAATCGCTTCTGTAATTTCTTTTTGTTTTTTCGCATCAATCTTATATCTAAATGAAATCAGTATTCCAATACTCATAAAGATCAGTGGTGCGAGTGCCATAATGATTCTTATCATCAATAATGCACTGTCTGGTTGTTCAACAATTGTTGGTCCATCAAAAGACTGTTCCTGAAATCCTGCTAACCCAATTAGAAACATAACAAGAGCTAACCCTACTGCTTGAGCAATTTTATTAATGAAGTTGGTGAACCCACTCATTTGACCGTCTAAACGATCTTTAAACTTAATTTGACCAGCATCAACCACATCACCATACATCGTGTGTGGGACGAGCCCTGGACCTGATATACCAAATCCCATTAAAGCTCCTACAATATAAATAGCTACAGGATTGACGTTAGCTGGAATGAGTAGAATAAATAATGCAGTAACAATCCAAACATAAGCACCAAAACGATACGCAAATGTCTTTCCCTTCTTTTCAATCATCTTTAAATAAATAGGAAGAGCAACGATTTGCATGGAAAACATTAAGGCTGCAGCGATTAACCCTACCATCGTAGCATTCCCTAAGAATGTCTCATTTTTTACAATATAGAAATCGACATAAAAGAAGAATAACCCACTCATGATTGCCATAGACATTTGAAGGACTAAAAACATTCCTAAATATTGTCTAAATGGGCGAAGACCTAAAGGCTTCGCCATTTCCTTAATGGAAAGTTTTGTTTCAACGACTGGTGTTTGAATCTCTTCTCTTGCAAATAAACCTGTAAATAAAACCGATAATGCGAAGAGTAACCCAAATGATAAGCTCATGACTTGATAACCTACTGCTTTATCTCCAAACATACCAACAACAATACCAGGAACTGCAACACAAAGGATGGATGAAAAAATTGAAAATCCTAAGCGGTAAGAATTATAGGATGCTCTTTTTTGATAATCAGAAGTGATTTCACTTGATAATGAATAATAGGGAATCATAACAGATGTTTGAACAGTTGTAAAAATTAAATAAGACGTTAAGACAGCAACCACTCTTAAACCTGTTGAAGAAAATGAATATGGAAAGAATAATAAAAACATTGATAGTAAAACAAAAGGTGCAGCAATCACTAAATAGATTCTTCTTTTACCCATCTTAGACTTCGTTCTATCTGAGATATGTCCCATTAAAGGATCTGTAATCGCGTCCCATATTCTAGCAACTAATATGACAACCCCTATCCAATAAGGACTAATACCTACTGTTAACGCTAGAAAGCCTGGATAAAGAAAGTTAACGATGTTAAAAGAGCCTCCACCAAAGATATCAGCAGATGCAAAAGCTAGTTTTTTCTTGAATTCATTATTCTTCATTGGAATACTCCTTCGTATTAAAGATTATTAGTCTTATTATATGATAAATTTAACGATTTAACATTAAAAAAAGGAGATATAGGAAATCTCCTTAATGTTCTTAATTATTACTATGGAGTAACTACCCTAACACTGAATGTCCATCTTGGATTATATGTATTACACATAATCGTATAAGTTCCAGCTTCCAGAGTAACTTCTTTTCTCTCTATACCAGAGAATAAAATTTTATTCCCTTGGAGTAAAATCGCTCTTTCCGTTGAATATATATACACAGTTTCAGTCTTTGTTAATGTGAAGTTATAACCATCATAATCTCCTGTAAAATCCATAGTTGCTTCAGTAAAACCCCAACCAAGAGTTATTTCTTCAACAAATGGGTAGACTGATGTATCCAAACCACCTCCTGTGAACTTAAACAAAATGAGAGAATAATCCATAGGGAAATTATCTTCAGTGAAATAAACTGGAGGTATTACGATAATAGAGTAATCACCAGCTGGCAATCGATAAACAAACATATCGGATAATCTAGCAATATCGATTCTATTGCCTGTTGAATCATATAATTCATATGTAATACTGCTTTGTCCTAAAGCGATATCAGTCGTTTCAGATAACGAAAAATAATAGACTACAAACTCACCAAAATTTTCGATATCTCCATTGAATTGAGGATATGTTGAAAGATTTCCATATAATACATCATGAGATTGAAGAGAATCTATATGATAAGCTGTTTCGGTAATATCTGAGATGACAGCTCTAACGCTATAGATAGAATCATAATCATTTGAAGTTTCAAAATAATAGTTTCCTGGCATCAGAGCAACAGTGCGATTATTTGAAATACCACTAACGAAAGTTCTATTTTCTCTATATAGAACACCTTTCACTTCTTCAATATCACCACTTGACATCAAAAATTCAAACGTGTATAGTTTTCTCTCTGTTACTTCAATAGCTATATACTGAATTGGTGCAGGATAACCAGTGACTACTAGTTCATCATTAAACTGCTCTTTCATGAATAACATGGATTCATCAGGACTGGTTGCATGAACGATTGGAGTAATCTCAATCGTTAATGTTCCAGTTGATGGACCATTTGGATTATGCAAATAAACCAGTTGATTTGTTTCGTTCATATAAAGAATACATCCAGGTTCTGGTATATCAATATTGTGAAAATAAGATTCATTCGCATAATTATAATACAAATGATTAACGTTAGAATCTATGATTGTAACAAATGCATCATTTTCTAAGTCAAAGTCAATAGAGAAAAAATCATATGCTGACTCAATCTCATAATTATAGATACCACTTTCACTTACAGTTAAGGTTGGTGTTTCTGTACCATCTGTAACTGATTCTATTTTTCTTACCTCTATAATGTAAGGATCTGGTGAAGGAGGATAATTTATAGAGATTGAATAATATCCATCCGTTGGGATATTATAAAATCTAGATATGTTATTTGTGTTGTTAGAATATCTATTATATTCTTCTTTAAAGACGCGTAAATTGGATGCTCCACCGGTTTCATCGTATACAGCAATAGTATGATGTTCAATATCTACATTGCTATAGAATCCATATTTGCCTGCTTCAAAATATGCGTAATAACTTGTTACATGATAGTTATCAGCGGTAAACACAATAGGTTGACTAATATCTATTGGATCTTGTGTTTCATTCGAAGACATTGGATAGAACTTCGTAGTGTCATCAAAATCTAGTAATTCAAAACTTTGTTTGGTAAATATTACACCTACACGAATCTCTAATTCAAGATCGTTTAGATCGAAATTCATTGTGATGTCATATTCAAGTGAGTTCCTACTAAACTTAAAAAGTAATTCAATAGAAATATCATTTATTTCTTCTTCTGATATGCCTGATCCCATCAAAACTTCCTTTAAATCATCCATCATTGATTCAGGCATAAAATCAACGAGTTTACCATTTATTTGAAACTCATTTCTATTGATTTCTGTTACTTCAACTTTACTTAAGTCAAATTCAAGATCACTAAATGGATCTTGAATTTCGTCAATAAGAACAGTTCCTTTTGAATAAAGTTGTTTCCCATTAACGATATGGGTATTATCCATCGTATAGGTCTTCAATAGATCATCTTCTATAATCTCAACAATGGTTGTATTACCTGATGTTATGGATGTATAATATGGATCTATTTGGATGTGGACAGAAACACTTTCGGAAACAGATTCTGTTTGATCATTTTGTGTGATATCAACTTCAACTGACAATATCATTTCAAATTGATTTCCACTTTGTTCAAAGTCATCAATTTTTGAAATCAATGTATTGATATCAGATGACGTTTGGCAACCTGATATAAAAAACAATAATAAAGCGAATAAAACCCCTAATCTTTTCATTCAATACCCCCATACCTAACGTTTTGTTTAGTTTTATTATATCAAGAAGTCTTAGATAATTATATAGTAAAATCAGAACTCTTGGATTCTTCTTATAATGTCCCCATATAACTTATAGTGTTGAAATACTTATAATAGTAATAAGCAGTTTAGACTTTTAGAAAGCCTTTGCTAAATAACATTTTGACAGCTTCTTCAGTGTTATTTTTTAGATATTCTAATTGTTTATTAGATTCAGTATCAAAGGTTATATTAAACTGTTTGATTGCTTGATAGACTTCTTTAGTTACTTCTACGCTAAACTCACCAGATATAGCAAACTCTTCATTTTCTACATCTATTACACTTCTCTCGAAATTGATTGCGAAATATATAGTCTTCATGAAACAAAATATGGATACTCCAATTTCATACTCATCATAATTGAAGTGATCCTCATTGATTTGAATACCATTCGCATCTAAGACTACTTTTTCCTCTTCATCATCAATATCGAAAGTGTAGCTATTTTCTTCGCTGATGATTGAGATATCAAATATTTCATTAAGCGCTTCTATTGTTACTTGATTGTATTGTTTAGATATAAAATAAGTCTTCATTGAAGCTAACAATCCGATAATAGCTGAAATGACGATTAAAATGATGAAAGGCAGAGAAGAATGATCTTCTCTATCTTTCATAAACAAATATAAGACTACAGCAATCACTATAGTAGTCTTAAAGATAAGTCCATATATTTTTTCTTGTTTTGCTAATTTAGCGAGTAGTTCTTGTTTGGATTGGTTCATATCTTGATTTCCCCCTCGATTAACTTAGTGATTGCTTATAGTCTCCATTGTATTACAAAAGATTCTTTACCTCATTGATTAGAACACCTTTATTCACTTCAGCTTTAACTGAGAAATTTACTTTGTCCATCAGTTTTTTCTTCTTCTCATCAGCAAATGTATAATTTTGAAGTTCATATTTCAATTTCTGCATGATGATTTTGTCAAGCTTTGTTAGTTCATTGGAACTCAATACTTGAAAATTACTAAACTCAAATCGTGTCATATTCAATCCAAATTGACTGAACTGACTATTAAGTTCATTTATTATAAGTTCCTCTAAGTCATCAATATAATAATGGAGCATTAAAAGTGACACTTTGTTCTCCATTGAAAATTGAATAATGCCATTATTCACTATTCTTAAAATATATACTCTTAAGTCATCAAAGAATGTATTAAATCCGTAAGACTTTCTAAACAAAAAAAGTTGATTGAAAAGTTTCTCAATATTAATATGTTCCAGTGACATGTTCCCTTTAGGTGTCACCCCAATAGGTATTCCATACTCAGCATCCAACATTCTCAATGGTTGATCTATTTTAATTGATAAGTTTGTGACTGGTGCTTTATTAAAGATGTAAAAGTGAAGCATTTTAAAGTCATGATCCTTCATATTGACGCCTTTGTTAGAAGCATATGCACTAATACAAAACTCTCTTGAACTTGAGATTGCAATAAGTGTCTCTTTTCGGAAAATAACAACCACTTGGTTCTCTTCAAGAGTATAGACTTTAGATGCATTCTCTTGAGTGTTGTCTATTCTTACTACAAGAAATTTTTGTTCTGCTGCTGGTTCAACTATAGGTTGTTGTTTTCTAAAAAGAACAATTACAACAATAAGGATTACGATTAAGAATAATGCGATATATACCGGCCACATAATTATTCCCCCTTTTTAGTTTCATCGTACAATTTTGTCAATTGTTAAAGAGCATAAAACTTCATTTTTTGAAGTTTCACAATTTCCAAATGAAATAACCGAACGCATTAATCTAGATATTAAGAAAAGAATATCAGAATATGGTGTTGAGATTCAATTAC